>NZ_LIQX01000563.1:516-3916 GCF_001418475.1 Streptomyces ossamyceticus | reverse complement strand
CTTCATGATCTTCCCCATGTCGTTGCGGGGGAGGGAACCGAGGTAGTGGACGGTCCGGGGGCGCTTGTGGGGAGCCAGCCTCGCGGCCACATGTTCGTCCCGCTCGTCGGGGGTGGGGCGGGCGCCGGGGTCCGCGGGGACGATCCAGGCGACCACCTGCTCGCCGAGGTCGGGGTCGGGCGCGCCGGTGACCGCGGCCTCCTTCACCGCCGGGTGTTCGAGGAGCGCGTTCTCGATCTCGCCCGCGCCGATCTTGTAGCCGCCGCTCTTGATGAGGTCGGTGGCCTTGCGGCCGACGATGCGGACGTAGCCGTCGGGGTCGCGGACCGCCATGTCGCCGGTGCGGAACCAGCCGTCCGCGGTGAACGCGGCGGCGGTCGCGTCGGGGCGGTTGAGGTACTCGGTGAAGAGGTTCGGGCCCCGCACCTGGATCTCGCCGACCGACTCCCCGTCGTACGCGGTGAGCGGGGTGCCGTCGTCCTCCACCAGCCTCAACTCCACTCCGGGCAGCGGGACTCCGACCGTGCCGGCGCGGGGTTCGCCGTCGGCGCGGACGCTGGTGTTCATAAGGGTCTCCGTCATGCCGTACCGCTCGATCACCCGGCGCCCGGTGGCCGCCGCGATCCGTTCGTGGTCGTGCACGGGCAGCGCGGCCGAACCGGAGACGAGCAGACGCGCCCGCGCCAGGGCCTCCGCCAGGTCCGGGTCGGTGGGCAGGGCCTCGGCGATGCGGTGGTACATCGTCGGCACGCCGAACAGCATGGTCGCGCCGGCGTTCAGCTCCCGGGCCACGCCCTCGGTGCCGAACCGGCCCAGGTGGCGCACCGAGCCGCCGCGGCGCAGCGGGCCCAGGATGCCGAGGATCAGGCCGTGCACATGGAACAGGGGCAGGGCGTGGACGAGGACGTCGTCGCCGGTCCACTGCCAGGCGTCCGCCAGCGCGTCCAGGGTGGTCGCGATGGCGCGGCGGGGGATGACGGCGCCCTTCGGCGGGCCGGTGGTGCCGGAGGTGTACACGACGAGGGCGGGGGCGGTGTCCGGGACGTCCTCGACGGCGTACGGGGCTCCGCGGCCCGGGGCGGTGTCGACGCCCTCGACGTCCTTGATGTTCTCGACGTCCACGCGGGCCAAGCCGCCCAGTGCTGCTGGGAGTTCGGTGCCCGGTGCCGTCAGAATCAGGGTGGGGGCGCTGTCCTTCACGATGTGGCCGAGTTCGCTGTCGCCCGACTTCGGGTTGAGCGGTACCGCGGGGACCCCGGCGAGCAGCGCGGCGACGACACCGACCGCCGTCTCCAGCGTCGGCGTCGCCCACACGGCCACGCGGCCCGCGTCGCGCAGGCGGGGTGCGAGGGCGCCCGCCGCGGCGGCCAGGCCGGCGTAGGTGAGGGAACGGTCGCCGAAGCGGAGGGCGGGGCGGTCGGGCGGCACGGGCAGGGTGAGATCCGGGAACAGGGGGGACACGCGTCGTACTCCTTGGTTGCTGCGGGAGGCGGGAGGCAGGGGCGAGGGCGGGGGGGGGGGCCGGGGACTGAGGGCTGAGGGCTGAGGGTCCGGGTGGTCTGTGGGGGCCTACCCGAATCCCGGCACGACCAGTACCAGCCACACCACCGCCGGCACCACCGCCACGACGATCGCGCCGTAGATCATCAGCTGGCGGAAGAAGCGCTCCCGGTCGACGTCGGGCGCGGCGGCCAGCACCAGCGCGCCGTTCGTGGAGAACGGGCTGACGTCGACCACCGTCGCGGAGATGGCGAGGGCCGCGATCATGCCGACCGCGCCGATCTCGCCCTGGGCCAGGAACGGTACGGCCAGGGGGATCAGGGCGCCCATGATGCCGACGGAGGAGGCGAAGGCCGAGACGACGGCGCCGATGTAGCAGAGCAGGACGGCGGCGAGGAGGGGCACGCCGATGCCGCTCACGCCCTCGCCGGCCCAGGTGATGGTGCCCATCTCGTCCAGTACGCCGACGTAGGTGAGGACGCCGCAGATGAGGAGGACGGTGGACCAGGCGATCTGGTTGACGGCCTTGCGACTGTCGTCCGGCCAGACGGCGCTCAGGGCGGCCGCGAGCGTGATGGCGGTGAGACCGGCGTCCAGGTCCAGCACGAGGACCGCGACGACCAGGGCGAGGAGGGCCCCGAGGGTGGCGCTCCGGGCGGGGGTGAGCCGGGGGGTTTCCACGTCAGTGCTGGTGCTGGTGCTGGTGCTGGTGCTGGAGCTGGGGCGGGGACCTGTGCCGCTTCCGCTGCCGGTGGCCGTAGCGGTGGCTGTGGCTCCAGTGCCGGTGCCGGTGCCGGTGCCGGTGGCCGTGGCTTCGGTGCCGTCGCGTTCCGGGGAAGCGGTGGTGGTGCCGGCCGGGGACGGGGTGCGCTCCTCGGTGGTGGGAAGGTGAGGGCCCGCGCCCCGCGCCCACAGCTTCAGCCCTCCGAAGAGTACGAACACCACGCCCGCGATCAGGAGGTTCGCGGCGAGGGAGGCCAGGAAGAGGGTGATCTCGCTCCCGGGGAGCCTCTCGCGTTCGACGATGCCGTTGACGATCGTGCCGTAGATGCTGATGGGGGAGAAACCGCCGCCCTGGGCGCCGTGGACGACCATCGCGCCCATGAGGAGGGGGCTGATGCCGTAGCGCGCGGCGAAGCTGAGGGCGATGGGGGCGACGATGGCCACGGCGGCCGGGCTGACCGCCCCGATCGCGGTGAGCGTGCCCGTGAGGAAGAACATCACCCACGGGATGAGCGCCACCCGGCCACGGACGAGCCGGATCGAGGCGTGCACCAGCCAGTCGGTCGTGCCGTTGGCGCGGGCGATGGCGAAGAGGTACGTGACGCCGACGAGGACGACGAACAGGTCGCCGGGGAAGCCGGCGAAGATGCCGTCCGCGTCGAGGTCGGCGACCAGCTCGCCCACCGCGAAGGCGGCGGCGAAGGCGAGGGCGCCCATGTTCACGGAGCGGGTCGTCGCGATGACGAACACCACGGCCAGGACGAGGATCGAGATGAGCTCGGGGGACATACGGGCTCCCGTCGTTGGGTCCCGGAGGAACTCGCTGGGGGAAACGGTGGGGGGAAATCGCTGGGGGAGGAGCGCGGGCGATGGAGGCGGACGGTCGAGTGGCTCGGTCGGTGTCGAGTGGTGCGCTCAGTGATTGAGTGGTGCGCTCAGTGGATGAGTGGTGCGCTCAGTGGATGAGTGGCTGAGCCACTTCGATGGGTCAGCGTGCGTGCCCGGGAGTGCCCCGTCAAGGGGTCGCGCACGAATTGGCTCAGCCACTTTGCCACCGGGCCACGGTCGTCGTGCCGGTGTTACTCTCCGGAACGAGAGGGGGACTCCGTGACCGACGCCCTGCGCCCCATGACCAAGCAGCGCCTCTACGAGCAGGTGCTCGACCGGCTGCGCCAGT
>NZ_LIQX01000563.1:0-506 GCF_001418475.1 Streptomyces ossamyceticus | reverse complement strand
CGTCGAGCCGGTGGAGCGGATGGTCGAGCGCCGGCGGCGGCTGCCCGACGTCCTCGACGCCCGTGAGGCGCTGGAGACCAAGCTCGCCGAACTGGCCGCCGAGCGGCGCACGGAGGAGGACCTCACGGCGATGCGGGACGCGCTCGCGCACATGGCGGGCGAGATCGAGCGGGACGGGCACGGCGTGGAGGGCGACCGGCTGTTCCACGCGGCGGTCACGGCCGCCGNNGTCCATCGCCGACCAGATCGCGGAGAGCCGCACGGAGTCGCTGCGCCAGCCGGGCCGCCCCGACCGTTCCCTCGCCCAGCACCGGGCGATCCTCGACGCCATCGCCGCCGGGGAGCCCCGGCAGGCGGCCACCGCGATGCGCCGCCACGTACGTACGGTCGCGAAGGTCCGCCTCCTCGACTGGGACCCGGGGGACTCGCCCTCCTAGACCGCGTCCGACACCGGCCCGCATCCTCTCCTCCCGGCCGCCGCTCCCCCCTTACTCAGCCCCCTTGGC
>NZ_LIQX01000562.1 GCF_001418475.1 Streptomyces ossamyceticus | reverse complement strand
GCCCCGGAGCCGCCCCCTCCCCCGTCCCACACGTCCAACGCCGCCTCCAGGGCCAGCATCGACAGGATGTCCGGCGTGCCGACACGGCCGCGCAGGGCGCCGCCCGCCGGTTCGAAGGACGGGCGCATGCCGAAGGGGTCCGTGTGGGAGTTCCAGCCGGGGAGGGGTGAATCGAAGCGGGGCTGGAGGTCGCGGCGTACGTAGAGGTACGCCGGTGAACCGGGGCCGCCGTTCAGGTACTTGTACGTGCAGCCGACCGCGAGGTCGACGCCGTGCTCGTCGAGGCCGACGGGCAGGGCGCCCGCGCTGTGGCACAGGTCCCAGACGGCATACGCGCCCGCCCCGTGGATCGCCGCCGTCAGGGACGGCAGGTCGTGGAGGCGGCCGGTGCGGTAGTCGACGTGGTTGAGGAGCACGGCGGCCGTACGGGGGCCGAGGGCGTCCGGTACCTCCGCCGGGGTCACCGGGCGCAGTGTGCGTCCGGTCATCCGGGCGGCCGACTCGGCTATGTAGCCGTCCGTGGGGAAGGTCGTCGCATCGACCAGGATCTCGTCCCGGACCGGCCGCCCCCCGGCTCCGCCCCCGTCGCCGCCGCGGCCGTCTCCGGCTCCGGCCCCGCCCTCTCGGGCGTCCTCGTCGGCCATCCGGACCGCCGCCACAACTGCCTTGAATATGTTGACACTTGTGGAGTCGCCCACCACGATCTGGCCGGGCGCCGCGCCCACCAGCGGGGCGATGCGGTCGCCGATCCGCTCGGGCGCGGTCCACCAGCCGCTCTCGTCCCAGGAGCGGATGCGCAGGGAGCCCCACTGGCGGCGTACGACGTCGTCGACCCGGCCGGGGACGGCGGCCGGCAGCGCGCCGAGGGAGTTGCCGTCGAGGTACACGGCGTCGTCGAGGACGAAACGGTCGCGGAGGCCGGCCAGCTCGTCGGCCGCGTCGAGCTTCGCCGCCTCCAGGGCCAGTTCGGAGGACAGGGACCCGGCACCACCGGCGTACTCGGCACCACCGGCGTGCCCGGCGTCGGCACCCTCAATCTCGCGGTCGAGCCCCACGTTCGGCTGCGTCGGCTGCGTCGGCTGCATCGTCGTCTTCGTCTCGGTGAGGTCAGACATGGGAGCGCGCCGTCCACAGCTCGGGGAAGACGTTCTTCCGGGCCCGCTTCTCCAGCCATGCCACACCGGCGGAGCCGCCCGTGCCGGCCTTGGCGCCCATGGCGCGCCGCGTGGCGACGAGGTGGTCGTTGCGCCAGCGCCAGACCAGCTCGGCCACGTCGGTGAGCGCCTCGCCGAGGCGGGCGAGTTCATGGTCCGGGTCGCCGGAGTACAGCTCGGTCCACACCTCCTCGACCTCGGGGGACGGCTCGTAGCGCTGGGAGACGTCACGCCGTACGACGGACTCGGGGATCGCGTGGCCACGGCGGGCCAGGAGCCGCAGGACCTCGTCGTAGAGGCTGGGCTCGTGCAGCGCCTTCTCCAGCTCGGCGTGGACACGGGGCGCCCCGCGGTGCGGGACCAGCATGGACGCGGACTTCTCGCCGAGCAGGAACTCCATGCGGCGGTACATCGCCGACTGGAAGCCGGAGCCCTCGCCGAGTGCGGCGCGGTAGGAGTTGAACTGGGCCGGGGTGAGCTGGCCGAGGGGCTTCCAGGAGGCGTTCAGGGCCTCCAGTTCGCGCACGGAACGCTTCAGCGCGTCCTTCGCGGTCGGGACGTCGTCGCTCCGCAGCGCGGCGGTGGCGGTCTCCCACTCGTGCACGATGACCGTGAACCACAGCTCCATGACCTGGGTCGTCACCAGGAAGACCATCTCTCCGGGGTCGTCGGAGAGGGGGTGCTGGAGGTGGGTGAGGACGTCCGCCTGGACGTAGTCCTCGTACGGGGTGGTTCCCTGGAAGTCGAGATGCGGGGTCTCGGGCTCCGAAGCCTCGACGGGCTGAGCCTGCTGGGACATCGCTGTCTCCTGTGGTGTGCTCCGGGTAGCGGTCCGCCCCTGCCGTTACCGACACGGGGGCCCCGGTCCCCACCGGCATAGTCGGGGATGTGCCCCGACATCGCAAGGTTCACCTGGTCACACGCGGCGGACCTGCGCAAACGCACCCCAGGGGCATCGGCCGTACGGGTCGGACGAGGGTCGGGGCCACTGTCGAACGCAGGCCCTTCAGGACCTGTGTGCAGCGCTCACACTCCTCCCGCCCTCCGGACGTTCCGGCGGCGAGAGCGAGGGCAAGGGCAAGGACGAAAGCGCGGGTAAGGGCAAGGGCGTGCTGGGCGCACGCTGTGGGCACACGATGCGCACGCCGCCCGAGGACGCCGGCCGACGCCCCCGCCACGTGGACGACCGTCGCGCTTGCCCGACAACCGACACCCGACAACCGGCACCAGCACCAGCACCAGCACCAGCACCAGCACCAGCACCAGCACCAGCACCCGACATAGACGCCTCGACGCCGGTACCTGGTAATCCGAGCAGTCCGACACCCGGCCCTCCGAGCGGCCCAGCCCTCCGAGCGGTCCGGAAACGGCCGCGCCCGCGTGATCAGCCGACGCCGGGACCGCGCGTCGGCTCGCCGGCGGCCCGGCGGTGCTCGGCGTTGATGCGCTGCGCTTCTTCGAGCTGGTCCTCGAGGATGACGATGCGGCACGCGGCCTCGATCGGAGTCCCCTTGTCGACGAGCTCGCGGGCGCGGGCGGCGATCCGCAGCTGGTAGCGGGAGTACCGCCGATGTCCCCCCTCCGAGCGGAGGGGCGTGATCAGACGGGCCTCACCGATGGCGCGGAGGAAGGCCGGCGTGGTGCCGAGCATCTCGGCCGCCCGGCCCATGGTGTACGCGGGGTAGTCGTCGTCGTCCAGACGATCATTCAGGGGGTTGTCCGATGTCATGTCACCTCGCTGTGAACGCGTCGAGGGGCCCTGGTGCCGTACGGCACCAGGGCCCCGAAGGAAATTCAACACCATCTGTCGGCCCTACTGCTGTGCCGACCTTCTGTTTCCGCTACCCGGCCCGGCAGGGCTGAGCGGGGGATCGCAGCTGCGTGACCGGGGACCACCATCCAATCCATGGGGTCTTGCGGTACCCGGCCGAGCGCTTCCTCGGGCCGGGCGATCCTGATGGTGTCTGCTCC
>NZ_LIQX01000561.1 GCF_001418475.1 Streptomyces ossamyceticus | reverse complement strand
TGTCGTGGGGGGCGGCAGGGGTGTCATGGTCCGCAGGGTAGGCGAGGGCACTGACAAGCGGTGCTGAGCTGGGAGAGACGGCGGCGGGACCGGGGAGGCCGGGCGTCAGTGCGGGGCCGGTAGGTAGGGGGACGTGGAGGGCAGGCTCAGGTCGGAGGGGAGGAGGGAGCCCACCCAGCAGTCGCGGAGGGTGCCGTTGTTGTTGAGGGCGGAGCGGAGCGTGCCCTCCACGGTGAAGCCGGTGTTCTCGGCGACCGCGCGGGACGCGGTGTTGCCGACCTCGGCGCGCCATTCGAGGCGGTCGACGGCGAGCGCGGTGAACGCCCAACGGGCGGCGACCCGGGTCGCCTCGGTGGTGTAGCCGTTGCGGCGGTGCTCCTTGGCCGTCCAGAAGCCGATCTCGGCGGAGCCGAGGGACCGCATGGTGATGCCGAGCATGCCCGTCAGCACCCCGGAGGGAAGGAAGACCCCGAAGGTGAACATGGAGGCGTTGACCCAGCCCTCGGGGACCGCGTGCTCCACGAAGGTCACCGCGTGCTCGCGCAGATACGGCGAGGGGATCGTGGTCCAGCGCTGGATGTCCGGGTCCTGCGCGGCGGCGTACACCGTGTCGGTGTCGCGCGCGTCCACGGTGCGCAGCAGCAGGCGCTCGGTGGTCAGGGTGACGGGGTCCATCGGGCGATTGTGCTCGGGGCGGCGGAACGGCGCCATCTCATTTGCGCACGTTCTGCGAACGGGCCCGTGACGCGGGGCCGACGAGGCGGTCACAATTCGTGCATTTCGTGGGCGGAACGCGGCACCATCGGCGACGCCCGCCCGTTGTCCTAGTGGCTGTCAGGGCCAGACCTCCCGGCACGGCGGGGTCCTCGCTTACGATGGCCGTTGCTCAAGCTGTGATTTGAATCTGTCATTGAAACCGACCGTCCCAGGCCCGACCGGCAAGGAGACAAACCCCCGTGTCCGTCCTCTCGAAGATCATGCGTGCAGGCGAAGGCAAGATCCTGCGCAAGCTGCACCGCATCGCGGACCAGGTCAACTCCATCGAAGAGGACTTCGTCGACCTCTCCGACGCCGAGCTGCGGGCCCTCACCGATGAGTACAAGCAGCGGTACGCCGACGGTGAGAGCCTGGACGACCTGCTCCCCGAGGCGTTCGCCACCGTCCGCGAGGCCGCCAAGCGCGCCCTCGGCCAGCGTCACTACGACGTGCAGATCATGGGTGGCGCCGCCCTCCACCTCGGCTACGTCGCCGAGATGAAGACCGGTGAGGGCAAGACCCTCGTCGGCACCCTGCCCGCGTACCTGAACGCGCTGTCCGGCAAGGGCGTCCACCTCATCACGGTCAACGACTACCTGGCCGAGCGCGACTCCGAGATGATGGGTCGCGTCCACAAGTTCCTGGGCCTGAACGTCGGCTGCATCCTCGCCAACATGACGCCGGCCCAGCGTCGCGAGCAGTACAACTGCGACATCACGTACGGCACGAACAACGAGTTCGGCTTCGACTACCTCCGCGACAACATGGCGTGGTCCCAGGACGAGCTCGTCCAGCGCGGCCACAACTTCGCGATCGTCGACGAGGTCGACTCCATCCTCGTCGACGAGGCCCGTACGCCGCTGATCATCTCCGGCCCCGCCGACCAGGCCACCAAGTGGTACGGCGACTTCGCCAAGCTGGTGACGCGCCTGAAGAAGGGCGAGCCCGGCAACCCCCTCAAGGGCATCGAGGAGACCGGCGACTACGAGGTCGACGAGAAGAAGCGCACGGTCGCCATCCACGAGTCCGGTGTCGCCAAGGTCGAGGACTGGCTGGGCATCGACAACCTCTACGAGTCGGTCAACACGCCGCTGGTGGGCTACCTGAACAACGCCATCAAGGCGAAGGAGCTCTTCAAGAAGGACAAGGACTACGTCGTCATCGACGGCGAGGTCATGATCGTCGACGAGCACACCGGCCGTATCCTCGCCGGCCGCCGCTACAACGAGGGCATGCACCAGGCGATCGAGGCGAAGGAAGGGGTGCCGATCAAGGACGAGAACCAGACGCTCGCCACGATCACCCTCCAGAACTTCTTCCGCCTCTACAAGCGCCACGACCACAACGGCAAGGAGCAGCCCGGCCTGTCCGGCATGACCGGTACGGCCATGACCGAGGCCGCCGAGTTCCACCAGATCTACAAGCTCGGCGTGGTCCCGATCCCGACGAACCGGCCGATGGTCCGCAAGGACCAGTCCGACCTGATCTACCGCACCGAGGTCGCGAAGTTCGAGGCGGTCGTCGACGACATCGTCGAGAAGCACGAGAAGGGCCAGCCGATCCTCGTCGGTACGACGTCGGTCGAGAAGTCCGAGTACCTCTCCCAGCAGCTCAGCAAGCGCGGTGTCCAGCACGAGGTGCTGAACGCCAAGCAGCACGACCGTGAGGCGATCATCGTCGCCCAGGCCGGCCGCAAGGGCGCCGTGACCGTGGCCACCAACATGGCCGGCCGTGGTACGGACATCAAGCTCGGCGGCAACCCCGAGGACCTCGCCGAGGCGGAGCTGCGCCAGCGCGGGCTCGACCCCGAGGAGCACATCGAGGAGTGGGCCGCGGCCCTGCCCGAGGCCCTCGCGAAGGCCGAGGCGGCGGTCAAGGCGGAGAAGGAGGAGGTCGAGAGCCTCGGCGGTCTCTACGTCCTCGGCACCGAGCGGCACGAGTCCCGCCGTATCGACAACCAGCTGCGCGGTCGTTCCGGCCGTCAGGGCGACCCGGGCGAGTCCCGCTTCTACCTCTCCCTCGGTGACGACCTGATGCGCCTGTTCAAGGCCCAGATGGTCGAGCGTGTGATGTCCATGGCGAACGTGCCGGACGACGTGCCGATCGAGAACAAGATGGTCACCCGCGCGATCGCGTCCGCCCAGTCGCAGGTGGAGCAGCAGAACTTCGAGACCCGGAAGAACGTCCTCAAGTACGACGAGGTCCTCAACCGGCAGCGCGAGGTCATCTACGGCGAGCGGCGCCGCGTCCTGGAGGGCGAGGACCTGCACGAGCAGATCCAGCACTTCATGGACGACACGATCGACGCGTACATCGCCGCGGAGACCGCCGAGGGCTTCGCCGAGGAGTGGGACCTCGACCGGCTGTGGGGCGCGTTCAAGCAGCTCTACCCGGTGAAGGTCACCATCGAGGAGCTGGAGGAGGCGGCCGGCGACCGGGCCGGGCTGACCCCCGAGTTCATCGCCGAGTCCATCAAGGACGACATCTACGAGCAGTACCAGGCACGTGAGGAGCAGCTCGGCTCCGAGATCATGCGTGAGCTGGAGCGCCGGGTGGTCCTGTCCGTCCTGGACCGCAAGTGGCGTGAGCACCTCTACGAGATGGACTACCTCCAGGAGGGCATCGGCCTGCGCGCGATGGCCCAGAAGGACCCGCTGGTCGAGTACCAGCGCGAGGGCTTCGACATGTTCACCGCGATGATGGAGGGCATCAAGGAGGAGTCCGTCGGCTACCTGTTCAACCTGGAGGTCCAGGTCGAGCAGCAGGTCGAGGAGGTCCCGGTCGAGGACGCCAAGCCGTCCCTCGACAAGGGCGACGCGGTGCCGGCCCAGGCCGGTGCGTCGCGTCCGGAGATCCGGGCGAAGGGGCTGGAGGCTCCGCAGCGCCGGGACCGTCTGCACTTCTCCGCGCCGACCGTCGACGGCGAGGGCGGCATCGTCGAGGGCGACCTCCCCGAGGACGAGCCCATCCGCTCCGAGGCCGACGGCCTCACCCGCGCGGAGCGCCGCAAGCAGCAGGGCAGGGCGGGCGGCCGCCGCCGCAAGAAGTAGCGGGTCGCCCCGCGGGCGCGCGGGGCGGTACGGGGCCGCGGCGCCGGCCGGCGTACGGGCGGTGGAGTACGGGCGGGTGGGCGTGAGCCCGTGAGCCCGACTTCGGCGCCAACGGCGACGCCTGTGGGCGCTGAGGCGGCGGGCCACAGGCCGTGAGGCGGCTGGCCGCAGGCTGTGAGGCAGGGAAGGGCCGGGCATCTTCGGGTGTCCGGCCCTTCTGCGTGAGTGGAGGTGCGGGTGCGGGGGCCGGGGTGTGATGCGGTGCGTGCGGGTTGGGGCCTGCCGTGCGGGCCGTGAGACGCGACTCAGTCGTCGTCCATGTGGGGCCGCCTCGGGCCGCCCAGTTCCACTGCTGTGCAGCGCCAGCGGTGGTCCGGGCCGTGTTCCAGGCGGAAGGCCATGGCACTGAGGCGGTCGCCCGCGCCGATGCGGGCGAAGACCTCCAGGGCGCCGGGAGCGGCCACGTAGTAGCCGATGTCGCGGATGACCGGGTCCGCGCCGTGGACGGCGCGCAGGGGGCCCTGATCGGCGAGCCAGGCCAGTTCGTCGTAGGCGCGGCCCGCGGTGTGGCGCAGCATGCTGTGGACGGGGCGGCGGCCGCTCAGGACGGCCAGGAGGAGGTCCGCGAAGCGGTCGGTGGGGCGGGGCCGCTGGGTGGCGGGCGCGGTGAGGACCTCGGGAAGAAGGGCGGCGGCGGTCATGCTCCGCGCGGCGGTCGACGCACGGCCGTCGCCTGCCGGTGCGTGGCCCTCGCCTGCCGGGGCGTGGCCACTGCCCGCCCTGGAATGGCCGCTGCCTGCCGTGGACCCGCCGCTGCCCCCTGTGGACCGGCCGCTGCCGGGCCGCG
>NZ_LIQX01000560.1 GCF_001418475.1 Streptomyces ossamyceticus | reverse complement strand
CGCCGGTGCCAGCGATGGCGCGGGTACCGCCGGTGCCGGCGCAGGCGCAAGTACCACCGGCGATGACGCGGGCGAAGGCGCGGGTGTCGGCGGCGATGACGGTCGCGGCGACCCCGAGCGGGCCGCCCAGCTCGCCCGGCAGCGGGTCGCGATGGCCACCGCGCGCGAGAAGCGGCTGCGGGACGCCGATCCGGGTCGGCGGGGCCTGCGCCGGTCGGTGCTCGCGGAGGCAGGCGTCGCCGTCGTCCTCCTCGCCGTCACCACGGCCCTGACCTCCACCGAGCCCGGCCGCACCGTGGAGGAGGCCAAGGCGGCCAACGCGGCCGTCGCGCCGGACGCCCAGTCGGGGGCGCTGGCGCTCGACATGTCGTTCGACACCGGGGGCAAGAACGGCAAGGGCGTCGTCCGGCTGGAGATCGACCCGGCGCGCGTCGGCGCCAACGAGATGCACGTCTACGTCCAGGGCCCCGACGGCAAGGCCCACGACATCCCCGAGGTGAAGGTCGCCTTCACCCTGGAGACCAAGGACATCGGCCCCTTGCCCGTCGTGCCAGACCACATCGCCACCGGGCACTGGACGGCCGACGGCGTGCAGATCCCCATGGCGGGCGACTGGAACATCGAGGTCACCGTGCGCACGTCCGACATCGACCAGGTGACCGTGAGCAAGAACGCGAAGATCGGCTGAACCGCACCATGACCGACCAGTCCACCACCGTCCCGTCCGACTCCCCGTCCGAAGGTGTCCCCGCCAAGGGCAGCTCCGCCAAGGGCGAGCCCACCAAGGTCTCCGAGCCCGCCAAGGTCTCCGAGGGCGTGATCTCGCGACGCCGTCTGCTCGGTACCGCCGGTGCCACCGGTCTCGCCCTGGGCGCGGCCGGGGGAGCCGTCGGATACGCGGCCGGGTCCTCGTCCGCGTCCGACGCGTCGTCCTCGTCCGCCTCCGGGGACGAGATCGCCCCGCTCTCCTCCCTCGGGGCAGGAGAGGTGATGTTTCACGGGAAACATCAGCCGGGGATCACGACACCGCTCCAGGCCCGCGGCCACCTCGTCGCGTTCGACCTGGCCGCCGGGGCAGGTCGCAAGGAGGCAGCCGCGCTGCTGCGTCGCTGGTCGGAGACGGCCCGGCGACTGATGGCGGGCGAGGCCGCGGCCCAGGACGACACGGGGGTGGCGCGCGACGCCGGGCCCTCCTCGTTGACGGTCACCTTCGGCTTCGGGCACAGCTTCTTCGCCCGGACGGGGCTGGAGAAGCAGCGCCCCGACGCGCTGGACCCGCTGCCGGACTTCTCCTCCGACCAGTTGGACAAGGCGCGCAGCAACGGCGATCTGTGGGTGCAGATCGGCGCCGACGACGCCCTCGTCGCCTTCCACGCACTGCGCACGATCCAGAAGGACGCGGGCGGCGCGGCCCGGGTGCGCTGGCAGATGAACGGCTTCAACCGTTCGCCGGGTGCCACGGCTCATCCCATGACGGCCCGCAATCTGATGGGCCAGATCGACGGCACACGCAATCCCAAGCCGGCCGAGCCCGACTTCGATGAGCGGATCTTCGTATCCGCGTCGGGGGCGTCCGGCGAGCCGGCGTGGATGGCGAACGGTTCGTACGCCGTCGTACGCCGTATCCGCATGCTCCTGGACGACTGGGAACAGCTGTCGCTGAAGGAGCAGGAGAACGTCATCGGGCGGCGGAAGTCGGACGGCGCTCCCCTGAGCGGGGGCGCGAAGGCGACGGAGACGACGGCGATGGACCTGGAGAAGACCGACTCCCGGGGCGATCTGCTCGTCCCGATCAACGCGCACGCCCGGATCAGCCGCCCCGACCAGAACGGTGGCGCGGCCATGCTGCGCCGGCCGTTCTCCTTCCACGACGGCATCGACGCGAAGGGCGTCCCCGACGCGGGCCTCCTCTTCGTCTGCTGGCAGGCCGACCCGCTCCGCGGCTTCGTCACCGTCCAGCGCAAACTCGACCGCGGCGACGCCCTCTCCCCGTTCATCCGCCACGAGTCCAGCGGCCTCTTCGCGGTGCCGGGCGGCGCGGCGAAGGGCGAGTACGTGGGCCAGCGGCTTCTGGAGGGGTAGCCGGTACGGCGCCGGGTGCGGGGCCGAGGTGCTGCCGAGGTCCGGGGAGTCTTTCTGGGGTCCGAGGCTGAAGTGCTGCCGAGGTCCGGGGCTGAAGTCCTGCTGGGGTCCGGGGCTGAAGTCCTGCCGAGGTCCAGGGCTGAAGTCCTGCTGGGGTCCAGGGCTGAAGTCCTGCCGGGGTCCAGGGCCGAGGTCCGATGCCGGGCCCGCGGTGCGCGCGCTCCGAGGTCCGGTGCCGAGGTCCGGTGCCGGGCCCGCGGTGGGGGCGCTCCAGGGTCCGCGTCCCCCGCGGGGGTGGTGTGGACGGTAGTCGTGCGCCGTCCCCGTGTAGGCCCATTAGGGTGAGGTCATGCCAGCCAGCTACGTGTACCTCGGCCCCGAGGGCACCTTCACCGAGGTCGCCCTGCGCACGCTGCCGGAGTCCGCGACCCGCGAGCTCGTCCCGATGGTGTCCGTCCCCGCCGCCCTCGACGCCGTCCGTACCGGTGAGGCCGAGGCCGCCTTCGTCCCGATCGAGAACTCCGTCGAGGGCGGTATCACCACCACCCTCGACGAACTGGTCGCCGGCGCCCCGCTGATGATCTACCGCGAGGTGCTCCTGTCGATCACCTTCGCGCTGCTGGTCCGCCCGGGCACGAAGCTCTCCGAGATCAAGACGGTCACCGCGCACCCGGCCGCCCAGCCGCAGGTCCGCAACTGGATGAAGGCCAACCTGCCCCCCGACGTCGTCTGGGAGTCCGCCGCCTCGAACGCCGACGGCGCCCGGCTCGTCCAGGAGGGCCGCTACGACGCCGCCTTCGCCGGCGAGTTCGCGGCCTCGCGGTACGGCCTGGAGGCCCTGGAGACGGAGATCCACGACGCGGAGAACGCCCAGACCCGGTTCGTCCTGGTCGGCCGCCCCGCCCGGCCCGCCGCCCCGACCGGCGCCGACAAGACCTCCGTCGTCATCTGGCAGCGCGACGACCACCCCGGTGGTCTGCGTGATCTGCTCGGCGAGTTCGCCGTCCGCGGCGTCAACCTCATGCTGCTCCAGTCCCGCCCGACCGGTGAGGGCATCGGCAACTACTGCTTCGCCATCGACGCCGAGGGTCATATCTCCGACCGCCGGGTGGCCGAGGCACTGATGGGCCTCAAGCGGATCTGCCTCCAGGTGCGCTTCCTCGGCTCGTACCCGCGTGCGGACGCCGCCGTGGCGAAGATCCGGCCCACTCTGCCCGGGACCTCGGACACCGAGTTCGTCGCCGCCGCCGACTGGGTGGCGCGCTGCCAGGACGGTCGGTTCTAGGCCACGCGGCTGGTCCTACCTGCTTATTTTCTTTGTCCACAGAAGTTATCCACAGGTGGGCTTCTCGATCTGGGGACAAGTCGACAGCGCAGTGCCATGCAGTCGACAAATCCCCTTACGGAGCCGCGCTCTGTCCACAGCCCCGTAGATCACCCTTCGTGCAGGCGTTTCCCCGATTCAATCCTTTAGATCGACCCATTCCCGCATGAATCCACTCGAACGTGGGCGTGAGGGCGGTTTGAGTCGGGAATCCTGGAGTCGACGCCCACCTTTCGAAACGATCTCCTCGACAGTCCACAGATCTTTCGCACAGCCTGTGGATAACTTTTCCGCTCCGTGAATCCCTGTGGACGGCCGGGCCCCAAGTCCCATACGCCACAAGGGGATCCGGTCAACCAACGGCCATCTTCCCGCCTTCTTTCAGGGAATCGGCCCACAATTCATTGACGGCCACCAACCTCATGAACGCGGGGGACATTTCACGCAAATCGCCACCGCGGCGACGTACCGCAATTCCGAGTCGTGGAGCGCAAGCACTCCCCGGTAGCCTTGAGGGGTGATTGACCTTCGCCTGCTCCGTGAGGACCCCGACCGTGTGCGCGCGTCCCAGCGCGCCCGTGGAGAGGACGTCGCGCTCGTCGACGCTCTCCTGTCTGCCGACGAGCGGCGCAGGTCCTCCGGCGTCCGCTTCGACGAGCTCCGTGCCGAACAGAAGTCGCTCGGCAAGCTGATCCCCAAGGCCACCGCCGACGAGAAGGCCGAGCTGCTGAAGCGAGCGGAGCAGCTCAAGGCCGACGTCAAGGCCGCCGACGCCGAACGCGACACGGCCGACACCGAGACCCAGGAACTCCTCCTCCAGCTCGGCAACCTCGTCCACCCCGACGTCCCCGTCGGCGGCGAGGAGGACTTCGTCACGCTGGAGACGCACGGCGAGATCCGCGACTTCACGGCCGAGGGCTTCGAGCCCAAGGACCACCTGGAGCTGGGCACGCTCCTCGGCGCCATCGACACCGAGCGCGGCGCCAAGGTCTCGGGCTCGCGCTTCTACTTCCTGACGGGCGTCGGCGCCCTCCTGGAGCTCGCTCTCGTCAACGCGGCGATGGCCCAGGCCACCGCGGCCGGCTTCACCCCGATGCTGACCCCGGCGCTGGTCCGCCCGCAGTCGATGGCCGGCACCGGCTTCCTCGGCCAGGCCGCCCAGGACGTCTACCACCTGGACAAGGACGACCTCTATCTGGTCGGCACCTCCGAGGTGGCTCTCGCCGCGTACCACATGGACGAGATCATCGACGCCGACCGCCTCCCGCTGCGCTACGCCGGCTTCTCGCCGTGCTTCCGCCGCGAGGCCGGTTCGCACGGCAAGGACACCCGCGGCATCTTCCGCGTCCACCAGTTCGACAAGGTGGAGATGTTCTCGTACGTCACCCCGGAGGACTCCAAGGCCGAGCACCAGCGCCTGCTGGACTGGGAGAAGCAGTGGCTGACGTCGCTGGAACTGCCGTTCCGCGTCATCGACGTCGCCTCCGCCGACCTCGGTTCCTCGGCCTCGCGCAAGTTCGACTGCGAGGCGTGGATCCCCACCCAGGGCAAGTACCGCGAGCTGACCTCGACCTCGGACTGCACCGAGTTCCAGTCCCGCCGACTGTCGATCCGCGTCCGTGACGGCAAGCAGGTCCGCCCGCTGGCCACGCTCAACGGCACGCTCTGCGCCGTCCCGCGCACGATCGTCGCGATCCTGGAGAACCACCAGCAGGCCGACGGCTCCGTCCGTGTCCCCGAGGTCCTGCGCCCGTACCTGGGCGGCCGCGAGGTCCTGGAGCCGGTCACCAAGTGAGCGACGCGGCTGCCACCGGGGAAGCGCCCGCAGGGGCTCTCTCCGCACCCTCGGGCTTCCCCTACAGGCTGATCGCGACCGACCTCGACGGAACGCTCCTGCGCTCCGACGACTCGGTCTCGCAGCGCACCCGTGAGGCGCTCGCCGCGGCCACCGCGGCGGGCGCCGCCCACATCGTCGTCACCGGCCGGGCCGTCCCCTCGACCCGCCACATCCTCGACGACCTCGGCTACCGCGGCCTGGCCGTCTGCGGCCAGGGCGCCCAGGTGTACGACGCCGGGGAGCACCGCCTCCTCACGGCGGTCACCCTGGACCGGAAGCTCGCCGCGGTGGCCCTCGCCAAGATCGAGGCGGAGGTCGGCCCGCTGTACCTGGCCGCCAGCCGCGCGGGCCTGGACGGTGAGTTGCTGGCAGGCCCGGGCTACGCCTTCCGCGGCTCCCTGCCCACGGTCCCGTTCACGGAGGTGTCCGACCTCTGGGCGGCGCCGCTCAACAAGATCTACCTCCAGCACCCCACCCTGACCACCGACGAACTCACCGAAGCCGCCCAGCGGGCAGCCGGCGGCTTCGTCACGGTGGCCATGGCCGGCGAGGGCATCGTCGAACTCCTCCCCCTCGGCCTCACCAAGGCCACCGGGCTCTCCCTCGCCGCGCGCCGCCTCAGGGCCAAGGCCGCCGACACGATCGCCTTCGGCGACATGCCCAACGACATCCCGCTCCTCACCTGGTCCGCCCACGGCGTCGCCATGGCCAACGCCCACCCC
>NZ_LIQX01000056.1 GCF_001418475.1 Streptomyces ossamyceticus | reverse complement strand
CCCCCCGAGAACGGCTCGCCCCGGCCCCCCGGCACGAGCCGTTCCGGCCACCTGTTCGTGGTCTCGCATGGAGTAACGAATCGCTGGGCGGGCGGTCACGGTGGGTGATGTGCGGAACGGCTCGTGCCGGGGGGCCGGGGCGAGCCGTTCTCGGGGGGTGGGTGGGGTCAGATGCCCAGGTCCTTGATGATCTTCGCTACGTGGCCGGTCGCCTTCACGTTGTAGAGGGCTCGTTCGACCTTGCCCTCCTCGTCGACGACGATCGTCGAGCGGATGACGCCCGTGACGACCTTGCCGTAGAGCTTCTTCTCGCCGAAGGCGCCGTACGCCTCCAGGACCGCCTTGTCGGGGTCGCCGACGAGGGTGACCTTCAGGGACTCCTTCTCGCGGAACTTGGCCAGCTTCTCCGGCTTGTCGGGGGAGACGCCGATGACGTCGTACCCGGCACCGGCCAGCAGGTCCAGGTTGTCGGTGAAGTCGCAGGCCTGCTTCGTGCAGCCGGGGGTCAGGGCGGCCGGGTAGAAGTAGACGATGACCTTGCGGCCCTTGTGGTCGGACAGGGACACCTCGTTGCCGTCGGCGTCCGGGAGGGTGAAGGCGGGGGCCACGTCCCCGGGCTGGAGTCGCTCGCTCATCGGACCAGCGTAACCGCGGGCCCTGACGCCGCGGTCCTCCGTCCAGCTGACAGACTGTCCGCAAACAGTTAATGACGGACAGCGGGAGGCAGCGCGGTGGCGGACACCTCGGACACCAGAACCCCGGCCGAGATCGAGGCGGACATCAAGCGCCGCCGCGACACCCTCGCGGAGACGCTCGACGAGATCGGCGTCCGGGTGCACCCGAAGACCATTGTCGGTGACGCCCGGGCGAAGGTCGTCTCCAACATCGACCACACCCTCGGCAAGGCCTATGTCTCGGTCAACCGGGTGGTCAGCGACGCGAAGGGCCGGCTCGTCGACGAGGACGGGGCGCCCCGGCTGGAGCGCATCGTCCCGGTGGCGCTCGTCCTCGTCGGGGTCGTGGGGCTGCTCGCCCTCGGCACTCGACGCCGCAGGGGCTGACGAAGACAGGTAGGTTCGGGGGCGTGAGCGAGAAGAGCCAACACGACAAATTGCCCATCAGGATGCTGCACGACCGGGTGCTCGTGCGGCAGGACACCGCCGAGGGCGAGCGGCGTTCGGGCGGCGGCATCCTGATCCCCGCGACGGCGGCGGTCGGCCGGCGGCTCGCCTGGGCCGAGGTCGTCGCGGTCGGGCAGAACGTCCGGACGGTCGAGCCGGGCGACCGTGTCCTCTTCGACCCGGAGGACCGGGCCGAGGTCGAGGTCAGGGGCGTCGCGTACGTCCTGATGCGCGAGCGGGACCTGCACGCCGTGGCCGCGGACCGGTTCGAGGGCTCGGAGGACTCCACGGGCCTGTACCTGTAGCGCGACCTGCAGCGCACTCCGGCGGATACCCCGCCATACACGGGAGGGGGCTGGTGACCACGTCACCAGCCCCCTCCGGCTTTCACTCGCCGTCTCTCGCGCCGCTTCAGCCGCGCGCGGCGCTATCGGTCCCGGCGGTCCGGGCCCGGCGTCAGGGGAACGTCCCCTCCGTCGTCCCGCCTCCGACGTCCGCGCCGCCGCCCCCGCCGTCGGCCGTTCCGCCGCTGTCCGTCCCGCCCCCGGTGGCGGCTCCGCCGTCCGCGGTGCCTCCGCCCCCGGTGGCCGCGCCGCCGTCGGCGGTCCCGCCCCCGGTCGTGGGGCCGCCGCCGGTGGTCTCTCCGCCGCCGGTCGTCGTCGTGTCGCCGCCGCCCGTGGTGGCGCCCCCGTCAGTGGGGTCGCCCGTGGTGCCGCCGTCCGTCTGACCGCCGGTCTCCTCGCCGCCCGTGGTGCCGCCGTCGTCCTCGTCACCGGTGGCGCCGGGCTCGTCCGGCGGGGTGCTCGGGGGCACCACGACCACGTCCGCGCCCTCCTGGAGCTCCAGGTCGAAGTCCTTGACCTTCTTGCCCTTCAGGGCGGTCTTGGTGAACTGCGCCCAGATCTCCGTGGGCGCCCCACCGCCGTTGATGCGCTGGAGGCCCATCGCGCCGTACAGCGGCTTGTGGACGCCCGTCTTGGGGTCCTGGCCCATCACGGAGACGACGGTGGCGAGGTCCGGGGTGTAGCCGGCGAACCAGGCCGCCTTGTCCTCCTCCGCCGTACCGGTCTTGCCGGCGGCCGGGTGCCCGGACGCCTGCGCGGCGGTGGCCGTACCGCCCTGGACCACGCTCCGCAGGACGGAGGTGGTGGTGTCGGCGGCCTGACGGCTCACGGCCTGCTGGGGGTCCGTCGACGGGAGCCTTATCTCCTCGCCGTCCTTGGTGATCCGCTCGATCATCGTGTACGTGCCGTGCCGGCCGTGGTTGGCGAGGGTGGCGTACGCCTCCGCCATGTCGAGCACGCTCGCGGTCGCCGTGCCCAGCGCGATCGACGGGTACGGGTTCATGTCGGGGGTGTTCTTCGGGATGCCCAGGTCGATCGCGGTCCTCTCGACCTTCGCGGGGCCGACGTCGACGGCCATCTGCGCGTACACCGAGTTCACGGACTTGTCGGTGGCCTGACGGACCGTGATGTTGCCGTAGTCGACGTAGTCCTCGTTCTCCGGGGCGTACTGCTCGCCGGGCCAGCCGACGACGGGGCGCTCGCTGGCACCGTCGTAGATGGTGTTCGGAGTGATCGCCTGGCCGGACTGGTTGTTGGAGTTGTTCTCCACGGCCGCGGTGAACACGAACGGCTTGAACGTCGAACCGACCTGATAGTCACGCCGGGTGGCGTTGTTGACGTACTGCTTGAGGTAGTCGATGCCTCCGTACATCGCGATGACCTTGCCGGTCTTCGGGTCGATGGAGACACCGCCGGCGCGGACGTAGTTGTCGACCTTGCGGTTCTTCTTGTCGAGCTTGTCCATCAGCTTGTCGTCGACGGCCTTGATGAACGCGTCCTGCATCTTGGGCTGGATGGTGGTGGTGATGCGGTATCCACCGCCGTTCTCCAGCGCCTCCTCGTCGATGATCTTGTGCTCGACGAGGTACGACTTGATGGCCTCGACCAGGTAGCCGCGCTGCCCGGAGAACGCGGTGGACGTGGTGGTCTGCTTCGGCATGTCGAACTTCATGCCGGTGCGCTCGGACTGCTTGAGCCAGCCCTCCTTCACCATGCCGTCGAGGACGTAGTTCCAGCGGGCGACGGCCGCGGCCTTGTTCTCCGGGTGGGCGACGACGTCGTACATGCTCGGCGCGTTGACGAGCGCGGCGAGGTAGGCGCCCTGCTGGGGGGAGAGTTCGTCGGCGTCGACGCCGTAGTAGGCCTGGGCCGCCGCCTGGATGCCGTAGGCGTTGCGGCCGAAGAAGCTGGTGTTGAGGTAGCCCTCGAGGATCTCGTCCTTGGTGACCTCGCGGTCCAGCTTGATCGCGATGAAGAACTCCTTCACCTTGCGGGTGACGGTCTGGTCCTGCGCCAGGTAGTAGTTCTTCACGTACTGCTGGGTGATCGTAGAGCCGGACTGCTTGCCCTTGCCGCTCGCGGTGTTCCAGGCGGCGCGGATCATCGCCTTGGGGTCGATGGCCGGCTCGGAATAGAAGTCGCGGTCCTCGGCGGCCAGTACGGCGTGCTGGGCGGCCTTGGAGACCTTCGACAGGGGGACGTTCTCGCGGTTGACCTCGCCGTCGCGGGCGATCTGGGTGCCGTCCGCGTAGAGGTAGACGTTGCTCTGCTTGGTGGCGAGTTCCTGCGGCTTCGGGATGTGGACCAGGTTGTAGCCCAGCACGAAGGCACCGATGATCAGCATGGTCACGATCACGAAGCTGCCGAGCACCATGCGCCAGGTCGGGAACAACCGCCGCCACCCGGTCCGCTTGGGCCGCTTCGGCTTCTTGCCCTTGCCGCCGGCGGCCGGGGTGACATCGGGCACGTCGGAGGGTGCGACAGCGGGAACGACGGCGGTCGCCGCGCCCCCACCGGCGCCCGCACCGGCCGCGCCTACCGCGCCGGCGGCTCCGGCTGCCGCGAGGCCGCTCGTGATGCCGGCCCTACCGGCACGCATCCCGCCGGCCGCCGCGGCCGCACCGCCACCGGCCGCGGCCGAAGCCGCGCCACCGGCTGCCGCCGCGCCGGCAGCCCCCGCCGCGCCGCCGGGCCGCTTGCCGCCGGGCTTCGCGCCCGCGCGCGTGACACCCAGGGTCATGGTCATCTCGGCGTCACCGGCCGCCGCCGGGCCCGGCTTGCCGCCGCCCGTGGAGCCGGGCTTCGCCGAGCCGGGCTTCGCCGACCCGGACTTCTCGGGACGGGTGACGCTCAGCGGCATGGTCAGCTCGGCGTCGCTCTCCGGAGCCCCCGCCCCGCCGGAGGTCCGCGCGGCCGCACCGCCGGCTGCCGTCCCGGCGCTCGGCGAGAGCGATTTGCCCCCGCCGGACGTGCCGCTGCGCTGCCCGGCTCCGTGACCCTGGGCCCCCGAACCGGAGCCCCCGTCGGAGGACCGCCCCGAGGGGCCGCCCTTCGCGGGGCCGGACGGTCCACCGGTCTGCCGACCGGTCCCGTCCTCCGTCGCCGAGGACGGCCGGCCGGACGTCGCACCGGTCGCCGCCGAGCGCTCGCCGCCGGATGCGGAGGTCGACCGACCGCCGGTGCCGGTTCCGGTGCCGGGCTGGCCGACGGCCGGAGCCGCGGAGCCCGTACCTGAACCCGAAGCGGAGGTCGACCGACCGCCGGTGCCGGGCCGGCCGACGGCCGGTGCCGCCGAGCCCGCACCGGACCTGGCGCCGCTCGCCGCACCGGGCCGCCCGCCCGAGGCCGACCCCGAGGCCGACCCCGAGGCCGAACCCGACCGTCCGCCTGAAGCCGAGGCCGAACCCGAACCCGAACCCGAACCTGCACCCGAACCCGACCGTTCACCCGAGGCCGCGCCCGGCTCGCGCCGTCCGCCGGTCGGCTGGTTCGGCCGTCCGCCCGAGGGGCGGTCGGGGCCGTCGGCCGGGGGCGAGCCCGGTCGGTCGCCGGGGGACGAGCCGGGCCCGGTGCCGGTCGTCGGGGGCTCCGGGGGCGTGCCCGGGCGCGGCTCGGCGGGGTTCCGGGGCGTGCCCGGGGTCCGGCGCTCCGGTTCTCCCGGTGTCCGGCCCGGGCCGTTCCGCTTCGGCTGCGGCTCGTCGCTCATCGTGCTGCCGTGCTCCTGTTTCCGCGTCGTACGTTCATTTCCGTACGGCCTCGTACGCTTTGCGCCCGCTCCGGGCAAGTTCTGCACCCCTGAGTGAAGACACTCGTACCGGCTGATCCGTTCCCGGACACCGGCACGCGCCTCGTACGCCCCGGGGGGCACCACCGCCCGACCCGAAAACGCCTGGCACACCGATCCGGCCGCGGACTAGGCTTTCGCGCTTCGGCCCGGATCGGCCTCGGTCTTTCGCCTGACTCTTCGCAGCGGATGGGAGTTTCCTCGTGGGCACTGGGCGGTTGTACGCCGCCGTCGCCGCCGGTGGCTTCAGGCGGTACGCGACGTATCGGGTGGCCACCGCGGCGGGGGTGTTCACCAACACCGTCTTCGGCTTCATCCTCGCATACACCTACATCGCCCTCTGGCAGGAGAAGCCCCACCTCGGTGGCTACGACCAGGCGCAGGCACTCACCTATGTGTGGGTGGGCCAGGCGATGTTCGCGGTCATGGTGCTGGGAAGCGCCGGATTCGAGGAGGAGCTCATCGAGCGGATCCGCACGGGTGACATCGCGGTCGACCTGTACCGGCCCGCCGACCTCCAGTTGTGGTGGCTCGCCGCGGACCTGGGGCGGGCCCTGTTCCAGCTGCTCGGACGCGGGGTCGTTCCCATGCTGTGCGGTGCCCTGTTCTTCGATCTCGCGCTGCCGCCCAGTGCCCTGCCCTGGCTGGCCTGCCTCGTCGCGGTCGCCCTCGGAGCCGTGGTGAGCTTCGCGATCCGATACATCGTCGCCCTGTGGGCGTTCTGGCTCCTCGACGGCGCCGGAGCGATGCAGATCACCTGGCTCACGGGGGTCTTCTTCTCCGGCATGCTGCTGCCGCTGAACGTCTTCCCCGGCGCCCTCGGCGACCTCGCCCGCCTCCTGCCGTGGTCCGCGCTGCTCCAGGCGCCCGCCGACGTGCTGCTGGGCGAGGCCGACGTGTGGGGCACGTTCGCGTTCCAGGCGGGCTGGGCGGTCGTGCTGCTGGCGGTGGGGCGGCTGATCCAGTCGGCGGCCACGCGGAAGGTGGTGGTCCAGGGTGGCTGACGTCGACGAGCGCCCGGTGGCGAGGGTGACGGAGGAGGAGCCGTTCGGTGCGTACGGCCCGTACAGCCGGCTCCGGGACGGGCTGCGCGCCTACCGCATGATCGCCGCCATGTGGATCCGCTCCACGATGGCGTACCGCGCCTCCTTCGTGATGACGGCCTTCGGCAACTTCGCCGCCACCGCCTTCGACTTCGTCGCGATCCTGCTGATGTTCTCCCAGGTCGACGAGTTGGGCGGCTTCACCCTGTCCGAGATCGCCCTGCTGTACGGCACGTCCGCGATGGCCTTCGGTCTCGCCGACCTGATGATCGGCTCCATGGACCGGCTCGGGCGCCGGGTCCGCGACGGCACGCTGGACACCCTGCTCGTCCGGCCCGCTCCGGTGCTCGCGCAGGTCGCCGCCGACAAGTTCGCGCTGCGCCGCCTCGGCCGGATCACCCAGGGCGCCGTGATCCTCGGCTACGCGCTGACCACGCTGGACATCGCCTGGACGCCGCTGAAGGTGTTGATGCTCCCGATGATGGTGGTCAGCGGCGGGTTCATCTTCGGGGCGGTGTTCGTCGGGGGCGCGGCCTTCCAGTTCGTCGCGCAGGACGCCTCCGAGGTGCAGAACGCCTTCACGTACGGCGGTGCCACGCTTCTGCAGTACCCGCCGGCCCTCTTCGCCAAGGACCTGCTGCGCGGGGTGACGTTCGTCCTGCCGCTGGCCTTCGTCAACTGGCTGCCCGGGCTGTACGTCCTGGGCCGCCCCTACCCGCTCGACGTGCCCCACTGGCTGGCGTTCGCGCCGCCGCTGGTGGCGGTGGCCTGCTGCGCGCTCGCCGGCGCGGCATGGCGGGCGGGGCTGCGTTCGTACCGGAGCACGGGGAGTTAGGGACACATGGACGAGCGGTTCATCGAACTCGACCGGGTCGAGAAGGTCTTCGACGTCCGGAGGAAGACCGGGTTCCTGCGGCGGGAGCGGCGTGAGGTGCGGGCCGTGGACTCGATCTCCTTCACCGTGCCGCGCGGTGAGATGGTCGGTTACATCGGCCCGAACGGCGCGGGGAAGTCCACGACCATCAAGATGCTGACGGGCATCCTGACGCCGAGTGGCGGCCGGGTGCGGGTCGCGGGCATCGACCCGTCCCGTGAACGGACGCGGCTGGCCCGCCGGATCGGTGTCGTCTTCGGACAGCGCACCACCCTGTGGTGGGACCTGCCGCTCATCGACTCGTACCGGCTGATGCACCGCATGTACCGCATCCCCGACGCCCGTTACCGCGAGAACCTGGACCGCTGTGTCGAACTCCTCGAACTCGGCGACCTGCTGGACGTGCCCGTGCGGCAGCTCTCCCTCGGTCAGCGCATGCGCGGCGACATCGCGGCAGCGCTGCTGCACGACCCCGAGGTGCTGTATCTGGACGAGCCGACGATCGGGCTCGACGTCATCAGCAAGGCGAAGGTCCGTGCGTTCCTGAAGGATCTCAACACCGAGCGCGGCACGACCGTGCTGCTCACCACGCACGACCTCCAGGACATCGAGCAGTTGTGCCGCCGGGTGATGGTCATCGACCACGGCCGGCTGATGTACGACGGTCCGCTGACGGGGCTGCACGAGGTGGGGGAGAGCGAGCGGACCCTCGTCGTCGACCTGGAGCGCGAGCTGCCCCCGATCGAGGCGGCGCCCGCCCGGGTCGTACGGGTGGAGGGGCCCCGGCAGTGGCTGGCGTTCCCGGCGTCGGAGTCGGCGGCCCCGCTGGTGGCGCGGATCGCGTCGGAGTATCCGCTGGTGGACCTGTCGGTGCGGGAGCCGGACATCGAGGCGGTGATCGCCCAGATGTACGCGCAGCAGGCGGAGCGGGTGGGGGAGCCGGGACAGTCGGTCTCGTAGCCGGGGGCCGGGGTTCCTCGTAGGCTGAGCCGTATGACGGACGATCTCCCGGACCTGCCGGCCGCCGCGGACCTCCGTGCCTCCGACGCGGACCTCCGTGCCTCCGACGCCGACCGTGAACGGGTCGCCGAGCAGTTGCGGGACGCCCTCGCGGAGGGGCGGCTCGACATGGAGGAGTTCGGGGAACGGCTGGACGCCACCTACCGGGCGCGCACCTACGGTGAGTTGGCGCCGATCACCCGTGATCTGCCGGGCGCCGCGGCGGTGGCGCCGCCGTCCGTCTCCCTGGTGAAGGGGACTGCGGAGAGCGGGAGTTGGGCGGTGCGGATCGTCGGTGGGCAGGGCTCGTCGACGTGGGGCGTGGCGGTGATGTCCGGCTTCGAGCGCAAGGGCAGCTGGACGGTGCCCGAGCGGTTCGATTGCTTCGCGTTCTGGGGCGGCGGTGAACTGGACCTGAGGGACGCGTACTTCGCGGAGCGCGAGGTCACCATCAACTGTGTGGCCGTCATGGGCGGGATCAATGTGATCGTGCCGCCCGGCGTCGAGGTCGTCGTCCGTGGCATCGGCGTCATGGGCGGCTTCGACCACCGCGAGGAGGGCGAACCGGGCGAGCCCGGCGCCCCTCGTGTGGTCATCACCGGGTTCGCCTTCTGGGGCGGCGTCGGCGTCGAGCGCAAGCTCCCCAAGGCCGAGCGGCAGCGGCTGAAGGAGGCCCGGCGGCAGGAACGGCTGGAACGCCGCCGGGCCCGCCGCGAACTGGGCAAGGGCCACTGAGGCGGAGCGTCCGCCCCGTGGCCCCGGCGGCCCGCCCGCCCTACAGGTCGGCCGGGACCGCGCCCTTCAGCGCCTTGAGGTCGAAGACCTGCCCCATCCGCTCGTAGCCCTTGTCGCTCGGGTGGAGGTGGTCGCCCGAGTCGTAGTCGGAGCGCAGCCGGCCGGGGGCGTACGGGTCGCGGAGCGCCTTGTCGAAGTCGACGAACGCGTCGAAGACCTTGCCGGAGCGGATGCGGGCGTTGATGGCCTGGCGTACGGACTCGCGCTGCTCGGTGTAGCCGCGGTGGCCGCTGAACGGCATCAGCGTGGCGCCGACGACACGCAGACCGCGCGCGTGCGCCAGGTCGACGAGTCCGCGCAGGCCGGCGACGATCGTCTCGGGGTCGGCCTGGCCGGGGTTCTTCAGGATGTCGTTGACGCCCAGGTCGACGACGACGGCCTTGACACCGGTCCGGCCGAGCACGTCGCGCGGGAAGCGGGACAGGCCACTGGGGTTGTCGGCGGGGCGGCCACGTCCGTTGGCGAGGACCTGGTTGCCGCTGATGCCCTGGTTGACGACGGTGTAGCGGGGCACGTCGGAGGAGCCGGCGGCCCGCAGCCGGTCGGAGAGGACGTCCGTCCAGCGGCGGTTCTCCCCGACGGTCGAGGTGATCCCGTCGGTCAGCGAGTCGCCGAGGACCACGACGGTGCCCGCGGACTCCCTGCTCAGCACGTCCAGCGCGGTGACGTACCGCCAGTGCATGCTCTGCGTGGTGTACGGCGTCCCGGTGACGTCCGCCGCCTGGTCGCCCTCGGCGGTGTACGAGATCTGCCGGGCGTGCGCGTGGAAGGTCGTGGGCCCGGACGGGGTGGGCGAATAGGTGGTGATCAGTACGTCGCTGTCGTGCGGGATCGCGATCCGTACGACATCGCTGACCACCTGCTGACCTGCGGCGATGACCACGGTCGTGCGCCCGCCGAAGGTGAGCCGGCGCATGGTGTCGGCCGCTGCCGCCGGGCTGTTCACCGCGGCGGCGACCGCGAGTGAGGCGTGGGTGACGGTCAGGGGCTGCTGGCCGTAGAGATTGGACAGCGTGACGCGGGCACTCGTACCCGCGGCGGAGCTGTGCACGACGTTGCGCACCGAGCGGCCGGCGAGGCCGTTCGTCTCGGTGCCCGGCTCGGATCCGCTCGGCGACGCCGACCAGGCGCCGACCCAGACCCCGGTGGAGGCGGGGGCGGCGGGATTGCGCGGTGCGCTGGCGAAGGTCTCCTGGCGCCGGCTTCCGTCGTCGATGCCGACTCCGACGTATATGGCCGCCGAGACGGCGACGATCAGGGCGGTCATGGCCGCCAGCAGTGCATAACCGTAACGCTTGGTCATGCGGTGTGTGGCTCCTCGGGCAATGGAGCCCCAAGGCTCCGTGGTGATCACCCCATGATGCGGCATGGGATGGGGGCGGTCAGTGAGAACCCCCATCGGTTCCCCCGTCCGGACAGACGCGGGGAACTCCTGTCGCGTTCCAGGAGTACGTCATGCAGTAGGTCACCAAGGGACCGAGAAGGGGACAATGTGCACGGGGGACAGGAACGGGTGGAGTGAATGAACCGTACGAAACCGGAAGAGAACGGCACCCCGGGACAGCGTTCCCTCCCCGGTGGCCCCGTCGGCGAGGTGACGGACACCACGCCGGGCGCGCGGGCCGCGGCGGACGCGTCCGGCGGATCCGATGCGCCACGTGTGTCGCATCGCACGATGACCACGTTCAGCGCGGCCGACGAGGAGAAGCAGCGGGGCGTCCGGCGGATGAAGCTGACCGCCGCCGGGCTGCTGCTGTTCGTGGCGGTGGTGTACATCCTGGCGAAGTGGGCCTCCCACGAAGGCGCCGGAGCCTGGGCGGGCTATGTCGCGGCGGCCGCGGAGGCGGGCATGGTGGGTGCGCTGGCGGACTGGTTCGCCGTGACCGCCCTGTTCCGGCACCCCCTCGGCATCCCCATCCCGCACACCGCGATCATTCCCCGCAAGAAGGACCAACTGGGCGTCTCGCTGGGTGAGTTCGTCGGGGAGAACTTCCTCTCCCAGGACGTGGTCCGGCAACGGCTGCGCTCCGTCGGCATCGGCAGCCGGCTCGGCGCGTGGCTCGCCGAGCCGCAGAACGCCGACCGGGTGACCGAGGAGTTGGCGACCGCGATGCGCGGCGCCCTCACCGTGCTGCGCGACACCGATGTGCAGGCCGTGGTCGGGGAGGCCATCACCCGGCGGGCGGGCAGCCAGGAGATCGGGCCCGGCATAGGGAAGATGCTGGAGCGGATCGTCACCGACGGCGGCCACCGGCGGGCCGTGGACCTGATCTGCGCCCGCGCCCAGAACTGGCTGATCCTCCACGACGACCAGGTCATGGACGCGGTCGAGGGCGGCGCCCCCGGCTGGACCCCGCGCTTCGTCGACAAGCGGATCGGCGAGCGCGTCTACAAGGAACTGCTCCGATTCGTCTCCGAGATGCGGGACTCGCCCACGCACCCGGCGCGCGGCGCCCTGGACCGCTTCCTCACCGACTTCGCCCGGGACCTCCAGTCCGACACCGACACCCGCGCGCGCATCGAGCGCCTGAAGGGCGAGATGCTCGACCGGGGCGAGGTCCAGGACCTCATCGCCGCCGCCTGGACCGCCGTACGCTCCATGGTCGTGTCCGCCGCCGAGGACGAGCGCAGCGAACTGCGGCTGCGGGTGCGGGCGTCACTGCTGTCCCTGGGCACACGGATGGCCACCGAGCCGTCGGCGCAGGCCAAGGTCGACAAGTGGGTCGAGGGCGCCGCCGTCCACGTCGTCACCACCTACCGCAAGGAGATCACCTCCCTCATCACCGACACGGTCGCGGCGTGGGACCCGGAGCACACGACGAGGAAGATCGAGGCCAACATCGGTCGTGACCTGCAGTTCATCCGCATCAACGGCACGGTGGTGGGCTCACTGGCCGGACTGCTGATCTACACGGTGTCGCGCGCGCTGGGGGCGTGACCCGGCCGGGCGGCCGCCGTTCGGGTCGCTGTGTGACGGCCGGCTCCGGTGCGTAGTCCTCCGTCCGACGGGCACTCGGACGCGGTTCGCTCGAGGAGGAGGGAGCCGCACAGATGGCCGTCACCGAACGGAAGTCGCCGCAAGGGGGAGGTACGGTCACCACCGCCGTACCCGCGCGCCTGGACCGTCTGCCCTGGTCGCGCTGGCACTGGATGGTGGTGATCGGACTGGGCACGGTGTGGATCCTCGACGGCCTGGAGGTCACCGTCGTCGGGAACATCGCCGGGCGGCTCTCCGAGCAGGGCAGCGGTCTGCCGATCAGCTCCGCGCAGGTGACGGGCACGGCGGCGGCCCTGTACGTGGCGGGCGCCTGTGCGGGCGCCCTCTTCTTCGGCCGTCTCACCGACCGCTTCGGACGCAAGAAGCTGTTCATGGTGACGCTGGCGGTCTATCTCGGCGCCACCGCGCTGACGGCCGTCTCCTTCTCCTCCTGGTGGTTCTTCCTCTTCCGCTTCCTCACCGGCTTCGGCATCGGCGGTGAGTACGCGGCCATCAACTCCGCGATCGACGAGCTGATCCCGTCCAAGTACCGGGGCCGCGTCGACATCGTCATCAACGGCAGCTTCTGGCTCGGCGCGATCGGGGGCTCGCTGCTGTCGATCGTCGCCCTGAACACGGACCTGTTCGCGGCGAACGTCGGCTGGCGGCTGACGTTCGCGCTCGGTGTGGTGCTCGGCCTGGTGATCCTGCTGGTCCGCCGGAACGTCCCGGAGAGCCCCCGCTGGCTGCTGATCCACGGCAGGGAGCAGGAGGCGGAACAGTTGGTGGCGGACATCGAGGGACAGGTCGAGGCCGAGAAGGGCCGCCGACTGCCCCCGGCCACCCGGGAGATGACGATCCACCAGCGCCAGAGCATCGGCTTCGCCACCATCGCCCGCACCGTCTTCTCCCGCTACCGCCGCCGCGCCGTCCTCGGCTTCTCCCTCTTCATCGGGCAGGCGTTCCTCTACAACGCGATCACCTTCGGCTTCGGCGCGATCCTCACCACGTTCTACGACGTCCGCACCTCCGACACCGGCTACTACTTCGCGTTCATCGCCGCCGGCAACTTCCTCGGCCCGCTGCTCCTCGGCAAGCTGTTCGACACGGTCGGCCGCCGGGTGATGATCTCGTCGACGTATCTGCTGTCGGGTGTGCTTCTCTTCGGCACGGCCTGGCTGTTCGACCGGGGCGCGCTCGACGCGGTCACGCTCACGGTGAGCTGGTGCGTGGTGCTGTTCTTCGCGTCGGCCGGGGCGAGCAGCGCGTACCTCACGGTCTCCGAGGTCTTCCCCATGGAGACCCGGGCCATGGCCATCGCGTTCTTCTACGCGATCGGCACGGCGGCCGGCGGCATCAGCGGCCCGCTGGTCTTCGCGGACCTGACGGAGTCCGGCGCCGTCGGCGACACGGTGCTGGCGTTCCAGATCGGCGCGGGGCTGATGTGCGCGGCGGGGCTGGTCGCGGCGTTCCTCGCGGTGCGGGCGGAGCGGAGGTCGTTGGAGGAGGTCGCGCGGCCGCTGTCCGCGGCCGGGTGAGGGGGCCGGGGCGCCTAGTGGCTCGGGGGTGCGCGGTTCGTTGGCGGGTGCGGGTGCGTTGTGGTTTCTCGCGCAGTTCCCCGCGCCCCTGAAGGGATCGGGCCTGCGGCCCGCCCCTTCATGAAAAGCACGGGGCGCAGCCCCGGTCGCTTTTCAGGGGCGCGGGGAACTGCGCGAACGGCCGCCACTCACCCGCACCCGCCAACGAACCGCGCACCCCGAGCCATGAGGCGCCCGGCTCACCCGTAGAAGTACTGCGCGGCCTTGCGCTCGAAGTACGACGAGTACACCAGCCCGATCGCCGGCGTCCCCCGGTACGTGCCGACGTACTGCTGCGCACTGTCCACCACGACCGGCCGCGCCATGCACGCCCACTTGTTGCGCTGCTCGGCCTCCGCCCACCGCACGGCCGCCGGATCGACCCGGTCGCTGACGAGCACGGGAAAGGCCGCGACCCCGTTCTGCAGCCCCGCCGGCAACCCGCCCTTCGTCTTCTTCGCGTACGCCAGCACCTGATCCGTGAAGGTCGCGATCGTCGGGATGGTGATCTCCGGGACCGCCGCCGCCACGGTGAACAGGTGCAGCTTCGTCCCCATCCAGCGCCACTTGAAGTCGGCCCGCCGCCCGACGAGTACGGGCACCCCGGCCCAGTCCTCCCACCAGGTACGGCATTCATCGGCGGCGAGACGGGCCCCCACGGAGGCGACGTAGGACTGCGAGGCGGACTGCTGTGGATGCATGGCCGGATCATGCCCCGCCCTGGCCGGATCGCGAAAGGCGGGGTGAGGCCAAGGCTTTGCTTAGGGGTCCTTTCACTATGCCCGTCCGGGGCGCGTGGTCTGGCACCGCACCTCGCCGCGTTGCCGAAACGCCCACGTGGCCCGCCACGAGGGCGCTCCGGCGCCTTGCGATGCACGGCACCAGACCACGCGCCCTGATCGGACACTCACAGTGAAAGGACCCCTAAGCCCCGGTCGTGGACCCGGGCCGCACGATCATCAGCACCGTCACGGTGGCCCACAGCAGGTTGAACACACCGGTGAACATGGCGAGTTGCGCCGTGGTCCGCACGCTCACCGCCGACCCGACGGTGACCGCACCCCCTTCCACGAGCCCCGCCTCACTCCTGCCCTCCGCCTCGTCCCCCGGCAGGGGTCCGGCCGTCACCCCGTCCAGGATCTCCTCCTGCCTGGGCAGTACCAGCGCCAGCAGCACCATCGCCGCGAGTGCCGTCAGCAGCATCGACGCGATCAGCCAGGCGTCGCCGAGCACCCCCATGCTCATCGCCGTGACGAAACCGAGCGCGGGCACCGCGATACCGACACCGCCGTACACCCGGCAGATCCGGTGCAGCAGCCGCAGCGACGACACGGCCTGTTCGCTGCCGGGTTTGGCCAGCGCCTTTCGGGCGCTCGGCGGGAACATGCTGGCCGCGACGGTGATCGGCCCCACGGCGACGATCGCGGCGAGGACGTGGAGGGAGAGCAGCAACTTGGTCACGCTGGGACGCTAGGGCGGGCGACGAGCCGGTAGGAGTGGCGGGATTGCCAGGTCCCCACGGATTCTCGCCAGCAGGGTCCGTGGTGAGAGGGGACAGTGAGCCTCTGCTTGGCGAGAATCCGGCGGAGCCCTACGCTCCCGCCATGCACACCGTGGCCGTACTGGCGCTCGACCAGGTCATCCCGTTCGACCTCTCCGCCCCGATCGACACCTTCGGGTGGGCCCGGCTGCCGGACGGCCGGGAGGCGTACCGGGTGCGTGTGTGCTCGCCGACGGGGGACGCGGAGGTGCCGGCGGGGCCGTTCACCGTGCGGGCGCCGTACGGGCTGGAGGCGCTGGCGGAGGCCGACACGATCATCCTGCCGGGGACGGCGGACCCGACCGCCCCGCTCCCGCCGGGCGTGGCGGAGGCGCTGCGCGCGGCGGCGGCCGACGGGACACGGATCGCCTCGGTGTGCGTCGGCGCGTTCCTCTTCGCGGCGACGGGCCTGCTGGACGGGCTGCGCGCCACGACCCACTGGATCGCGGCCCCGGACCTGGCCGCCCGGCACCCGCGGGTGACCGTCGACCCGAACGTCCTCTACGTCGACAACGGCCAGTTCCTGACCTCGGCGGGCGCCGCCGCGGCGCTGGACATGTGTCTGCACATGATCAGGAAGGACTACGGTTCGGCGGTCGCCGCGTTCACCGCGCGGATGTGCGTCATGCCGCTGGAACGCGAGGGCGGCCAGGCCCAGTTCATCGTCCAGGACCAGCCCCCGGCCCCGGCCGGCGCGACCCTGGAGCCCCTGCTGCGCTGGCTGGAGGCGAACGTGGAGCGGGACCTCACGCTGGACGACATCGCCGCCCACGCCGGCACCAGCGCCCGCACGCTGAACCGCCGCTTCCGGGAGCAGACCGGCACGACACCGTTGCAGTGGCTGCACCGGGCGCGGGTCCGCCGGGCCCAGTACCTCCTGGAGTCCACCGACCACACGGTCGACCGCATCGCCGGTCAGGCGGGTTTCGGCTCCCCGACGGCCTTCCGTGACCGGTTCAAGAAGGTGGTCGGGACCAGCCCGTACGCGTACCGGCGCGCGTTCCGGCGGGAGTAGCCGTACAGTGCGGGCGCGTCAGGGCTGGGACGCTTCGCGTCATGCCCTGCGATCGGCCACCACCCAGGACGCCAGGGCCACCGCTCCGGCCACGCCGAACACCGCGGGCCAGGCGCCCACCTTCTTCGCCAGGGGATGCGACCCGGCGAACGCGGCGACGTACCCGGCGGTCAGGGCGCCCGCGGCCCTGCCCCCGGCCGCCCGCTGCCACTGCTGGGCCGCGGCGGCGCCGGCGATGGCCAGCACGGCCCCGCCCAGCTGCCGCTTCTTCGTCCAGCGGGCCACCCCGTACCCGCCGATGAGCCCGCTCGCGGCCACCGCCGCCGCAGGAACCTTCGCCATCGTCCGCCTCCTGGTCGTCGCAGCGCCGGCTGTCGCGCGCTGCCGCCCCGAGGCTAACCCTTCTAGCCCTCCACTCGCCGAAGCTGAGTCGAGGCTTGTCAACTTTCCTCCTCGGAGTTATATAAGAAGGCGTAGGAAATCAGCGGGCATCGCATCCAGTGCCTGAGGAGAGGAGTGACCCGTGATGCTCATGCGTACCGACCCGTTCCGTGAGTTCGACCGGCTCGCGCAGCAGGTGTTCGGCACCGAGAACCGGCCGGCCGTCATGCCGATGGACGCCTACCGGGCCGGCGACGACTTCATCGTCCACTTCGACCTGCCCGGCGTGGACCCGGAGACCATCGACCTGGACGTCGAGCGCAACGTCCTGAACGTCCGCGCCGAGCGCCGCTCCCCGGCCCCCGAAGGAGCCGAACTGGTCGCCGCCGAGCGCCCGACGGGTACGTTCACCCGTCAGCTCTTCCTCGGCGACACCCTGGACGCCGAGCGCGTCGACGCCTCCTACGAGGCCGGCGTCCTCACGCTGCGCATCCCGATCGCGGAGAAGGCCAAGCCGCGCAAGATCCAGATCAGCGGCGGCAGCGAACGGCGCCAGATCGACCGCTGACCGGCCCGGCCGACCGCGAGGGGGCACCGGCCCGCGCCGCCATCGGACGGCGCGATCGTCCGGTGCCCCCGGCTTCCCCTCGGCGAGCCGGACGTCGCCCACTACGGGCCGACGTCCGGCTCGCTTCTTCGTTCCCGCCGGTGAGGCATACCCGGCGGCCCGTCTCTCCGTCGGCGTCGGCCGTGCCGGCGCCCAGCTTTCCCAACACCGCACGCCTGGCAGGGAGATGCTGGTGGACCATCTCCTCGGCCGTCGGCTCACTCATGCTTCGCGGCCGATGTCGAGGCATCGGGCAAGGTGCGGGCCGCTCTGCACGGTAAGTGTGACTCACGTCACTGCATGGAGCCGCCGGAAGTGGATGGCGGCGTTCGACCGAGCTGGCATGCTCATGCTTAGCTACTGAGCGGTAACCGTCGGTAATCTGTCGCCGCCGTGTCATGCGCGCGGCCATGCCGTCATGCCGCCCCCGTGTAAGCGCACCCCCCACCACACCGATCCCGAGGATCACGCGTGCACAAACTCAGACGACATGCCCTGCTCTCGGCCCTCTCGGCGATCACCGTCGCCACCCTGCTGGCCACCGGCTGCTCCCAGGACTCGTCCTCCACCGCCGACAAGGCGCGCGCGGCAGCGGTCGAGACCCCCGAGGCCGCGGCGGCGGAGGAGCAACTCGCCGTCGTCTCCGCCCCGACCGACGGGGCCACCCCCGCGGCCGTGGCCGACGGGAACGCCGTCGACCAGGGCAAGGCGAAGAAGTCCACGCTCAAGGTCGCGTCGTACGACAGGAAGACCGGCCGCGCGGTCATCGCCGCACCGCCCGCGCGGGACACGGAGCCGACGGCGGACCCGTCGCCGTCGAAGTCGGCCGCCACGGGACCGGGGTCGGGATCGGACGCCGAGTCGGGCGACGAGTCGGGATCGGGGTCGGGATCGGGATCGGGGTCGGGCGCGGCGGCGGAACAGCGCCCGGATGCGGAGCGGGACTCGGGGCCGGACAAGGGGTCGCGGAGCGACTCGGAGTCCGGCAGCGACTCGGGGTCTGCGGGTGACGGCCCCGGGACCGAGCGGGACCCCGCGTCGGGTTCGGCCCCCGCGTCCGCCCCGGCGGCGGGCTCGCACCCCGTCGCCGTCGGCGATGTCATCGCCAGCGCCCCCGCCCCCGGCGCCCCCGACGGCCTGCTCGCCAAGGTGACGGACATCGTCGGCACGACGGAGGACGGCAGCTGTACGACCGTCCAGACCGAGCCGGCAGAACTCAACTCCGTGCTGG
>NZ_LIQX01000559.1 GCF_001418475.1 Streptomyces ossamyceticus | reverse complement strand
CTCACCCACCCCCTGGGTCGACGTCTCCGCAGGTCACGGCCATTGTCAGTGGGCGGGTGCAGGATGGGGGCATGGTCAGCTCCGCAGATCGAGCCCTCGACGGCTTCTCCCCCGCGACCCGCGGCTGGTTCACGGGGGCCTTCTCCGCGCCCACCGCGGCCCAGGCCGGGGCGTGGCGGGCCATCGGCGAGGGCTCGGACGTGCTGGTGGTGGCCCCGACCGGTTCCGGCAAGACCCTGGCCGCGTTCCTCGCCGCGTTGGACCAGCTGACGTCGACCCCGCCGCCCCCGGCGGACCCGAGGAAGCGCTGCCGGGTGCTGTACGTATCACCGCTGAAGGCTCTCGCGGTGGACGTCGAGCGGAATCTGCGCAGTCCGCTGACCGGTATCCGCCAGGAGTCCGTCCGCCTGGGGCTGCCCGAGCCCGAGGTGAAGGTGGGCATCCGCTCGGGCGACACCCCGGCCGCCGAGCGCCGTGCCCTGGCCACCCGTCCGCCCGACATCCTCATCACCACCCCCGAGTCGCTGTTCCTCATGTTGACGTCGGCCACGCGCGACGCGCTGACGGGCGTGGAGACGGTGATCCTCGACGAGGTGCACGCGGTCGCGGGCACCAAGCGCGGCGCGCATCTCGCGCTGTCCCTGGAGCGGCTCGACGAGCTGTTGCCGAAGCCCGCGCGCCGTATCGGCCTGTCCGCCACCGTGCGTCCCGTCGACGAGGTGGCGCGCTATCTCTCCCCGCGCCGCAGGGTGGAGATCGTCCAGCCCCCGTCCGGCAAGGAGTTCGACCTCTCCGTGGTCGTCCCGGTGGAGGATCTGGGCGAGCTGGGCGGCTCCCCGGTCGCGGACGGAAAAGAGGGGGCGGAACGCCCGTCGATCTGGCCCCATGTCGAGGAGCGGATCGCCGACCTCGTGCAGGCGCACCGCTCCACGATCGTGTTCGCCAACTCCCGCCGCCTCGCGGAGCGCTTGTGCAACCGGCTGAACGAGATCGCGTACGAGCGGGTCACCGGCGAGCCCTTGGACGAACATCACGCCCCGGCCGAGCTGATGGGCGGGTCGGGTGCGGCTCAGGGAGCTCCCCCGGTCCTCGCCCGCGCCCACCACGGCTCGGTCTCCAAGGAGCAGCGTGCCCTGGTCGAGGAGGACCTCAAGGCGGGCCGGCTGCCGGCCGTGGTCGCCACGTCCAGTCTTGAACTGGGCATCGACATGGGTGCCGTGGACCTCGTGGTCCAGGTGGAGTCGCCGCCGTCGGTCGCGTCCGGGCTGCAGCGCGTGGGTCGCGCGGGACACCAGGTGGGAGCGGTCTCCACGGGCGTGGTCTTCCCGAAGTACCGCGGTGACCTGGTGCAGGCGGCCGTCGTCACGGAGCGGATGCGGACCGGCTCCATCGAGTCCCTGAGGATTCCGGGCAACCCCTTGGACGTGCTGGCGCAGCAGCTCGTCGCCATGACGTCGATGGACACCTGGCAGGTCGACGAGCTACTCGCCATGGTCCGGCGGGCCGCGCCCTTCGCCTCGCTCCCCGAGTCGGCGTTCACGGCGGTCCTCGACATGCTCGCCGGCCGCTATCCATCCGACGCCTTCGCGGAACTGCGCCCGCGCGTGGTGTGGGACCGGGTCACCGGCACCGTCACCGGCCGCCCCGGCGCCCAGCGCCTCGCGGTCACCTCCGGAGGCACCATCCCGGACCGTGGCCTCTTCGGAGTCTTCCTCGCCGGCTCCGACCCCAAGAAGGGCGGCGGACGCGTCGGGGAGCTGGACGAGGAGATGGTGTACGAGTCGCGCGTCGGGGACGTCTTCACGCTGGGCACCAGCTCGTGGCGTATCGAGGACATCACACGCGACCGGGTTCTGGTCTCCCCGGCGCCGGGCGTTCCGGGCCGGCTGCCGTTCTGGAAGGGCGACCAGCTCGGCCGTCCGCTCGAACTGGGCCGCGCGGTGGGCGCGTTCCTGCGCGAGGTGGGCTCCCTGTCCCAGGAGGACGCCCGCCTGCGCATGCTGGCCGCCGGCCTCGACGCCTGGGCCGCGGACAACGTCCTCTCCTACCTCGCCGAACAACGCGAGGCCTGCGGCCATGTCCCGGACGACCGCACGATCGTCGTCGAGCGCTTCCGGGACGAACTGGGCGACTGGCGGGTAGTCGTCCACTCACCTTTCGGAGCCCAGGTCCACGCTCCGTGGGCACTCGCCCTCGGGGCCCGCCTGTCCGAGCGGTACGGCATGGACGCCCAGGTCATGCACGCCGACGACGGCATCGTGCTGCGGTTGCCGGACGCCGACCTCATGGGCCTGGACCTCCTCGACATGGAGCCCACGAAGGCCGGCACGGAGTACGACGCCGAGCAGGCGCCGGTCGGCGCGGCGGACGTCGCCTTCGACAAGGGCGAGGTCGACCAGATCGTCACCGACCAGGTGGGCGGCTCGGCACTGTTCGCGTCCCGCTTCCGCGAGTGCGCCGCCCGCGCCCTGCTGTTGCCCCGCCGCAACCCCGGCAGGCGCACCCCGCTGTGGCAGCAGCGGCAGCGGGCGGCCCAGCTGCTCCAGGTGGCGAGCGAGTTCGGCTCGTTCCCGATCGTCCTGGAAGCGGTCCGCGAATGCCTCCAGGACGTCTTCGACGTGCCCGGCCTCGCCGAGCTGATGGGTGACGTCGAGTCCCGCAAGGTCCGCCTCGTCGAGGTCACCACCCCGGAGCCGTCCCCGTTCGCCCGCTCGCTCCTCTTCGGCTATGTGGCCCAGTTCCTGTACGAGGGCGACTCACCGCTCGCCGAGCGCCGCGCCGCGGCCCTGTCGCTGGACTCGCGACTGCTGGCGGAGCTGCTGGGCCAGGCCGAGCTGCGCGAGCTGCTCGACGCCGAGGTGCTGACCGAGCTGGAGCAGGAGCTCCAGTGGCTCACGGAGGACCGCCGGGTCAAGGACGTGGAGGGCGTCGCGGACCTGCTCCGTCTGCTGGGGCCGCTGCAGGACGCCGAGTTGGCGGAGCGGGGTGCCGAGCCTCAGTGGGCGCGGGAGCTGGCCGGGGCCCGGCGCGCCATCCGGGTCCGGATCGCGGGCACCGACCACTGGGCCGCGATCGAGGACGCCGGCCGCCTGCGGGACGCGCTCGGCACGGCTCTGCCCGTCGGCGTGCCGGAGGCGTTCACCGAACCGGTCAAGGACCCGCTCGGCGATCTCCTCGCCCGGTACGCGCGCACCCATGGCCCGTTCACATCGGCCACGGCGGCCGCCCGCTTCGGTCTCGGTGTGGCCGTCACGGAGGGCGCCCTGCACCGGCTCGCCGCGAACGGCCGGGTCGTGCAGGGCGAGTTCCACCCGGCGGGCATCGGCCAGGAGTGGTGCGACGCGGCCGTGCTGCGCCGACTGCGCCGCCGGTCCCTCGCCGCGCTGCGGCACGAGCTGGAGCCGGTGCCGCCCGCCGCGCTCGCCCAGTTCCTGCCCCAGTGGCAGCACGTCGGCGGTGGACACGGGCTGCGCGGCATCGACGGCCTGGTGCGGGCGGTCGAACAGTTGCAGGGCGCCTCCGTGCCCGCGTCCGCCCTGGAGAAGCTGGTCCTGCCGTCCCGGGTCGCCCAGTACACCCCTGCGATGCTCGACGAGTTGACGACTGCCGGAGAGGTCGTGTGGGCGGGCGCCGGTGCCCTCCCCGGCAAGGACGGCTGGGTGTCGCTCTACCTGGCGGACACGGCCCCGCTGCTCCTCCCGCCCCCGCACCCGCTGGAGCTGACCGCACTCCACCAGTCGATTCTCGAGGCCCTGTCCGGCGGCTACGGCCTGTTCTTCCGTCAGATCGCCGATCAGGTCCGCGCCACGACCCATCCCGACGCCACCGATCCCCAACTGGCCGACGCCATCTGGGACCTGGCCTGGTCGGGCCGCCTCACCAACGACACACTCACCCCCATGCGTTCCCTGCTCGGCTCGGGCCGCACAGCGGGTTCCACGGCCCACCGCGCCAAGCGCACCGTCCCGCGCGGCCGCTATGGCTCCCTCACCGCCGCGGCACGCGCCCAGTCCCGTACGGGGCCGCCCACGGTCGCGGGCCGCTGGTCCCTGCTCCCCGCCCACGAACCCGACGCCACCGTCCGCGCCCACGCTCTCGCCCGCACCCTTCTCGACCGGCACGGCGTGGTCACCCGGGGTGCCGTCTCCGCCGAGGGCGTCGAGGGCG
>NZ_LIQX01000558.1 GCF_001418475.1 Streptomyces ossamyceticus | reverse complement strand
GGGCTGAGCGGCGAGGGACGCGGGGCAGGCGTCGGTGAGCCGTGGGGGCGGTTCGCCCGGCGCGGTGATACTGGTGTCAGGTCGCAGGGAATCTCCGGAAAAAGGAGCACGTTCGGTGAACTCGGGTGGGACGGACAGCCGTTGGGAATCGGAGGGATCGGGCGGCTCGGCCGGTCGGCACGCGGTCGTCGTCGGGGGCAGTCTCGCGGGGCTGCTCGCCGCGCACGTCCTCGCCGGGCACGCTCAGCGAGTGACGATCGTGGAACGCGACCGCTTCCCCGCCGAAGCCGAAGCCGAAGCAGCCCACGACGCCGGCGCCGCCGGGAGCACCCTCGTGGGTACGGCGCCCCGGCCCGGCGTACCGCAGAGCCGGCACCCGCACGTTCTGCTGGAGGGCGGCCAACTCGCCCTGGAGGCGCTGCTGCCGGGGTTCATGGAGGAGCTGCGGGCGGCGGGCGCGCCGCGCGTGGGGATGCCGGAGGACATCGTGCAGTGGCAGAGCGGCCGCTGGTTCCGTCGGGTGCCCGCGTCGACGCACATCCACACCGGCTCACGGGCGCAGATCGAGCGGCTGATCCGGCGCCGGGTCCTGGCCAACCCTTCCGTCACCCTCGTCGACGGCACCGAGACCGTGGGGCTGCTCGGCGACGCGTCCCGCGTACGCGGTGTGCTGCTTCGCGAGCGCGGCGACGGCGCTCGGGGCGAACAGCGCGAACTGGCCGCCGACCTGGTCGTCGACGCCTCCGGGCGCGGCACCAAGGCCCCGCGCTGGCTGACGGCCGTCGGGGCCGAGGCGCCGCACGAGGAGACCATCGACACCGGCCTCGCCTACGCCTCCCGCGTCTACCGCGACACCACCGGCACGCTCGGCACCGACGCGAGTGCCGCGGCCCTCGGGTTCTACGTCGTCCCCAACCCCGACCAGCCGTACGGCGTGGTCGTGCTGCCCTTGGAGGACGGCACCCATCTGGCCACCTTCTCCGGGCTGCGCGGCGACGAACCGCCCACGGACGAGGAGGAGTTCGAGACGTACGCCAAGCGGCTCCCGCATCCGGTGGTGCACCGTTGGATGCGCGATGCCGAGCCGCTCTCCCCGGTGTCCGGGTTCCGGCGGACCGCCAACGTCCGACGCCGCTACGACCTGCCCGGCCGTCGCCCCGCCGGGTTCCTGGCGACCGGCGACGCGCTGTGCACGTTCAACCCGATCTACGGGCAGGGCATGGCCGTCGCCGCGCTGAGCGCCGTCGCGCTGCGGGACGCCCTCGCCGATCCGCGCCGAACGCCCACCACGCGCCGCGTGCAGAAGGCGTTGCTCGCCGCGTCCCGGCAGGCGTGGGACATCTCCGCCGGGGCGGACAAGAAGATGCCCGGAGCGGTCGGCAACGCCGCCGTCGTACGGCCCGCCGACCGGGTCGCCGGGTGGTACCTGCGCCGGGTCCAGGAACGCACCCCGGGCGACCCCGTCGTGGGCCGCGCCTTCCGCTCCGCCCTCACCCTCAAGGAGCCCCTGAGCGCCCTCTTCGCCCCGAAGGTGGCCCGAGCGGTCCTCTTCGGCCCGGCCTTCCCGACCCCGGAGGAACCACCACTCACACGCGACGCCGGGGACGCCTGAGGAAACCGCCGGGCGGAGGGAGCGGCGGGGCGGAGGGCCGGTCGGCGCGCACAGCCACCCCCGCCTGCCGGCGGGCCCGCTCCCCGCGCCCGCCTGCGCTCACGCTCTCACCGCGCCAGGCCATGCCCGCGCCCACCCAGCCCGCGCCCTGCCATGTCCGCGCCCTGCCATGCCCCCTCACC
>NZ_LIQX01000557.1 GCF_001418475.1 Streptomyces ossamyceticus | reverse complement strand
GGTTCGTCGGCGGGTGCGGGCCCGTGGGGGCTTGTCGCGCAGTTCCCCGCGCCCCTGGGAAGAGGGCTGCGCCCCTTCCCCCACCGCAGCTAGCCCGGGATCAGGCCGTCGTCGCTCAGCATGTCCCGGACTTCCTCCAGGGTCGCGTCCGGGGACGGGAGGATCAGCTCGGAGGGTTCCAGGGCGTCGTCCGGGAGGGCGGTGCCCAGTTCCCTGACCTTGGACAGGAGGGCGTGGAGGGTGCGGCGGAAGCCGGGGCCGTCGCCGCTCTCCATCTCGGCCAGTAGCTCGTCGTCCAGCTTGTTCAGCTCGGCGAAGTGGCTGTCGGCCAGCTCCACCTGCCCCTCCCCCATGATCCGTACGATCATGTCGCCCTCCTCAGGCACGGGACTCACACGGGATGACTACTGCGTGATGACTACTGCTTGTCGAAGCGGGGGGTGTCCTGGCGCTGGGACTGCTGCTGGGCGGAGCCCTGGCCGCCCTCGATGGCCTGCTGCCCGGACGTGCCTCCCGCCAGCTCCGCCTTCATGCGCTGGAGTTCCAGTTCGACGTCCGTACCGCCGGAGAGGCGGTCCAGCTCGGCCTGGATGTCGTCCTTGTGCATACCGGACGGGTCGTCGAGGGCACCGGAGGCGAGCAGTTCGTCGATGGCGCCGGCACGGGCCTGGAGCTGCGCCGTCTTGTCCTCGGCCCGCTGGATGGCGAGACCGACGTCGCCCATCTCCTCGGAGATGCCGGAGAAGGCCTCCCCGATCCGGGTCTGGGCCTGGGCGGCGGTGTAGGTGGCCTTGATCGTCTCCTTCTTCGTACGGAAGGCGTCGACCTTGGCCTGGAGCCGCTGGGCGGCGAGGGTGAGCTTCTCCTCCTCGCCCTGGAGGGTGGAGTGCTGGGTCTCCAGGTCCGTCACCTGCTGCTGGAGCGCGGCACGCCGGGAGAGCGCCTCGCGGGCCAGGTCCTCACGGCCCAGCGCGAGCGCCTTGCGGCCCTGGTCCTCCAGCTTCGAGGACTGGGACTGGAGCTGGTTGAGCTGGAGTTCCAGACGCTTGCGGGACGTGGCCACGTCGGCCACACCGCGCCGCACCTTCTGGAGCAGCTCCAACTGCTTCTGATACGAGTAATCGAGGGTTTCGCGCGGGTCCTCGGCCCGGTCAAGGGCCTTGTTCGCCTTCGCGCGGAAGATCATCCCCATACGCTTCATGACACCGCTCATGGGCTTCGCGCGCCCCCTTCTGACGGACTCCAGCTCACCGGTCTCTCGACAGAACCCACAGTACGGGCCCTGCATCCATTACCGCACTGTTCGGGGACGGATGCGCTCCTCCCCAAGGACGACTGTGGACGGCTCCGATCCGGCGTAGGGAGTAGGTGTCCCCCGGGGTTGTGTACGGGCGGACCCCCGGAAAGCCTCAGCTTCCCTACGGACGAATCTTCACCGCACTCCCCCGTTTCCGTCTTCTCCGGTTCCCCGGTCCACTTTCGGTCCCGTTCTGTCCCCAGCACAGACGCCGGGTGTTGCCGGATCGTTCCCCACGGGACTGGGGTCCATGCCCCGGCACCCCGTACCCTTGGGTTTTGTGTTTCGTAGCCGCGCCAAGAGCGAGAAGGAAGCGGTCGCCGAGAAGGCGTCGGTGACCGACTCCAAGCAGACCCGTGACCCGCAGGCCCCCAAGGGGCGGCCCACTCCCAAGCGGAGTGAGTCCCAGTCCCAGCGTCGCAGCGTCGCCAATACGCCGACGACGCGCAAGGAGGCAGCCAAGCGTTCCCGCGACGAGCGGCGCGCCTCGCTGGAGAAGCAGCGCCAGGCGCTGGCCACCGGCGACGAGCGCTACCTGCCCGCGCGGGACAAGGGCCCGGTCCGCCGGTTCGCCCGCGACTACGTGGACTCGCGTTTCCACATCGCCGAGTTCTTCCTGCCGCTGGCCGTCCTCATCCTCGTCCTGAGCATGGTGCGGGTGCCGGCGCTGCAGAACATCGCGTTGCTGCTGTGGCTGTTCGTGATCATCCTGATCGTGGTCGACTCGGTCGGCCTGGCGATCCGCCTGAAGAAGCAGCTGAACGTCCGCTACCCCGACCAGAACAAGAAGGGCGTCGTCGCCTACGCCCTGATGCGCACCCTTCAGATGCGTCGCCTGAGGTTGCCGAAGCCGCAGGTCAAGCGCGGAGAGCGGCCCTGAGCACGACGGCTTTCTCCGGGGACGCCGCCGAGGCCTGGCTCAACCGGCTGGGGACGCTGCGTGAGGTCGTACGACAGGAGCTGGTGGCCCGCCAGGTCGACGAGCAGATAGCCGCGCGTTTCCCGGTGGGGCAGCGGCTGCGGGTGCTGGACGTCGGGATGGGGCAGGGCACGCAGGCGCTGCGGCTGGCGCGGGCCGGGCACGAGGTGACCGGGATCGAGCGGGAGCCGCGGCTGATCGCCGTGGCGCGGGAGGCGCTGGCGGCGGAGCCCGAGGGCATCCGCGGCCGGATGCGCATCGTCGAGGGCGACGGCCGGGACACCGGTGTCCACTTCCTGCCGGGCAGCTTCGACGTGGTCCTGTGCCATGGCGTGCTGATGTACGTCGAGGAGCCGGACGCCCTGCTGGCGGGGCTGGCCCGGATGCTGGCGCCCGGCGGGTTTCTGTCACTGCTCGTGCGCAACGGCGACGCGCTCGCGATGCGGGCGGGGCTCGCCGGGGACTGGGCGGGGGCGCTCGCGGCGTTCGACACGACCGCGTACCGCAACCGGCTGGGCCTCGATGTACGGGCGGACCGGCTGGACACGCTGACGGACACGCTCGGGGGGATCGGGGCGCCGCTGCACGCGTGGTACGGGGTTCGGGTGTTCACGGATCTGGCGGCCGACGACGCGGTGGTGCCGGAGAGCCGGGAGGCTCTGGAGGCGTTGCTCGCGGCGGAGGAGCGGGCCGGGCGGACGGATCCTTATCGCCAGGTGGCGGCGCTGCTGCACCTGTGCGGGGTGCGGGGCTAGATCTTCGCCCCCGCCGCCCCTTTCCTTCCCGTCCCGTCCTTAAGGGGCTGTGCCCCTTTGGCTCCCTTCGGATGCTTTCCAGCTCGGGGGGGCGCTTTCGTCGGCGGGTGCGGGCTCGATGTGGTTGATCGCGCAGTTCCCCGCGCCCCTTCCGGGGCGCGGGGGGCGCCGTTACGCCTCCTGCGCGTGGAGGCTCATCGGGCCGTAGATCTCAGTCGTGTCCTCGAAGAGGCGGACCTGGTCTGCGCCGCCCTCCAGGAGGGCCTTCCACTGTTCGCCGATCCATGACTCGGCATCCCCCTGGGTCGTGAACTCCTCGGGCTGGACCGCGGGCTGGACCTCCGTCCCGTCGGCCTTCTCGAACCGCCACGTCCATGCCGTCATGTGAGCCTCCGTAAGTACCGGCCCGGCACCGCTCACCGGCGCCGGGCAAGATCCGGTTCCCTCTGAGCCTAGTCGGACGCACAAGACCTGCGGGTGTTCCTCGGGACGCGGGAAAATCGAAGGCGTGGAACTGACACTGCTCGGCACCGGCGCCCCCGCGGGGCTTCCCCGCCCCGACTGTCCGTGCGCGGCGTGCGCGACCGCGCTCGGCGATGCCGCGCGCGGGGCGACCGCGCTGCTCGTGGACGGCACACTGCTGCTCGACCTCACTCCCGGCGCCGCTCTCGCGGCCGCGCGCGCCGGGCGCTCACTGACCGGCGTGCGCCAGGTGCTGCTGACGCATCCGCAGGCCGGGCCCGCCATGGAGGTGCCGGCGGGGCTGCCGCAGCCGGGGCGGGTGCCGGACGGACGGGAGTTGGCGCTGCTGACCGGGCACCGGGTGCGGGCGCAGGCTCTGGACTCGCCGGGCACGGGGTACGCGGTGACCGGGCCGGGCGGGCAGCGGCTGTTGTATCTGCCGTCGGGGAGCGCGCCCGCCGGGCTGGAGGAGCGGTCGGCGGAGCCGTACGACATGGTGCTCGCCGATGTCCTGCGGCGGCCCGACGCCCTGGCGCGGCTGCGGGCGGCGGGTGCCGTGGGTCCGACGACCGATGTCGTCGCCGTCCATCTGGACCATGACGTGCCGCCGGGTGGTGAGTTGCCGCGCCGGCTCGCGGCGGCGGGTGCGCGCGCCGTGCCGGACGGGACGACGCTGGCGGTCGGCGCCTACGAGGACGTTCCGGACGTACCGCGTCGCACACTCGTGCTGGGCGGGGCGCGGTCCGGGAAGTCGGTCGAGGCGGAGCGGCGGCTGGAGGCGTTTCCTGACGTGCTGTACGTGGCGACGGGCGGCACGCGGGGCGGGGACGGCGAGTGGGCGGAGCGGGTCGCCGCGCACCGCGAGCGGCGGCCCGGTTCCTGGCGCACCGTCGAGACCTGCGACCTCGTCCCCCTGCTCAAGGAGGAGGACGGGCCGCCGCTGCTCATCGACTGTCTGTCGCTGTGGCTGACGGACGTCATGGACGAGGTGGGGGCGTGGGACGACGCGGAGTGGGCGGGTGGTGGGGAGCGTGCGCTCCGGGCGCGTGTGACGGAGCTGGCGGAGGCCGTGCGGCAGACCCGCCGGACCGTCGTCGCCGTCTCCAACGAGGTCGGTTCGGGGATCGTGCCGGCCACCGCCTCCGGGCGCCGCTACCGGGACGAACTCGGGCGGCTGAACACGGCGTTCGCGGCGGAGTGCGAGCACGTGCTGCTGGTGGTGGCGGGCCAGGCGCTGTCGCTACGGGGCTGAGGGGT
>NZ_LIQX01000556.1 GCF_001418475.1 Streptomyces ossamyceticus | reverse complement strand
GGATCAGGGCGGGAGTCAGTCACCCGCCGACCCTCGCACAGCGGCGACACCGTTGAGAATCGAGTTTCCGGCGGTGGCGCCGCCGGTCCCCGGGGGCTTCTCCACGCCCGTCCACACCATCGCCACCCGCTGGGGGATGCCCCGCCCCTCCGACTTCACGCGGGCGTTCCGGGGGCGTACGGGGAGTCGCCGACGGAGTTCCGCGCGTGGTCGCGGGCGGCGCGAGAGGCGAGGTAGACGTCGTCGATCCTGCGGATCGGCCTCTGTGGACTGCCGCGCTACCACGAGGAAAACGTTCTAATAGAAGTTTTGCTAGATTGGCTGGGTGAGTGAAGCTGTCTACGGGCCCGGCGAGGGCCCGACCAAGTCCGTCTCGGTCTCCGTGCACGAGGGCACTATCGCGGCCCTCCGTTCCCGCGTCGGTAAGCGTGGCATCTCCGCCTACGTGGAGGCCGCGATCCAGCGGCAGATCGAACGCGACCAGCTCGACGAACTCATCGCCGCGAACGAGGAGATGCATGGCCCCCTCACCCAGGAAGAGATCGACGCGGCCGAGCGCGAGATGTTCGGCGAAGGCCAGGGCGGCCGGGCGGTGGCGTGAGCGGCACCTGGGTTCTCGACAGTGAGGCTCTGTCCCTGTATCTGCGCGGCGACCGCACCATGACCGCCAGGCTCGCCGTCGCCCGCAAACGGGACGTCAGGGTGATCACCAGCGCGGCCACCATCGTGGAAGCGGATCCCCAAGGAACACACACAGCCCGCCTCGCCTGGGCCTTGTCCCGGCTTGTCGTGGAGCCGGTCACCAAGGAGACCGCCAAGGAGGCCGTCGCCCGGATGAAGGGAAGCGGCAGGACCGGCGGGCACAAGTACGCCCTGGACGCGATCGTAGCCGCCACCGCCCGCGCGGCGCAGCCGCCGGTGACCGTCCTCACCTCCGACCTCGACGACCTCAAGCCACTCTGCGGCAAGCAGGTCGAGGTCCGCCAGGTCTGACCCGGGCGGCGAGCCGGGCGTCATGCCGCGGCCCGCCGTCCGGACGTCAGCCCGCGTGCTCCACGAACCGTCGCGCCGTCTGCGACAGGAGCGCGTGGCCGTCGCCCGCCCACAGCTCGTCGTTGAACAGCTCGACCTCGATGGGGCCCGTGTAGCCGGCGGCCTCCACGTAGCCCTTCCACTCCCGCATGTCGATCGCGCCGTCGCCGATCTGGCCCCGGCCGGTCAGCACGCCCTGCGGCAGCGGGGTGATCCAGTCGGCGAGCTGGAACGTGTGGATACGGCCGCCGGCGCCCGCGCGGGCGATCGCCGCGGGGGCCGTGTCGTCCCACCAGATGTGGTACGTGTCCACCGTGACACCCACCTGGTCCGCCGGGAAGCGCTCCGCGATGTCCAGCGCCTGCGAGAGCGTCGACACCACGCAGCGGTCCGAGGCGAACATGGGGTGCAGCGGCTCGATGGCGAGGCGGACCCCGTTGGACGCCGCGTAGGGGCCCAGTTCGGACAGGGCGTCGGCGATGCGTTCCCGCGCCCCGTGGAGGTCCTTCGAGCCCTGCGGGAGGCCGCCCGAGACCAGGACCAGCGTGTCCGTGCCGAGCGTGGCCGCCTCGTCGATCGCCTTGCGGTTGTCGGCCAGGGCCGCCGCCCGCTCCGCCGGGTCGATCGCCGTGAAGAAGCCGCCCCGGCAGAGGGTGGTGACCGCCAGGCCCGCGTCGCGGACCAGCTTGGCCGTCGCCTCCAGGCCGAACTCGGCCACCGGCTCGCGCCACAGGCCCACGCCGGGGATGCCCAGCTCCACGCAGCCGGCGACCAGTTCCGGCATCGACAGCTGCTTCACCGTCATCTGGTTGATGGAGAAGCGTTCCAGTCCGGTACCCGCGCTCACTGGGCCACCCCGTACATCGACAGGAGGTTCTTCATCCGGGTCTCCGCCAGCGCCGGGTCCGGGAACAGGCCCAGGCCGTCGGCGAGTTCGTAGGCCCGCGCGAAGTGCGGGAGGGAGCGGGCCGACTGGAGGCCGCCGACCATCGTGAAGTGTTCCTGGTGGCCCGAGAGCCACGCCAGGAACACCACGCCCGTCTTGTAGAAGCGGGTCGGGGTCCGGAAGAGGTGGCGGGAGAGTTCGACGGTCGGGTCCAGGAGTTCCCGGAAACCCTTCACGTCGCCGGTGTCGAGGACACGGACCGCTTCCGCCGCCAGCGGGCCCAGCGGGTCGAAGATGCCGAGGAGGGCGTGGCTGAAGCCCTGCTCGTCGCCCGCGATCAGCTCGGGGTAGTTGAAGTCGTCACCCGTGTAGCAGCGGACTCCGCCGGGGAGCCTGCGGCGGATGTCGATCTCCCGCTGGGCGTCCAGGAGCGAGACCTTGATGCCGTCGACCTTGTCCGGGTGGGCGGCGATGACCTCCAGGAAGGTCTCCGTGGCCGTGTCCAGGTCGGACGAGCCCCAGTAGCCCTCCAGCGCCGGGTCGAACATGGGGCCCAGCCAGTGCAGCACGACCGGCTCGGCGGCCTGGCGCAGCAGGTGCCCGTAGACCTCCAGGTAGTCCTCCGGGCCCTTCGCGGCGGCGGCCAGCGCCCGCGAGGCCATCAGGATCGCCTGGGCGCCCGACTCCTCGACGAGCGTCAACTGCTCCTCGTACGCGGCGCGGATCTCGTCCGGGGACGCGGGCGCGGTCAGCTGGTCGGTGCCGACACCGCAGGCGATACGGCCGCCGACCGCCTTGGCCTCCTTGGCGCTGCGGCGGATCAGCTCCGCCGCGCCCGCCCAGTCGAGGCCCATGCCGCGCTGGGCGGTGTCCATGGCCTCGGCGACGCCGAGCCCGTGCGACCACAGGTGGCGGCGGAAGGCGAGGGTCGCCTCCCAGTCGACGGCCGCGGGCGAGTCCGGGGACACGTCGGCGAAGGGGTCGGCGACGACGTGCGCCGCCGAGAAGACCGTGCGGGAGGTGAAGGGGGCGCCCGTCGTCAGGGCGAGGGGTTCCGGGCGCGGGGTGTAGGTCTTGAGGCCGCCGCTGCCGTCGGGGAGTCGGATCGTCACAGCTGGATCTCCGGTACGTCGAGGCGGCGGCCCTCGGCCGAGGACTTCAGGCCCAGCTCGGCGAGCTGCACGCCGCGGGCGCCGGCCAGCAGGTCCCAGTGGTAGGGCGCGTCGGCGTACACGTGCTTGAGGAACAGCTCCCACTGCGCCTTGAAGCCGTTGTCGAACTCGGCGTTGTCGGGGATCTCCTGCCACTGGTCGCGGAAGGAGTAGGTGGCGGGGATGTCGGGGTTCCACACCGGCTTCGGGGTGGCGCTGCGGTGCTGGACGCGGCAGTTGCGCAGGCCCGCGACCGCGGAGCCCTCCGTGCCGTCGACCTGGAACTCCACCAGCTCGTCGCGGTTGACGCGGACGGCCCAGGAGGAGTTGATCTGGGCGATCGCGCCGCCGTCCAGCTCGAAGATGCCGTACGCGGCGTCGTCGGCCGTGGCGTCGTACGGCTTGTCCTGCTCGTCCCAGCGCTGCGGGATGTGGGTGGCGGTGAGGGCCTGCACGGACTTCACGCGGCCGAACAGCTCGTGCAGCACGTACTCCCAGTGCGGGAACATGTCGACGACGATGCCGCCGCCGTCCTCGGCGCGGTAGTTCCAGGAGGGGCGCTGGGCCTCCTGCCAGTCGCCCTCGAAGACCCAGTAGCCGAACTCGCCGCGGATGGAGAGGATCCGGCCGAAGAAGCCGCCGTCGATGAGCCGCTTCAGCTTCAGCAGGCCGGGCAGGAACAGCTTGTCCTGGACGACGCCGTGCTTGATGCCGGCCCCGTGGGCGAGGCGGGCCAGCTCCAGGGCGCCCTCCAGGCCCGTGGCCGTGGGCTTCTCCGTGTAGATGTGCTTGCCGGCCGCGATCGCCTTCTTCAGGGCCTCCTCGCGGGCGGAGGTGACCTGGGCGTCGAAGTAGATGTCCACCGTCTCGTCGGCGAGGACCGCGTCGACGTCCGTGGACCAGTGCTCCAGGCCGTGCTGCTCGGCCATCGCCCTCAGCGCGTGCTCACGCCGGCCGACGAGGATCGGCTCGGGCCACAGGACGGTGCCGTCGCCGAGGTCGAGTCCGCCCTGCTCGCGGAGGGCGAGGATGGAGCGGACGAGGTGCTGGCGGTACCCCATGCGCCCCGTCACGCCGTTCATGGCGATCCGTACGGTCTTGCGTGTCACGGCCGATCCCTTCGTGTTGTCTGCGTTGCTGACGTGTTGGTTCTGGTGCGTACGCGTCCGGCGCCGCGTACGCCCGGGGACCCGTGAAGAGATGAGCGTGACAGCAAGCGCTTTCTATCTAGTGAGAAGCTAGCCTCTGAGCAGCGGTCCGGACAAGACCGTAGGGGGTTCGAGTTGTTCGAGGGGGCGAACGGTGATCGCGGTCGTATGGTTCCCCGGACGAGCCGCGCTGCCCCGTCCAGGGGTCGTCCGACCCACTGGACGAGTCGCACGGCTCACGACGACTCGAACGAGACGCTCACCGGAGGCGAGTAAACGATGACAGTGACCCTGGCGGACGTGGCGGCCCGTGCGCAGGTGTCGCCCGCGACCGTCTCCCGGGTGCTCAACGGGAACTATCCGGTGGCCGCGACCACGCGGGAGCGGGTGCTCAAGGCCGTCGACGAGCTGGACTACGTCCTGAACGGGCCCGCCAGCGCCCTCGCCGCCGCCACCTCCGACCTCGTCGGCATCCTGGTGAACGACATCGCCGACCCCTTCTTCGGGATCATGGCGAGCGCCATCCAGAACGAGATCGGCGGGCCGGGCGGGCGCGCGGGCGGGGAGCGGCTGGCCGTGGTGTGCAACACGGGCGGCTCCCCGGAGCGCGAGCTGACGTATCTCACGCTGTTGCAGCGGCAGCGGGCGGCGGCCGTGGTGCTGACCGGTGGGGCGATCGAGGACCCGGCGCATCTCACCGCCGTGGGCAACAAGCTGCGGAGGCTGGCGGATGCCGGGACGCGGGTCGTGCTGTGCGGGCGGCCGCCCACGCCCGAGGCCATCGCGATCACCTTCGACAACCGGGGCGGCGGACAGCTGCTCACCGAGCATCTGATCGGACTGGGGCATCGGCGGCTCGGGTACATCGCCGGGCCCGAGGAACGGACCACGACCCGGCACCGTCTGGAGGGGCACCGGGCCGCGCTGGCCGCGGCGGGTATCGAGGACGACCCCGGACGGACCGTCTACGGACGGTACGACCGGCTCTCCGGGTACGAGGCGACGCTGGAGCTGCTGCGGCGCGACCCGACACTGACGGCGGTCGTCGCCGCGAACGACACGGTCGCGCTGGGCTCGTGCGCGGCGCTGCGCGACTCCGGTCTGCGCATCCCGGACGACGTCTCGGTCGCCGGGTTCGACGACCTCCCGTTCAGCATCGACGCGGTGCCCGCACTGACGACCGTACGGCTGCCGCTGGCGGAGGCGGGGGCGCGGGCCGGGCGGATCGCCATGGGGCGCGAGGAGGCACCGCACGGGGGCATCGCGACGGTACGGGGCGAACTGATGGTCCGGGGCTCGACGGGGTCACCGCGCGCGAAGTGAGCGAAGTGAGCCGGGCGCCGGGCGGGGCGCCCCGCCCGGCGGGCTGAGGCCGCTGGCACGGAGGGCTGAGGCTGCCGGCACGGAGGGCGTTCAGCGCCTTCGGCAGCCACCGGAGGCGCGCAGTCTTGGCCACGGTCCGTACCGGGCGGGCGCGCCAAGGGGTGTGCGCGAAGGGGCTTGTGAGCCGAGGGCGTGCGCGTCGGGGCTTGCGGGCCGGGAGCGTGCGTGGTCGGGGCCTGCGAGCCGGGAGCGTGCACGTCGGGGCTTGCGAGCCGGGAGCGTGCGTGGTCGGGGCCTGCGAGCCGGGAGCGTGCACGTCGGGGCTTGCGAGCCGGGAGCGTGCGTGGTCGGGGCTTGCGAGCCGGCGGCGTGCGTGGCCGAGGCCGCGCCGGCCTTCCAGCAACGTCCCTTGCGGACTGGGGGCGTGCACGTAGGGGCTTGCGGGCTGGGGGCGTGCACGTCGGGGCTTG
>NZ_LIQX01000555.1 GCF_001418475.1 Streptomyces ossamyceticus | reverse complement strand
GTCCTCGACACCTCCGGCTCCATGAACCGGGTCCTGCTCGGCAAGGCACTCGGCGCCATCGCCTCCTACGCCGAGGCCCGCGACGTACCGGCCGCGCGGGTCGTCTTCTGCGACACGGCCCCGCACGACGCTGGCTACGTCCCGGTCACGGAGATCGCCGGGCGCGTCCGCGTCCACGGGCGCGGCGGCACCGTGCTCCAGCCCGGCATCGACCTGCTGCAACGGGCCGACGACTTCCCGCCGGGCGCGCCCCTCCTCGTCATCACCGACGGCTGGTGCGACCCGCTGCGCGTACGCCGCGAGCACGCCTATCTGATCCCGCAGGGCGCCCGCCTGCCGTTCACCGCCCGCGGCCCGGTGTTCCGCGTGCAGTGACCCGGCCTCGGCCGGGCCACGCGGTGACGCGGGATCAGTGGTGCGGGACGAACCCCGAGCGGACCCTGCCGAACTCGTTCAGCATCCGCAGGGTGGGCGCCATGCCCGAGCCATGGGGGGTGTCGCTGAAGGAGACCATGCGGCCGAGGGAACCGGTGAGTGTGATCAACTTCGTCAGGGTGACCCGGTCGTCGCGGAACACCGGGACGGAATAGCGCCCGTGTGCCGCGTCCAGCACCCGGATGTGCTCGGTGAGCCGCTTCGTCGCCGCGTCCCGGTCGCCCTCGTACAGGTCGTCCAGCGCGTGGAACGTGACCTCGCTGGTCCACAGGCCCACCGCGTGCACGGTGACCGTCTCCGTGGTGAGCGTCGGTGCCGCCGCCAGGTCGAGTTCGTGCCGACGGGCCTCGCGTGCCACGGTGTCGACGTACTGCACGGTCGCCGAGCCCAACTCCGACAGGTCGTGTCCCGGCGGCACCCGCACCTCCAGGACCACCCAGTACGTCTCCTCGAAGGCGAGGTCCGGAGCGAAGATCCGGATGCCCTTCTCGTCGGTGACGATGTCCGGCAACGGCTCGGCCCCGTAGTCCTTCCGTGCCCGCTCACCCGCCCGCGCGGCCTCGCGGAGCACCGCCGCGCGGGCCCGGGGATCGCCGACGAGGTCATGGCCGTACAGATGCCGGATCTCCACCTCGGGGGCGATGTCCAGCTTCAACTGGATGTCGACGGCCGCCAGATGGTCGCGTCGGCTCAGGTCGCCCAGCAGATCCGTCCTGACCTGTTCGGGCCGGGTGACGAGCGCGGAGTGACCGCCGGCCAGACCGGCGAGGGCGGCCAGTTCGGGCATCCGGGCGTCCCTGCCGAAGCCGAAGCAGGACAGGGTGAGGTCACCGCGCAGCCGTGCCGCGATGTTCGTGCGGATGGTGGTCCAGTCCCGTTCGCCGGACGTGGGGTCGCCGTCGGAGAACAGGTACAGGCAGTCGACCGTCCGCCCGCTCACCGAGTTCCGGGCGACCTCGTCGATGCCGTACTGCACCGCGAGGTTGATGTCCGTGCCGCCCTCGGCGGTCAGCCCGGCCACGACCCGCCCAAACCGTTCGGGGGAGAGGTCCTGCCGGGCGACCGAGGGCAGCACCGTGCGGACCTGCTGGTTGAAGGCGATGACGGCCAGGCAGTCCGTGGGGCGCAGCGCGCCGTGGAGCGCCTCCAGCGCGGACTTGACCGTGTCGAGCTTGGGGCCCCGCATGGACACGCTGACGTCGACGACGAACACGAAGTTCACGGGCAGCGGTTCACCGGCGGGCACGTTCCCCGCGGGGGCGTCGGCCGCTTTCAGGGTGACCTCCACGAAGTGGGTCGTCGCGTCGTTCGCCTTGAAGTCGCCCTCCACCGCCGCGACCCCATGACTGACGGCGACTGCCTCCCGGCCCTCGGGGCCGGGCACCTGGTCGGTACGGGCCGCCACGAAGTCGTCGAACCGGATCTGCTCCTGCCCGATGATCACGCCCTGCTCGATCAGATCCCGCGCACCGAGCAACGACCGCGTCCCGAAGGCACTGTTGCGCCGGATGAACAGACCGTCGTGGGGGAGGGGTTGGGATGTGTCGCGGTGTGGGCGGGCAGGGCCGTCGGGCGCGGAGTGGATGGTGAGGGAGCCGATGTGGTCGGCCTGGACGACGGTGCCGGTGGAGTCACCGGTGAAGCTGTTGCGGGCGCGTGCCGACTTGCGCCTTTCGCCGCGCTCTTGGCCCTGAGCGTTCTCAGCCCTCCCCACGGCCAAGCCGTGAGCGTCTCCCCTGGCATCGAGGATGGTGTGCGATGTTCCGGCGTCGGGCCAGATGGGACGCAGAGCCTCGAAGCATCCCGGATGGATGTCCCGGCCCTGTCGCAGCCACCGCCACAGCAGACCGTCCGGTGTGTCTGGGCCGGGGGCGGTGATCTCCGGGTGGACGACGACTGTCAGCGTCTCGGAGAGGGCGTGGTCGACGGGGGTGGCCGCCCACCTCGTCCATCGTCCCGTGAGCGACAGGTACAGGCCCTCCGCCTCGGCGAACGCCCGGCAGTCGTCGAGGCGCTGCCTGGAGGCGGGCGCCTCGGGCCCGGAGGAGGTCGCGTCGATCGGCCCCACGAACGGCAACGCCAGCCCCTGCCGGCGCGACCGGGCGAGCGGCCTCCGTACGCGGCCACCGGTCCGCGGAGCGCACAGCCGCAGTACCGCACCGGCCCTCAAGTAGTTCCACAACGCCGCCCCGGCCCCCGGCGACGACTCGTACGGCCGCGTACCGGGGTGGACCACCACCACCGCGTCGGGGTGCGCGGCCAGCAACGCGTCCGCCTCCTCCACGGTCGAGGCGAACCGCTCCAGCGGTTCCAGCCCGTCGGCGAGGGCCCGCCTGCGCGCCTCGTCGGCCAGCGCACCCGACGTTGCCGCGGTGCCGTCGGCGCCGACGGCCGGCGGGCCGACGTAGACCACCGCCGTCCGCCCCCGAGCCCTGGTCGTCCTTTCACTTCGCATGTGCACCAACCCCGTTGTGCCCCAGAAGACTTGGAAAGTCCGACTACGCTCCCGGACTGTACGGCGTTCGCACTGTGTACGTCAGGCGAACGATCCGTCGAGCGCGGTGGGACACCGCCCCGTCGGCTGGGTCCGGGGCGGCTCGGTGTGATCGGATGGGTCCGACCCCGTTGGAACGGGACCCACGTGAAAGGAAGAACCGTGGCTACCACGCGCTCCGCACACACCGTATGGGAAGGCAACCTGCTCGAGGGCAACGGTGTCGTCACCTTCGACTCGTCCGGCGCCATCGCCGAGCAGCCGGTGACGTGGGCCGCTCGCACGCAGGAGGCGAACGGCAAGACCAGCCCCGAGGAGCTGATCGCCGCCGCCCACTCCAGCTGCTTCTCGATGGCGTTCTCGCACGCCCTCGCCGGCGCCGGCACGCCGCCCAGCAAGCTCGTCACCTCCGCCGACGTGACGTTCCAGCCGGGTGAGGGCATCACCGGCATCCACATCACCGTCGAGGGCGAGGTGCCCGGTCTCGACGAGGCGGGCTTCGTCGCGGCGGCCGAGAACGCCAAGGTGAACTGCCCCGTCAGCCAGGCCCTCAAGGCCGTGCCGATCACCCTGTCGGCCAAGCTGGCCTGACCCGCGGGCCCACGGCGGCCGGACCGGTCACCCCCTCGGGGGCGATGGTCCGGCCGTCGGCGTCCCGGCTGCGGCCGTCGGCGTCCCGGATGCGGGAGTCCCCGGGGGCGAGCACATTGGGCGCATGAGTGACGACGCACAGTCGGTGCCCGACACGGAGCTGAGAATCGCCGTCGCCTTCACCGGCGGCCTCAGCCTCGCCGTCTGGATGGGCGGCGTGGCCCGAGAGCTGAACCTGCTGACGACCGCCGCGCGCGCCGAAGCGTCCGGCACGCCCGCCGGGCTCGTGCGCGCCCGCTACAAGCGGCTGCTCGACCTGCTGCGGCTCGACGTCAGCGTCGACGTGCTCTCCGGCACCAGCGCCGGCGGCATCAACGCGGCCCTCCTGGGCCTCGCCACCGTACGCGGCTGCGACCTGGGCGGACTGCGGTCGCTGTGGCTGGACGAGGGTGGGCTCGGCACCCTCCTGCGCGACCTGGACGAGCCGCGGCCGCCGTCCCTCCTCCAGGGCGAGGAAAGGCTGCTGCGCGGTCTGGAGAAGGGGCTGAAGACGGTCTTCGAGGATCATGTAAAGGGCCTCGACCGTGTGGAGGGCCTCGACCGGGTGAAGGGCCTCGACACCGGCGGTGAGGACGCGACGCCGGTGCTCGACCCCTCTCCACGCTCCGACAGCGACCCCGATCCCACCCGGGTCTTCATCACCACCACCTTCCTCGACGGCATGCCGCACCCCTTCCGGGACGACTACGGCAGCACCGTCCACGACCGCGACCACCGGGGGCTGTTCCGGTTCACCGCGGATGCCCTCCGGCGCCGCGAGACGATCGGGGCACTGGCCCGGGCGGCCCGGTCCAGCGCCTCCTACCCGGTGGCCTTCGAACCCGCGTTCATCCCCGTCGGTGAGCCCACACACCGGCGCCCCGACATGGGCCCCCACCTGGTCCGGCCGCCCGCCACGCAGTTCTGCGCCGACGGGGGACTGCTGGCCAACCGGCCGATCGGGCCCGCCCTCCAGGCGGTCTTCGACCGTCCGGCGACCCGCGAGGTCCGCCGGGTGCTGGCCTACGTCGTCCCGTCCGCCGACGGCGCCGCCGAGCCGACCGTCCCGCCGCCCCTGCCCGACGACGTGCCGTCGCTGGGGACCGTGCTGCTGAAGGTCTTCGGCGTCATCACCTCCCAGAGCATCAGCGCCGAACTGAGCGCCCTGGCCGCGCACAACGAGCGGGTCAGGAGCAGGCTGCGGGCGGAGACCCGGTTGGCCCGGATGGCGGTACGGGGCGCCGACCTCGGCGACGAGGAACTGCGCCGCGAACACCGCGCGAAGCACATCCGGTCGCTGGCCCGGGCCGTCGCCGAGGAGACCCTGGGCCAGATGATCGCCGGCGGCGCAGGCCCCGACGACCGCCCGGTCGGGTTCGGCCCCGACCTGGACAGGCTCACCGCCGGTGCGGTCACCGTGATCGAGAGCACTGCTCCGCCCCCGCAGACCCTCCCCGAGGGCGCGGACGTCTTCGACGCGCTGGCCCGCTTCGGACGACCGCTGCTCGACGCGGGCAAGGCCACCGTGCTGCGGCTGCTGCGGGAGAGCGCCGCGCAGGCACCGGCCGACATCCGTACGGCCCTGGAGACCCAGGTCGGGAAGGTGCACGCCGCGATGCCGCAGCGCAGCACCTCCGACCTGCGGGGCTCGGTACGGCCGGTCGTCGAGGCGGTGCTCGGTCGCGTCCCCCCGGACGACGACCTGGTGGGCACCGTGATCCGGTCGCCCGGCTGGACCGACGCGATCACCGGCCAGCTGCCCGCCGCACGGGAACTGCCGGCCCTGGCGGACGCCTGGCGGACGATGGCGGGCGCGGTCCTCGAAACCCGGCGGCGCTTTCCCGGCCACGGGCGGGGCGAGAACGACCAGGACGCGCAGTGGCCGGTTCTTCTGGCGTATCTGGTCGGCGACCGCACCGGGGCCCGGCCCGAGGGCGAGCCGGGCGACCCGCCGGCCCCTGACGGCGTCGCGCGGCGACTGTTCGACCTCCTCGCCGCCCAGCGGGTGATCTTCCCGGACGAGCAGGCCGCCCGGCAGCGCGTGGAACTGATCCAGATGAGCGCCGACAGCCGAACCCTGCTCGACGACCGCCGGACCGCGGCACAGAAGCTCACCGGGTTGCAGCTCCATCACTTCGGGGCGTTCTTCAAGCGGTCCTGGCGGGCCAACGACTGGATGTGGGGGCGGCTGGACGGCGCCGGCTGGCTGGTCCACGTCCTGCTGTCCCCGCAGCGCCTGAAGCAGCTCGCGGACGCGGGCGTGCCCGTGGGGGAGCGGCTGAGGGAGATCGCCGGCACCGACGCGCCCCGCGGAGTCCTCACCGCCGGGCCCGGTGGTGAGCCCGCCGAGCTGGCCTTCCTGGCGGCCGGCGCCTCGGCGCCCTTGCCCGCGAGCCTGCCGCAGACGTCGATGTGGGTGGCGCTCGGCCTCCAGCGGCTGATCGCGGCGGAGGAACTGCCCTGTGTCGCCGAACAGGCCGAGGCGGACCAGAAGGCGGGCGGCGCCCCGGCCGCGGCCGACTTCCTCCGGCGCTACCGGCGGCGCTACCCCGACTCCCGGCAGCCGGTCGACCCCGACACCGTCGACGAGTTCCTGAACGCCTGCCGGATCTCGGAGGAGACCTTCCGGCGGGAGAAGGACAGCAGGCTGTTGAAGCACACGGTCTCGCACGCGGCCGTGGTGACGGCCAACGCCGTCCGCGCGACGGTCGACCGGTGGTCCTGGCGCCTGCTCTTCGGCGGTGTGAGCCGGGCGCTGCGCCTGGCGCACGCGGTGCGCAGACACACCTAGACACCGCCCGGCCGCACCCGCCGAGGCCCCGTGCCCCGGTGGGGGACGCCCCCATGCCCCATTGACAAGAGGCCACTCAAGTTTTGTGCTGGTGGTAGGAGCCATGGGTCGGTGGGCAGGCGCGCGGGCGCGGGAGCCACGGGCGCGACCCGGATGGAACCTTGCGGGAAGGGGACGGCGATGGGGCGTGCGGTCGGAATCGATCTCGGGACGACGAACTCGGTGGTGGCCCTGCTGGAGGGCGGCGACCCGACCGTCGTCACGAACGCGGAGGGCCAGCGGACCACCCCCTCCGTGGTGGCCTTCGCCAAGAACGGCGAGGTCCTCGTGGGCGAGGTCGCCAAGCGGCAGGCCGTGACGAACGTGGAGCGCACCGCGCGCTCCGTCAAACGCCACATGGGCGACGGGGGCTGGCGCTTCCCCGAGCAGGGCTCCGTGGACGGCACCCGCCTGAGGGCCCAGGAACTCTCCGCCCGAGTGCTGCAGAAACTGAAGCGGGACGCCGAGGCGTACCTCGGCGACGACGTCACCGACGCGGTGATCACCGTCCCGGCGTACTTCGACGACTCCCAGCGGCAGGCCACCAAGGAGGCCGGTGAGATCGCCGGTCTCAAGGTCCTGCGGATCATCAACGAGCCCACGGCCGCGGCCCTCGCGTACGGCCTCGACCGGGGCGAGGAGCAGACCGTCCTCGTCTTCGACCTGGGCGGCGGCACCTTCGACGTCTCGCTGCTGGAGATCGGCGACGGCGTCATCGAGGTCAAGGCCACCAACGGGGACACGCATCTCGGCGGCGACGACTGGGACCAGCGGGTCGTCGAGTACCTCGTCAAGAGGTTCAAGGGTCAGCACGGCATCGACCTCGGCAACGACAAGATGGCGCTCCAACGGCTCCGGGAGGGCGCCGAGAAGGCCAAGATCGAACTGTCCAGCTCCTCCGAGACGTCCATCAACCTCCCGTACGTCACCGCCTCCTCCGAGGGGCCGCTGCACCTGGAGGAGCGGCTGACGCGCGCCCAGTTCCAGGAGCTGACGGCCGATCTGCTCGACCGCTGCAAGACACCGTTCCACCAGGCCGTGAAGGACGCCGGGGTGAAGCTCTCCGCGATCGACCACGTCATCCTCGTCGGCGGCTCGACACGGATGCCCGCCGTGACCGAGCTGGTGAAGGAGCTCACCGGGAAGGACCCGCACAAGGGTGTGAACCCCGACGAGGTGGTGGCCGTGGGCGCCGCGCTCCAGGCCGGTGTCCTGCGCGGCGACGTGAAGGACGTCCTGCTGCTCGACGTCACCCCGCTGTCGCTGGGGATCGAGACCAAGGGCGGCATCATGACCAAGCTGATCGAGCGGAACACCACGATCCCGACCCGGCGTTCGGAGATCTTCACCACGGCCGCCGACAACCAGCCCTCGGTCGGCATCCAGGTCTACCAGGGGGAACGGGAGATCGCCGCGTACAACAAGAAGCTCGGTGTCTTCGACCTCACCGGCCTGCCCCCGGCGCCGCGAGGGGTGCCGCAGATCGAGGTGGCGTTCGACATCGACGCCGACGGGATCATGCACGTCTCGGCGAAGGACCTGGCCACCGGACGCGAACAGAAGATGACCGTCACCGGTGGTTCCGCCCTGCCCAAGGACGACATCGACCGGATGATGCGGGAGGCCGAGCAGTACGCGGAGGAGGACCGGCGGCGCCGGGAGGCCGCGGAGACCCGCAACCAGGCGGAGCAACTCGTCTACCAGACCGAGCGGTTCATCCGTGACAACGAGGAGCGGGTACCGGCCGACGTCCGCGGCGAGGTCGAGGCCGCCGCAGCCGAGCTGAAGCAGCTCCTCGACCACCCCGAGGACACGGCCGCCCTCCGGGCCGGCATCGACAAGCTCGCCACGGTCAGCCAGCGCATGGGCCAGGCCATGTACGCGACGGCCTCCGGGGCGCGGACCGAGGAACCCCGCCCCGGCCCGGATCCCGCCGACGAGGAGGGCGTCGTGGACGCGGAGATCGTCGACGACGACAAGAACACGAAGGGGGGCGCGGCCTGACGGAGCCGGCGACCCCGTGCCGCGGGGGCCCGGCCCCCCCCTCCACGAGGCGGCGGCGCTCAGCTGCCCACCCTGCCGACCCGCTCCGGCGCGTCGCCGCCTCGTTCCCGCTCCCAGGCCGCCGCGAACATCTCGTGCAGGGGCGCGGGCGGCAGGACGCGGCCGAAGGGGGAGGCGACCTCGTTGCCCCACAGCGGACGCACCCCGTACGCGTGCAGCTTCACGGTTTCGAGGGGCAGATGAGGCGCCTTCAGCTCGGTCCAGTCCCCGGGCAGGAACACGGTCCGGCCGGCGCGCGCCCGCTTGGCCGCGACGACCGCGCCGGTGCCGAGCAGTTCTTCCCGGACCTGTGCGTGCCGCTTGGTCGACCAGCCGTTCCACCGTCGTACGTCACGGTCCGTGGGCGCCGCCAGCGTGGCCAGTTGGAGGTACAGGGCGGCGGCGTCCGCGCCGACCGCGAGTTCTCTCGCCGCATGTGCGACCAGTTCGGGACAGGACCGACGGGGATCCGCCTCGTACGCCCCGGCCGGAACCGCTCCCGAGGAGGACCGGTCCCTCATCCGCTCCAGGCCGCCCCCCACCAGCAGGGGCGCCACCCGGTCCAGTTCCTCGGCCAGTCCGGTGATCCCCCGCACCCGCCGCCACACCTCCGGGTCGGCGACCGCGCGCGGGCGCAGGAACGCGGCCCCGCCGGGCGAGCACACCACCAGGGGGCCGGAGTCGTGGGCGGTCGGGACCGGGCCCTCTGCCTTGCGCCGGTCCGTCGCCACCGGCAGCCGCCCGGGCCCGAACCGCTCCGCGATCCGTGCCGCGGTGTCCTCGACCCGCCCGCCGGGCAGCGCCAGCAGCAGGTCCGGGCGGTCCAGTTCGGCCCGCAACCGCTCGTACAGGGCCCGCGCGCCCGCCACGGCCGGATCACCGACGGGCCGGTCCGTCCAGGCCCACACCAGAGCGGCGGCGGCACTCCGGACGTCGAGGCCCACCGGGGTCCCGTACGGCAGTCCCGCCTCCGCCGGCACGGCCCGCACCTCCACGCCATGGCCGTACGGGGTCGCCGCCAGCTCCCAGCCGGCCGCCTCCACGGTCGTGTCCGCCGCTGCCTCGTAGCCACCCGCGAGCCGCCGGGCCCAGACCTCGGACAGCCCCGGCCCTGCCTCCAGGGCGTCGGCGGCCTCGTCGTGCACGACGGACTCGGCCCCCATGCGGTCCCGCCACACCTCGGCCATCCGCTCCGCGGCCGCCTCGACACCGCCGGGCCGCCACAGCTCCGTCGGGTCGTCGGGCAGGGCGGCGGCCAGGACGGCCCGCCCTCCCGCGGCCCCGAGCCGCGCCCGCAGCCCGTCGTAGGACTCGGCCGTGAACGGGGAGGCCCGGTAGGGGGCCTTCCGCACCAGGGCACGGTCCTCCTCGCGGTCGGGCCGGCCGACCAGACCGGCCACGACCAGCCGGGCGACAGCCCGTCGTACGCCCGTCAGTTCGGCGAAGCGCGCGGCCGCCTCCTCGGTCACCGGCACGGGGCCGTGCGTCCCGACAGCCGTGACCAGGGCACGCATCCGGGCGGCGTCGTCCCGCCGCACCCGGACACGTCGTGCCCCCGGCACCGCCGCGCACACCGGGTCGTCGTGCGGATCGCCGGCGGCGGCCGCCACGAACCAGCATTCCCGCCCGCCGGCGCGATCCGTCCCGGACGCCACGGCGATCCCGCGCTCCCGCAGGCCGTCCAGGGCCTCCGCCGAGGCGCGGCCCACCCACCACGTGCCGCCGGCGCGGGCGAACGGCTGGTCGGCCCAGGTGTCGAGCAGCGCCACCAGGGCCGCTCGTGCCGCGTCCGGAGTGGGTGCCACCACCGCACGCCAGGCCACCGCGTCGATCGCCCCCATCAGCTGCGACCAGTCCCGCGGCGGCGCCGGGGGCGAGAGCCGTCGTACCTCCTCCGGGAGGGTCCCCGCCAGGCAGGCGCCGTCCGCGGCCAGCGCGCTCAGCGTCGCCGGCAGGGCGACGTCGGGGCTTCTGCGCCACGGCTCCCTTGCGCCGTCCGCGACCAGCCCGAACAGCGCGGGCAGCAGCGCCGTGTCCGGCGCGGACCGGCGCGGCGGTGACGGCGGCGCCTGCGCGAGCAGGGTGACCCTCCGGTGCAGGGCGAGCCTGCGCTCCTCCACGCGGGCGGCCCGCTCGGCCACCGCGACGACCGCCCGGACCAGCACCGGGTCGGTGACGTCGGGCACCAACCGCGCCACGGCGGCACGCAGGGCCGTCCCGTCGGTGCGGGCGGCCGTCAGCAGCGCCTCGGCCGTCTCCCGCCCGACGGACCGCAGTGCCCGCGACCCGGCCTCGTCGCGGGTGCGCAGCAGATACCAGAAGGCGGGTGGCGGGGCGACCCCGGCCGAGACGGTGGCCGCACGGGCCGGCCGCACCCGCGGATGCCTCGGTGAGCGATGTCCGTCCACCTCCCACAGCAGGGTCCCGTCGGCGCTGTACGCGCGCACACCTGTCCGGGTCTCCGCCTCGGCGAGGACCACGTCCTCCACCGCGCCTCCCGGCGGCGCCCACAGGCCCCACGGCTCCTGGCCGGGCCGGTCGATGTCGAACCTGGCCGTGCGCCCGTCCACACTCTCCACCAGGTAGTGGTCGGGCGC
>NZ_LIQX01000554.1:402-2213 GCF_001418475.1 Streptomyces ossamyceticus | reverse complement strand
CGCCGAGGACGAGCACGTTCTTCGACTGGTGGGGGATCATCTGGGCACTGTCGCCTCGCGGGATCTGAAGGCGCGGTGTGCGGTGGGGCTGGACCACGACGCCGAGGGGTGGGCGGCGCGTAAGCGGGCTGTGACGGGGGTGTCGTCCTCTCGCTGGGCCGGCAGTATCACGAAGGCCACGCATGATCAGTGGGCTCTGGCCCGGCGGAGTCAGCTCGCACACATCCAGAGCCTGGAAGCGGGTGTGCGGATGATCGCGCACCGGTTGTCGCTGCCGGTGCGCGAGAAGGGCAACAAGCACGCCCCGGGCGGGTATGCGAGCAGGCGGGAGTGGCATGCGAAGGCGCGCCGTCTGCACGTGCTCACCGACCGGCTCCAAGCCCTCCGGGCGGACTGGGAAGCCGGACGTGTGCGTGTGGTGCGGGGCGGGAAGCGGCTACTGAACACCCGCCACCACCTCGATGCCGCCCAGCTCACCGAGGAGCAGTGGCGCACCCGCTGGCAGGCCGAGCGCCGCTTCCTCCAGGCCGACGGCGAGTCCGGTAAACGCTTCGGCAACGAGACCATCCGCGTCACCCCCGACGGGGAGGTCTCCCTCAAGCTTCCCGCCCCGCTGGCGTCTTTGGCGAACGCCCCGCACGGCCGTTACGTGCTCGCCTCCCGCGTGAGGTTCGCGCACCGGGGTGAGCAGTGGGCCGACCGCATCCATGCGAACCGGGCTGTGGCCTACCGCGTCCACGAGGACCCCGCACGCGGCCGCTGGTACCTCACCGCCTCCTGGACCAACCCTGCGGTGCAGACGGTGCCGCTGGCCGCGGTCCGTGCGGGCGGCCTGGTGGGGGTGGACACCAACGCCGACCACCTGGCCGCCTGGCGCCTGGACAGCCACGGCAACCCGATCGGCGCACCGAGACGGTTCGGCTACGACCTGACGGGCACAGCCGCCCACCGCGACGCCCAGGTCCGGCACGCCCTGATCCGCCTGCTGCACTGGGCACGCCGCCATCACCTCGCCCTCGCCATCGAGGACCTCGACTTCACCGCAGAGACGACCCGTGAGAAGCACGGCCGCCGCAAACGGTTCCGCACCCTGGTCTCCGGCATGCCGGTCTCCAGGCTGAGGGCCCGGCTGGTGTCGATGGCCGCCGCACTCGGCATTCCCGTCGTCGCCGTCGACCCCGCCTACACCAGCCGCTGGGGCGCACAGCACTGGCAACAACCCCTCACCAGCAAGACAAGGAAGACCACCCGTCACGATGCGGCAGCCGTGGCGATCGGAAGACGCGCCCTGGGACACCCGGTCCGGCGACGGACGGCACCGCCCCCACACGACCGGAGCGATCGTGCGGGGCATCGGACCGTCCAGGCCCCACCAGGCATCCTCGGGCGTGAGGGACCCCGCCCCCGCATCCCCGGACCACGGACACGATCCCTGCGCGCCGGACGCGGAGCGAACGCGGGCGACCAGGACACCCAACACCGTTCGGGGCGTCCGGCTGAGCACCAGTCCTGGCAACAGGACTCACTCCCGCTCAGTCTTTAGGAACGGTTCAGTCGCCTACCGGGTCCAGGGAGATGGGTTCGAGGCGGCCCTCCAGCATCGCGCCGACTCCGACGGCCGCGCAGACGTCCGGTCTCTCGGCGATCGCCACCGGCATGCCCGTCGCGTGGCGCAGCATCTGGTCGAAGCCGGGGAGCAGGGCGCTGCCGCCGACCATCATGATGCCGCGGTCGGCGAGATCGGCCACCAGATCGGGCGGGCAGTCGCGCAGGACCTTGCCGATGCCGTCGACGACCGCCGTCAGCGGGGT
>NZ_LIQX01000554.1:0-375 GCF_001418475.1 Streptomyces ossamyceticus | reverse complement strand
GGCCGTGCGGGGTGAGGCCGTTGCCGGACAGGGCCAGTTGGAGCGGCCGTACCGACTGGCTGGGCAGGGTCAGCTCGTGCCGCAGCCGCAGGTGCTGCACGATCGCGTGGTCGATGGCCTCGCCGCCCACCGGGATACGCACGGCGTTGACCACCGAGCCCAGGGAGAGCACCGCGAGCTGGGTGGCCGCCGCGCCGCACACCATGATCATGGTCGCCTCGGGCTGCTCCACGGGCAGACCGCAGCCGACCGCGGCCGCGATCAGCGTGTCCACCAGCTCCACCCGGCGCGCCCCCAGCCCCACCAGCGTCTCGATCGTGGCGCGCTGGGCGAGGGGGTCCGCGTCGTGCGGGGTGCAGGCCGCCGCCCGCAGCA
>NZ_LIQX01000553.1 GCF_001418475.1 Streptomyces ossamyceticus | reverse complement strand
CGGCATCCCCGTCGAGGTCGTCCCCTGCGTTCGCGTCACTCTACGGGTTGCCCGGGGTCGAGCGGGAACCAGTCGGCGGCACCGGGGCTTTAGCCCGGAACGTCCCCCTACCCTGCGGTAATCATGTCTGGCAGGCTTCGTTCATGACTGCGCGCGCCGCCGACCGGGCCCGCTACGACCGGGCCACCGCTCATCTCGACGCACCTCTGGCGATCGTCGACCTCGACGCCTTCGACGCGAACGCCGACGACCTCGCCCGAAGGGCCGGCGGCAAGCCGATCCGCGTCGCGAGCAAGTCCGTTCGCTGCCGGGCACTGCTGGAGAGGGTCCTGGCCCGTGAGGGCTTCCAGGGCATCATGTCGTTCACCCTCGCCGAGTCCCTGTGGCTGGCCCGTTCCGGGTTCGACGACATCCTCCTCGCCTATCCGTCCGCCGACCAGGACGCCTTCGCGGAACTGGCGGGCGATCCCAAGCTCGCCGCCGCCGTCACCGTGATGGTCGACGACCCCGCCCACCTCCAGCTGATCGAGAACTCGCGGCGCGGCGGCACCGAAGTGGTGCGCGTCTGCCTGGAGTTGGACACCTCGCTGAAGCTTCTCGGGGGCCGGGTGCGGATCGGGGCGCGGCGTTCGCCGCTGCACTCCCCCGAGCAGGTCGCCGAGGTGGCGCGGGCCGTGGCCGAACGGCCGGGGTTCAAGCTGGTCGGGATCATGGCGTACGAGGGCCATATCGCCGGGGTGGGCGACTCGGTGGCCGGGCGGCCCCTCCGTTCGCGGGCGGTGCGGCTGATGCAGGCCACCGCGAAGAAGGAGCTGGCCGCCCGCCGGGCCGAGGTCGTCCGTGCCGTACGGCGGGTGGCGCCGGACCTGGAGTTCGTCAACGGCGGCGGCACGGGCAGCGTGCAGCACACGGCGGCGGAGGGCGCGGTCACCGAGATCGGCGCCGGGTCCGGGCTCTACGTGCCCCGCCTCTTCGACAACTACACGTCGTTCAGCGGGCGTCCGGCCGCGCTGTTCGCGATGCCCGTGGTCCGGCGCCCGGGGGTCGGCGTGGTCACCGTGCTCGGCGGCGGGTACCCCGCCTCCGGTGCCGCGGGCCCCGACCGGCTGCCGGTGCCGTATCTGCCGGAGGGGCTGAAGTACGACCCGCAGGAGGGGCCGGGCGAGGTGCAGACCCCGCTGCTCGGCGCCCCCGCGGACGATCTGCTGCTCGGCGACAAGGTGTGGTTCCGGCACGCCAAGGCCGGTGAGCTGTGCGAGCGGTTCGACGTGCTGCACCTGGTGGAGGGCGACGAGGTGACGGCGACGGTCCCGACGTACCGGGGCGAGGGCCACACCTTCCTGTAGGACCCGGTGGCGCGCCCGGGCCCGGCATGTCATCGCGGGCCCAGGCTGCTGCCCACTCCCCCGCCGGTCTTCTCGTCGCCGATCGCCCGGATGCCCCGGACGATCCGGTCGATGTCGCCGACCGGCGGGCCGTCGTCGCCCGCGTCGACGGCGAACCGGACGAGGACCGGCGCCTCGGAGCCGATGCTGGACGGGAAGACGAGGGACTGGACGTACCCGCCGGGCCCCACGTCGGTGGTGACCCGCCAGCGCACGAAGTAGCCGGCGCGCCCCGCGACGGCTACCGAGCCGGAGCCGACGACCTCGTGGCCGGTGACGCCGTTGTACGGGCGCCGGTCGAGGTCGTCGCGGTCGTACGCGTCGTTCGCGGCGTCCTCGATGTCGTTCTCGGCGAGGGCCTTCGGGGACGTCTCGTCGCTCTGGGTGACGGTGCGCGAGTAGACCCAGCCGCTGCGGCACAGGCCGTCGTCGCCGGGACAGTCATAGGTGCCGTCGGTGACGAGGACGGCGTCCTCGTCGGCGTCCGCGCCGTCGGTCCAGCCGTCGAGGACCGGGAAGGTGATGCCGTTCAGGTCGTCCACGACCACGGACGCGTCACCGCCGGCCCCGGAGCCGGAGGGGGACGAGGACGGGGCGGTCGGGGACGGGCTCTCGACGCCGCCGGACGACGGGGCGGTGGGGGCCGTTCGCGTGTCCTGGCCGCCGTCGCCGTCGCCGCCCAGGACGAGGACGCCGCCGGTGACCGCGCCGGCGACCAGCACGGCCCCGGTGGCTGCCAGCGCGATCACCTTGGTGCGCCCGGGGCGTTTGGGCGGCCGGGGCTGGGCCGGGAGCGGGACGGGCTGGTCCGGCTGGCGCCGGTGGTCGGTCCACGCGGACCCGTCCCACCAGCGTTCGGTGAGCGGGTAGGACGGGTCGCGGTACCAGCCGGGCGGCGGCGAACTGCTCATCCGGGCACTTTAATCACACCGGCAGGGTGGGTGTTCCCGCCGCGGTGTTCCCGGTGCGGTGTGCCCGATGCCTAGAGCGGGGTGACGTAGGCGCCCGAGATGCCGCCGTCGACCAGGAAGTCGGTGGCGTTCACGAAGGACGAGTCGTCGCTCGCGAGGAAGGCCACGGCGGCGGCCATCTCCTCGGCCTCCGCGAACCGCCCGACCGGGATGTGCACGAGGCGGCGCGCGGCCCGCTCCGGGTCCTTGGCGAACAGCTCCTGGAGAAGCGGGGTGTTGACCGGGCCGGGGCACAGCGCGTTGACGCGGATGCCCTCCCGGGCGAACTGCACGCCCAGTTCGCGGGACATGGCCAGCACACCGCCCTTGGATGCCGTGTACGAGATCTGGGAGGTCGCCGCGCCCATCCGGGCCACGAAGGAGGCGGTGTTGATGATGGAGCCCTTGCCCTGGCGCCGCATGTACGGGATGGCGGCCTTGCAGCACAGGTACACGGAGGTGAGGTTGACCTCCTGGACCCGCTTCCAGGCCTCCAGGCCGGTCTCCAGGATGGAGTCGTCGTCGGGCGGGGAGATGCCCGCGTTGTTGAAGGCGATGTCGACGCTGCCGTAGGTGTCGTACGCGGTCTTGAACAACGCCTCCACCTGCTCGGCGTCGGTGACGTCGACCTTCACGAAGATCCCGCCGACCTCCTCGGCGGCCGCCTTGCCGCGTGCCTCGTCCACGTCGCCGCAGACGACGTGGGCGCCCTCGGAGGCGAGGCGGCGGGCGGTGGCGAGGCCGATGCCGCTGCCGGCGCCGGTGATGACGGCGGTACGGCCGACGAGTCGGCGGCAGATGGTGTCCTGGGGCTGGGTCACAGTGCGGGGCCCTCCGTGCTGATGAAGACGTTCTTGGTTTCGGTGAAGGCGGTCAGGGCGTCCGGGCCGAGTTCGCGGCCGATGCCGGACTGCTTGAAGCCGCCGAAGGGCGTCCAGTAGCGGACGCTGGAGTGGGAGTTGACGGACAGGTTGCCCGCGCGGACGGCCTGAGAGACGCGCAGGGCGCGGCCGACGTCCCGGGTCCAGATGGAGCCGGACAGGCCGTACGGAGTGTCGTTGGCGAGGCGGATCGCGTCGGCCTCGTCGTCGAAGGGGAGGACGACCGCCACGGGGCCGAAGACCTCCTCGGCGGCCACGCGCGCGTGCGGCTCGACACCGGTGAGGACGGTCGGCGGGAACCAGAAGCCGGGGCCCTCGGGGGCCTTGCCGCGGATGCCGGGCGCGTCCGGGTCGACGTAGGCGCGGACGCGGTCGAGCTGGACGGCGGAGATCAGCGGGCCCATCTGGGTGGCCTCGTCGGCCGGGTCACCGACGCGGACCGACTCGATGCCGGGGGCGAGGAGTTCGAGGAAGCGGTCGTGGACGGAGCGCTGCACGAGGATGCGGGTGCGGGCGCAGCAGTCCTGGCCGGAGTTGTCGAGGAACGACATGGGGGCGGCGGCCGCCGCGGCTTCGAGGTCGGAGTCGGCGAAGACGATGTTGGGGCTCTTGCCGCCGAGTTCGAGGGTGACGCGCTTCAGGAGCGCCGAGCCCTTGGCCAGGACCTGCTTGCCGACGGCTGTCGACCCGGTGAAGACGATCTTCGCGACGCCGGGGTGTTCGACGAGGGCGCTGCCCGTGACGGCACCGTGTCCGGGCAGCACCTGGAACAGTCCCTCGGGGAGTCCCGCCGCACGTGCCAGCTCCGCGAGGCGCAGCGCGGTGAGCGGGGTGGTCTCGGCCGGTTTGAGGAGCACCGCGTTGCCCGCCGCGAGCGCGGGGGCGACGCCCCAGGCCGCGATGGGCATCGGGAAGTTCCAGGGGGCGATCACGCCGACCACGCCGAGGGGTTCGAGGATGGTGACGTCGAGGCCGCCGGGGACGGGGATCTGCCGTCCGGTGAGCCGTTCGACGCCGCCGGCCGCGTAGTCCAGCAGGTCTCGGACGTTGCCGGCCTCCCAGCGGGCGTTGCCGATGGTGTGGCCGGCCTCGCGGACCTCCAGGAGGGCCAGCTCCTCCAGGTGCTCGTCCACGGTGACGGCGAACCGGCGCAGCAGCCGGGCCCGGTCGGCGGGGGCCAGCGCGGCCCAGGCCCGCTGGGCCTTCGTCGCCAGGGAGACGGCCGCGTCGACGTCCGCCGGGGTGGCGGCGGGGACGGTGGCGACGACCTCCTCGGTGGCGGGGTTCAGTACCTGGAGCTGCTGCTCGTACTGCGTGGACTGTCCGGACAAGTAAGGGCCTTTCCGCGGGGCGTGGTTCACAGGCGTTCGAAGGAGCGGCGCAGCTCCCAGTCGGTGACGGCGGCGTCGAAGGCGGCGAGTTCGACCCGCGCCATGTTGAGGTAGTGGGCGACGACCTCGTCGCCGAAGGCGGCCTTGGCGATGGGGCTGCTGCCCCACAGCTCGGCGGCCTCGCGCAGGGTGGTCGGCACATGGGCGTACTCGCCGGTGTACGCGTTGCCCTCGCAGACGTCCGGCAGTTCCAGCTTCTGCTCGATGCCGTACAGCCCGGCCGCGACGAGCCCGGCGACGGCGAGGTGCGGGTTGACGTCGCCGCCGGGGAGCCGGTTCTCGAACCGCATGGAGCGGCCGTGGCCGACAACCCGCAGGGCGCAGGTCCGGTTGTCGTGGCCCCAGGCGACGGCGGTGGGGGCGAAGGAGCCCGGCTGGAACCGCTTGTAGGAGTTGATGTTGGGCGCGTAGAGCAGCGAGAAGTCACGCAGCGCGGCGAGCTGCCCGGCGAGGAAGTACCGCATGACCTGGGACATCCCGTGGCCGTCGGCCATCACGTTGGTGCCGTCGGCGTCCGCGAGGGACAGGTGGATGTGGCAGGAGTTGCCCTCGCGTTCGTTGTACTTGGCCATGAAGGTGAGGGAGACGCCCTCCTGGGAGGCGATCTCCTTGGCGCCGGTCTTGTAGATGGCGTGCTGGTCGCAGGTGACCAGGGCGTCGTCGTACTTGAAGGCGATCTCGTGCTGGCCGGGGTTGCACTCGCCCTTCGCGGACTCGACGGTCAGCCCGGCGGCCGCCATCTCGTTGCGGATCCTCCTGAGGAGGGGCTCGATACGGCCGGTGCCGAGGACCGAGTAGTCGATGTTGTACTGGTTGGCCGGGGTGAGGCCCTTGTACCCGGCGTCCCAGGCCTGCTCGTAGGTGTCCTTGAAGACGATGAACTCCAGCTCCGTGCCGACCTTGGCGGTGTAGCCCAGTTCGGCGAGGCGCTCCAGCTGACGGCGGAGGATCTGGCGGGGGGCGGCGACGACCGGTGAGCCGTCGTTCCACGCGAGGTCGGCGATCAGCATGGCCGTGCCCTCGTTCCAGGGCACCCGGCGCAGGGTGGACAGATCCGGGCGCATGGCGAAGTCGCCGTAGCCCCGGTCCCAGGAGGACATCGCGTAGCCGTCGACCGTGTTCATCTCGGTGTCGACGGCGAGGAGGTAGTTGCAGCCCTCGGTGCCGTGGGCCAGGACGTCGTCGAGGAAGAAGCGGGCGGCGAACCGCTTGCCCTGGAGTCGCCCTTGCATGTCGGGGAAGGCCAGGACGACAGTGTCGATCTCGCCGCCGGCGACGAGGGTGTGGAGTTCCTCGACGGAGAGCGGGGGTGTGCGGTCTGCCACGGGAAAGCCTCCTAGGGGCTTCTTCGGCCATCCGGGAGCCATAAGGTATTACCCGGAACCTTTTATGGGAAGGGGGTGCCCCCACATGTCGCGGACAGGGGCGGGACCAGAGAGTCCGTGGGCCGACGACCGGCTGGCGTCCGTACTGCGTCCGGTGCGGGCGGGCAACGGCTTCGAGGAGGCCCTGGAGCAGATCCTCCAGGTGGTCCGGCTCGGTCTGGTGCCGGGCGGCGAGCGCCTGCCAGCCGAACGCGACCTGGCCGAACGGCTCGGGATCAGCCGGGTGACGCTGCGCGAGGTCCTGAAGGTGCTGCAGGAGCAGGGCCTGGTCGAGGCGCGGCGCGGCCGCTACGGGGGAACGTTCGTGCTGCCGCGCGCCACGACCCCGGGCGAGGACGAACTGCGTCGGCGACTGAAGGACATCGACGTCGAGGACACGCTGCGTTTCCGCGAGGTGCTGGAGGTGGGCGCGGCCGGGCTGTGCGCGGCGCACAGCCTGACCGACGACCAGGCCGAACGTCTGCGTACGGCCCTGGCACGCACCCGCGACGCACCGCTCGCGGAGTACCGCAGGCTGGACACCCTGTTCCATCTGACCCTCGCCGAACTGTCCGGCTCCCCGTCGCTCGCCGCACAGTACGCCGGTGTGCGCGCGGGGGTGAACGACCTGCTCGACTGCATCCCCCTGCTGGTGCGCAACCTGGAGCACTCGCAGCAGCAGCACACGATCCTGGTGGAGGCGGTGCTCGACGAGGACGCCGAGGCGGCACGGGAAGTCATGCGGGAGCACTGCGCGGGCACGGCGGCGCTGCTGCGCGGCTTCCTCGGGTGAGACCGACAGGCCCGGACGGCAGACCCGGACGGCAGACCCGGACGGCAGACCGGCCACGGATTTACGACCGGTTAACGCAGGGGTATTGCTTTTCGGTCACCGACCCCACAAAGGTATGGATCCATTCCTTTGAGTGGGGAGAGTGCCCATGTCCCTGAGAGCCACGGACACCGCCGACGCGGCGGACGACTACCTGGAGCGCAGAACGCTCCGCCGGGGCAGCGCCGGCTGGGTCCTGCTGACCGGCCTCGGCGTCGCCTATGTCGTCTCCGGCGACTACTCCGGCTGGAACCTCGGCCTGGCGAAGGGCGGCTTCGGCGGTCTGGCGATCGCCACGGTGCTCATGGGCACCATGTACGCCTGCATGGTCTTCGCCCTCGCGGAACTCTCCGCGATCCTGCCCACGGCGGGCGGCGGCTACGGCTTCGCGCGCCGGGCGCTCGGCCCGTGGGGCGGCTTCCTGACCGGCACGGCGATCCTGATCGAGTACGTGCTCGCCCCGGCCGCCATCGTGATCTTCATCGGCGAATACGTGAAGTCACTGGGCCTGTTCGGCATCACGTCGAGCTGGCCGGTCTATCTGTTCTGCTTCGCGTTCTTCATCGGCATCCATCTCTGGGGTGTCGGTGAGGCACTGATCGCCAGCTTCGTCGTCACCGGTATCGCGGTCGTCGCCCTGATCGTGTTCGCCCTCGGCGCGCTGCCCGACTTCAGTGTGTCCGCGCTCGACGACATCCCGGTCGACACGAGCGCCTTCGGGGCGAGTTCCTGGCTCCCCATGGGGCTGCTGGGCATCTGGGCGGCGTTCCCGTTCGGCATGTGGTTCTTCCTGGGCGTCGAGGGCGTGCCGCTGGCCGCCGAGGAGACCAGGGACCCGGCCCGTACGCTTCCGAAGGCCATCCGCTGGTCGATGGGCGTCCTGGTGGTGCTGGCGGTGATCACCTTCTTCGCCGCGGCCGGGGCGCGTGGCTCGGCCGCCATCCAGGACGCCGGCAACCCGCTGGTCGAGGCGCTCCAGCCGGACGGCAAGGCCACGGCGCTCAGCCGCTTCGTGAACTACGCCGGCCTGGCGGGCCTCGTGGCCTCGTTCTTCTCCCTGATCTACGCGGGGTCGCGCCAGCTCTTCGCGCTGTCCCGGGCCGGCTACCTCCCCCGGGTCCTGTCCCTCACCAGTGGCCGCAAGGCCCCGTACCTGGGGCTGCTGGTGCCGGGCACGATCGGCTTCGCGCTGGCCGCCGGCACCGGGGACGGCGGCCGGATGCTGAACATCGCCGTCTTCGGCGCCACCATCAGCTACGCCCTGATGTCCCTGTCGCACATCGTGCTGCGCCGCCGGGAGCCGGGGCTCGAACGGCCCTACCGCACGCCGGGCGGCATCCTGACCTCCTCGGTCGCCCTGCTCCTCGCGTGCTCGGCCCTGGTGGCGACGTTCCTGGTGGACGTGACGGCGGCGTTCATCGCGCTCGGCGTGTACGCGGCAGCGGCCGCCTACTTCGGGCTCTACAGCCGCAAGCACCTGGTGGCGAAGGCACCGGAGGAGGAATTCGCGGCGCTGGCCGCCGCCGAGGCAGAGTTGGCAAGGGACTGACTCGTTCCGTCCCGCAGTTCCACGCATTTCATCAGTCAGGAGCACGTGTGACCAGGCCGCTGATCGGTGTGAGTACGTATCTGGAGTCCGGCGCGCGCTGGGGCGTCTGGGAGCTGGAGGCCGCGTTGCTGCCGGTCGGCTACCCCCGGCTCGTGCAGGCGGCGGGCGGCGTCGCCGCGATGCTGCCGCCGGACGACCCGTCGTACGCCGCCGCGGCGGTGGCCCGGGTCGACGGCCTGGTCATCGCGGGCGGCCCCGACGTCGACCCCGTCCACTACGGCGCGGAACGCTCCCCGCGCTGTGGGCCTCCCACGCCCGAGCGGGACGCCTGGGAGCTGGCCCTGATCCGGGCGGCGCTGGACTCCGGGACGCCGCTGCTGGGCATCTGCCGGGGCATGCAGCTGCTGAACGTGGCGCTCGGCGGCACGCTCGTCCAGCACATCGACGGGCATGTGGCCGAGGTGGGGGTCTTCGGCCGTCACTCCGTGAAGCCGGTACCGGGGACGCGGTACGCGGAGATCGCACCCGAGGAGGCCGACGTGCCGACGTACCACCACCAGGCCGTGGACCGCCTCGGAGAGGGCCTGGTGGCGTCGGCGTTCGCCACGGACGACGGCACGGTGGAGGCGATCGAACTGCCGGCCCCCTCATGGGTCCTGGGCGTGCAGTGGCACCCCGAGATGGGCGAGGACCTGGGAGTGATGCGGGCGCTCGTACGGGCGGCGCCCTGACAGGAAGCGGGCACTCGTGCGGGCGGCACCCTCACGGGAAGCGGGCACTCATCCGGGCGGCACCCTCACGAGAAGCGGGCACTCATGCGGGCGACGCCCTCACGAGAAGCGGGCACTCATGCGGGCGACGCCCTCACGAGAAGCGGGCACTCATGCAGGCGACGCCCTCACGGGATGCGAGCGCTCGTGCGGGTCGGGCCCTGACGGCGGGCGGCGGGTGGTGTGGGGGCCGCTCGGGGACGTCGCGGCGCGGCTGGAGGTGCTGGGGGCGCCCGCGTAGGGCCTGGGACGCCGAGGGCCTGGATGTCCCAGGGCGAAGCCCGGGGCATCCGGGGGCGGGGACTGCGCGACCAGCCACGACGCGCCCGCGGCCGTCACCGGGCTGGACCCACGGGGCCGAAGGGGCAGCGCCCCTACGACTCCGCCCCTTCCACCCGGCGGATGAGGTCGGCCATCCCCCACGGGCCGTCGTGGCTGGTCACACAGTCCCCGCGCCCCTGAGATGCCGGGGCTGCGCCCCAGGCATCTCACCGTTCAGTCGACGGCCGGCGTGCCACCTCGGGTCAGCCCCAACAGGTCCCGTGCCGGTCCCGCCGGCCGATGCCCCGTCGGCCAGACCGCCCGCAGCGCGCGCCGGAGTCGGACCCCGTCGACGGGGATGCGGACGAGCCGGCGGGCGGACAGCTCCTCCCCCAGCGCCAGCTCGCTGAGGACGGCCGGCCCGGCCCCGCTGAGCGCGGACGACTTGACCGCCGTGGTGGACGACAGCTCGATCAGCGGCCGGGCGAGCCCGCCCAGCGCCGACTCCAGCACCTGCCGTGTCCCGGACCCCTTCTCCCGCAGGATCAGCGGCGTCGACGCCAGCTCCGCCGCGTCCAACGGACGGCGCCGACGCGCCCACGGGTGCCCGGGCGCCGTCACCACGATCAGATGGTCGTGCGCTATCACGACCGCGTCGAGCCCCGCCGGCACCGTCGGCCCCTCCACGAACCCCAGGTCCGCCTCGTCCGCCAGCAGCCGCTCCGCGACGATCGTCGAGTTGCCCGCGAGGAGCGACACCGCGGTGTCCGGCCGCTCGGCCCGCAGCGCGATCAGCCACCCCGGCAACAGATACTCGGCGATGGTCATGCTCGCGGCGACCCGGAGCCGCGAGTCCCGTCGGTCCCGCAGCGCCTGCGCGCCCACGTCGAACACCTCGGCCGCCTCGACGATCCGCCGGGCCCAGTCGGTGACCAGCGCCCCCGCGTCGGTGAGCCGGGAGCCGCGCGGCGACCGGTCGACCAGGGCCACGCCGAGCTGCCGCTCCATGGAGCGGACCCGGCTGCTCGCGGCGGGCTGGGTGATGCCCAGCTCTCGCGCCGCCCGCCCGAGCGAGCCCAGCCGGGCGACGGCCAGCAGCAGTTCGAGGGCCCCCAGATCCGGCACCCGATGGGCCAGCCCGCCCCGTGGCTCCTCCAGCTCACTCATAACGCCAGCTTATGTCCCCATACACACGGCCTCCCTGGTGGCCCCGCCGGGACGACGAGACGCTCGCTCCATGGTCACCCCGGTCCACCGCGTCCTTCCGTCCCCGCCGGCCACCCCGGCTCACCCCACGGA
>NZ_LIQX01000552.1 GCF_001418475.1 Streptomyces ossamyceticus | reverse complement strand
GTGGTTTCTCGCGCAGTTCCCCGCGCCCCTGAAAAGCGACCGGGGCTGCGCCCCGTGCTTTTCGACGGCGCCATCCCGCTGAAGGCCGGGCCGCAGGCCCAAGCCTTCAGGGGCGCGGGGAACTGCGCGAGAAACCACACACCACCCGCACCCGCCGACTTACCGCGCACCCCCGAGCTACAAGGCGCCCCGCCGTCACCGCCGTCACCGCCGTCACCGACAACTCTCAGCCCCAGGGCAGCCAGGCCCGCACCGCGAAGCCGCCGTCCGCCTCGGGGCCGTGCTCCAGGCGGCCACCGGCGAGGGTGGCCCGCTCGGTCAGGCCGATCAGCCCCTGTCCGGAGCCGGGGACGGGCGGGACCTCCCCCGGCGGAGCGGGATTGCGGACGCGGACGGTGAGTCCGTCGGCCGGGGCGCCCGCGACCGTGACGGTGACCTCGGCACCGGGCGCGTGCTTGCGGGCGTTGGTGAGGCACTCCTGGGCGATGCGGTACGCGGTGCGGCCCACGGAGGCGGGCACGGCGGCGGGGTCGGTGACGTGGTGGTCGAGGACGACCTTCATGCCGGCCACGCGGGACTCGGCGACGAGTCCGTCGAGTGCGGCGAGCGTCGGCTGGGGGCGCCCGGCGTCGTCGGAGTCGCCCGCGCGCAGCACGCCGATGATCTCCCTCAGGTCCTGGAGGGCCTCGTGGGCGCTCTCCCGGATGACGCCCGCCGCGCGGACGATCTCCGCGCGGGGCGCGTCGGGCCGGAACTCCAGGGCTCCCGCGTGGACGCTGAGCAGGGTCAGCCGGTGGGCGAGGACGTCGTGCATCTCTCGGGCGATGGCCTCGCGGGCCAGGCGCTGCGCCTGTTCGGCCCGCAGGGCGGCCTCCGTCTCGGCCCGCCGGGCGCGGTCCCGGAAGCTCAGCATGAGCTGTCGCTTGGAGCGCACGAACATGCCCCAGCCGACGATGGCGCCGGTGAGCACGACGGAGAGGAAGACCGCCCCCAGGTACGAGAGGTCCGGGTCGGGGCGCAGCCAGTAGTAGACCGGGTTCAGCAGGAGCGCGGTGCCGGCCACCCAGGCCACGTACCGGAAGGGCCGGTGGACGGTGAGGGTGAAGAGGGCGACGAGGCCGGCGCCGCCCGCGGTGGCGGACACGAAGCAGACCGCGACCATGGCGACGGCGAGCCCGGTCGGCCAGCGTCTGCGCAGCCAGACCGCGGCGCAGGCGAGCGCGCCGAGCACCTGGTCGAGGACGGCGTAGGCGTCGGGGAGGGCGACCTCCTTGCTCACCGTGTCCACGCCGAGGAGGCCGATGCCCACCGCGAACAGGAAGCACATGAAGTCGACGACCCAGTCACGCGCGGTGCGTCGGGGTCGCCGTTCCGGCCGCCCGGTACCGGAGCCCTGGGCGGGGTCGAGGAGGGCCGACGGCAACAGCCAGCGCCGCCCGGGGAAGGCCGGTGGTTCGGGCACCGGTGGGTCACCACTCACAGTCGACAAATCTACGCAGAGTCGGCCCCCGTCGGCGCCTTCTGCCGGGGATCGCGACCAAAGTCGTGACCTCGTCGACTTTCGGCGTCCGGGCGCCGCTCGGATCGCTACCGCGGTCGGGCGGGCAGGGTCCCACGACCGATGGGCGGGCGGGGTCCGCGGCGCGAGGATTCCTGTCATGAAGCAGTTCTTGGAGTTCCTCGGGTTCCTCGCCCTGTTGCAGGGCTCGGGCGGGCTGGTCTACGAGCTCACCGGCAAGCTGCGGTGGGGGGTGACCCAGCGGTGGGCCGTCCTGGACGGCTACGAGCTCTACGTGAGCATCGCACTGATCGTGCTGGGGCTGGCCCTGTTCGCGGCGGCCGACAGCCGCAGGGCCAGGTGACCGGGGCCGTCGGGCCGTCCGTTCCTGTGGGGGGAGGACGGACGGCCCGACGGGTGTCCCCGCGGTGGTCAGCAGTCGTGGTCGATCAGGTCGAAGGACGCGTAGTGGTCGGCGGTGTAGTAGTCCTCCTGGTGCTGCTGCCCGGTGACGACGCGTCGGGCGCCGCGGGTGGAGGAGCCGGGCGTCTGCACGGTGTACTCGTGGTAGTAGCCGCTGGACCGCGAGGGCAGGACGCGCTCCCGGTTCTGGAAGACGCTGCCGTCCTGCGTGTAGGGGAACGGGCCTCCCCGCTCGATGAGGTTCAGCGTGGTGGCCGCCTCCGCCGGCAGGCGGCTGTGGCAGATGCTGCCGACGGCGGCGGCCGAGGTGTCCGCGGCGGTGGCCGTGACGGTGCCGCCGCCCACGAGGAGGGCGGACAGCAGGGCGGCGGTGGCGCCGAGACGCGTGGCGCGCGCTGTGCGTGGGGGGAATCTCATGACCTCATGATGACGCGCGTAGACAATGGCATGTCAATGACAAGTCCGAGGATTCGACGGGTCCGCCCGTGAAGTTCTCCGGGAGTTCACCGGAGTTCACGGACGGCCCGTTCCTCCTTCACATACGACGCCCCGTCAGGCGTCCTCGGGCAGGGCGAAACTGCCGTAGGAGGGGCGCCCCTCCCGCTCGTAGGTCTGGATCGAGACGCCCTTGCCGGTGATCCGGCCGCCCGCGTGCCGGAAGGCCGTCGGCACGGCCCCCTCCCGGAACAGCCGGAGGCCGGAGCCGAGCGCCACCGGGAAGGTCAGCAGGTGCAGGGTGTCGAGGAGGCCGAGGTCGATCAGGGAACCGACCAGCGCTCCGCTGCCGTGCACCTGGAGTTCGCCGTCGGTGCGCTCCTTGAGGGCGGTGACCTGGTCGGCGAGGTCCCCGCCGATGACCGTGGTACCGGACCACTCGGGGTCCGTGAGGGTCGTGGAGGCGACGTACTTCGGCAGCGTGTTCAGCTTGCCGGCGACGGGGTCGGCCGGGTCGGTCACCTTCGGCCAGTACGAGGCGAAGATGTCGTACGTCCGGCGGCCGAGGAGGAACGCGCCGACCCTGCCGAAACTCTCCTCGACGAACTTCCCGAAGTCGTCGTCGGCGTACGGAAAGCTCCAGCCGCCGTGCTCGAAGCCGCCGCGGGTGTCCTCCTCGGGGCCGCCGGGGGCCTGGTAGACGCCGTCGAGGGTGACGAACACGGTCGAGACGAGCTTGCCCATGGCGATCGCCTGCTTCCTGGTGCGGGATCTGTTGTCATCACCTCAGACCCCGCGGGCGCCCGCAACTCATCGGTGCGGCCGGGAGGGGTGCTGTCAGGCGCCCAGTTCCTGGAAGCGTGCCGCCAGCCGCGTCCTGCCCTCGTCCGTCAGGGAACCGTGCAGGCGCAGGCGGGAGATGCCGCCGTCCGGGTAGATGTCGACGCGGGCGTGGGTGGCCACCGCGGGCTCGGGAAGCACGAAGCGGTGGTCGGTGTCGGGCTGGAGGCGGGTGCGCGGGAGGATCTCCGTCCAGGTGCCGTCCTCGCCGTCCCGGACCGAGACACTGGCCCAGCCCGCCGCGTTGCCCTTCAGGCAGGCGGTGTCGATCTCCAGGGCCCGGATCTCGGACTGTGCGGCCAGGCGGTAGCGGATCCAGTCGTTGCCCTGGTCACGGCGGCGGCGGGTCTCCCAGCACTCGTGCATGACCCGGGCGCGGCCGGGCTGGATGGTGTTGGTGGCCGGTGAGTAGAAGAGGTTGGAGGCGTCCTCCGCCCGGCCGCCGTTCTCCAGGGCGACCACGTCGAAGGTGCCGAGGACGTCCAGCCACGCGGGGTCCGGGACGACCTCGCCGTACACCCGCAGACGGGCGATGCCGCCGTCGGGGTGCTGGTTGACGCGCAGGTGGGTGAAGCGCTGTTCGACGGAGACGGCGAAGCCGTTCGCCGCGTGGCCGCCGACGGGGGTGCGCGGTACGAGGGTCGTCCACTTCACGTCGGGGGCGAGGAGGTCCTCGGGCGAGGGGGTGCCCGGCACCGAGGCGGCCTCGACCGAGACCGCCTGCGGGTAGTTGCCGCGGAAGTGGGCGGTGTCGACGACGATGCCCCGCACGACGCCGGGCGCGCCCAGGCGGACCAACGCCCAGTCGTGGTCCTCGGCGGTCGGCCAGGGGTGCTCGGCCGAGGCGCCCCGGCGGCGGCGGGTCTCCCAGCCGTCCATGATCTTGCCCTTGTGCCCGAAGTGCTCCGGGTCGAACTCGGCCCGCTCGGGCAGCAGCAGGTTCTCCCGCTGGGCGAAGAACTCGTCGTTGGCGGCGATGACACCGGCGCCGAGCCGGCGGTCGGCGAGGTCGGCGTAGTGGGTGAAGGGGAGGTCGGCGGTGCGGTAGTCCGCGTACGGGTCACCGCCGCCGTACGGGTTCGCGTCGCCGGTGAAGTTCACGATCGCCGTCACGTTGATCAGGTCTGCCTCTCGGTTGTGGGCCGCTGCGGGTGCGGGAGTGGATCAGGGGGTGCGGGTGAGGAGCCGTCCCTTCGGTGCGGTGAACTCGCCGTCGGCGACGATGCGTTCGCCGCGCAGCCAGGTGGACCTGACGACGCCGTACAGCGTCCGGCCGGCGTACGCCGTCACCCGGTTGCGGTGCTGGAGGGCCGCCGGGTCGACGGTGAACGTCTCGTCCGGGGCGAGCACGGCGAAGTCGGCGTCGCGGCCCGCCTCGATGGCGCCCTTGTGGTCGAGGCCGACGAGGGCGGCCGTGCGGGTCGACATCCAGCGGACCACGTCCTCCAGGGTGTGGCCGCGTCCGCGGGCCGCCGTCCAGACCGCGGCGAGGCTCAGCTGGAGGCCCGAGATGCCGCCCCAGGCGGTGGCGAAGTCGTCGGTCTTCAGATCGGCCGTGGACGGGGAGTGGTCGGTGACCACGCAGTCGATCGTGCCGTCGGCGAGCGCCCGCCACAGCAGGTCCTGGTTGGCGGACTCGCGGATCGGCGGGCAGCACTTGAACTCGCTCGCCCCGTCCGGGACCTCCTCGGCGGTCAGGGTGAGGTAGTGCGGGCAGGTCTCCACGGTGATCCGTACGCCGTCGGCCTTGGCGGCGGCGATCAGCGGCAGCGCGTCGCTGGAGGACAGATGCAGGACGTGGACGCGGGCGTCGAGCCGGCGGGCCTGGTCGATGAGGGCCGCGATGGCGCTGTCCTCGGCGTCGCGCGGACGGGAAGCGAGGAAGTCGGCGTACCGGGGGCCGCCGCGCCGGGGGGCGGTGTCGAGGTGGTGCGGGTCCTCTGCGTGCACGATGAGCAGTCCGCCGAAGCCCGCGATCTCGGCCAGGGAGCGGGCGAGCCGCTCCTGGTCGAGGTGCGGGAACTCGTCGACGCCGGACGGAGACAAGAACGCCTTGAAGCCGAAGACACCGGCGTCGTGCAGCGGGCGCAGGTCCTTGACGTTGTCGGGCAGCGCGCCGCCCCAGAAGCCGACGTCGATGTGCGCCTTGTCGGCGGCGACCTCCCGCTTCGTACGGAGGTGGTCGACGGTCGTGGTCGGCGGCAGGGAGTTGAGGGGCATGTCGACGAGGGTGGTGATGCCGCCGGCGGCGGCGGCCCGCGTCGCGGTCCAGAAGCCCTCCCAGTGGGTACGGCCCGGATCGTTGACGTGCACATGGGTGTCGACCAGGCCCGGCAGCAGGACGTCGTCGCCCAGATCCTCCAGGCGGACACCGGACGGCAGGTCGGCGTCGTACGGGAGGACGGCCGTGATGCGGCCGTCCACGACCGCGACCGCGGCGGGGCGCGATCCCTCGGGCGTGATGACCCGCGTCGAGCGCAGCACCAGTTCAGCGTCGGACACCCGGACCCCTCTCGTCCTGCCGTCGTTTCTCTTCCGCGTCCACGGGATTTACTTCCACGTAACGGAATTCAACGTTCTGTTGAAGGAGTCTTCACTCCAGGTCGAGCCCCGTCAAGAGCCCCCTCCCCCACTCTGCTCCTCACCCCGCCACTCTGGACATTTTCACTAGTCGGAATGAGAATTCCGTCAGGCAGAACATAGTGACGCACAAGCGAGCAGTCAACGAACTGCCCGGTAGGCTGCGACTTCGCCCGCCTTCGTGAAAGGACCCGCGCCGTGCCGACGTCCAGCGCCAGCACCACCGACTCCACCAAGTCGTCCTCGTCCAGCGGCGGCGTCCAGTCCCTCGAGCGCGCCTTCGACCTGCTGGAGCGGATGGCGGACGCCGGCGGCGAGGTCGGCCTCAGCGAGCTGTCCGTGAGCAGCGGGCTGCCGCTGCCCACGATCCACCGGCTGATGCGCACCCTGGTGGTGTGCGGCTATGTGCGCCAGCAGCCCAACCGGCGGTACGCCCTCGGCCCGCGTCTGATCCGCCTCGGCGAGTCGGCGTCCCGGCTGCTCGGCACCTGGGCCCGCCCCTATCTGGCGCGGCTGGTCGAGGAGACGGGCGAGACGGCGAACATGGCACTGCTCGACGGCGACGAGATCGTGTACGTGGCGCAGGTGCCGTCCAAGCACTCCATGCGGATGTTCACCGAGGTCGGCCGCCGTGTGCTGCCCCACTCCACGGGCGTCGGCAAGGCGCTGCTCGCCGACCTGCCCGCCGACGAGGTCCGGGCCCTGTTGTCGCGTACCGGGATGCCCGCCGCGACGGACAAGACGATCACGACTCCCGACGGTTTCCTCGCCGCGCTCGCCGAGGTGCGCGACCTGGGGTACGCCGTCGACGACAACGAGCAGGAGATCGGCGTCCGCTGCCTCGCCGTCTCCGTCCCCGACTCCCCCACCGCCGCCGCGATCTCCATCTCCGGTCCGGCGGGCCGTGTCACCGAGGCGGCGACGGAGCGGATCGTGCCGGTGCTCCAGCAGGTGGCGGCGGAGTTGTCGGAGGCGCTCGCCAACACGGGGGCTTGAGGGCCGGGCGCGTTGTAGCTCGGAGGTGCGGGTTCGACGGCGGCCCATGGCATCGGGGGTGCGGGTTCGACGGCGGGTGCGGGTG
>NZ_LIQX01000551.1 GCF_001418475.1 Streptomyces ossamyceticus | reverse complement strand
CCACCGGTGTCGCCGCCCCGATCGGGGCCGCGCTCCAGGCCCTCGGCCCCCGTTTCCCGCTGTACGGGGCGTGCGCGATCTTCCTCGTGGGCACGTTCCTGTCGTTCACGCTGCCGCCCAAGGTCGACTCCGCGAAGGGCGAGGACATCGCGCTGCTCGCCGCGGACCCGGAGCATCTGCACGGCCCGCACCGCGCGAAGACGCTGAAGCGGCCGAACCTGCGGACGGTCGGCCCGGCCGTCACCCACGCCCTCGCCGCCAACGCGTCGCTGCGCTGCCTGTCCGGCTTCCTGATCTTCTTCCTGGCGTTCCTGCTGCGTGAGCATCCGCTCCACGGGCAGAGCGCGGCCGTCTCGCTCGGCATGGTGGCCGTCGCGGCCGGTACGGGCAACGCGCTCGGCACCGCCGTGGGGGCGTGGCTGAAGTCGCGGGCGCCGGAGCTGATCATCGTGACCGTCGTGGCCGTGGAGTTGGTGGTCGCGGTACTGGCGGTCGTGTTCTTCAGCGCTTTCTTCGTCGCCTGTCTGGCCGCGTTCGCCGGTCTGTCGCAGGCCCTGTCGAAGCTGGCCCTGGACGCGCTGATCCAGCGGGACGTCCCCGAGGCCGTCCGGACCTCCGCCTTCGCCCGCTCGGAGACGCTCCTGCAGATGTCGTGGGTGGTCGGCGGCGGCATCGGTATCGCCCTGCCCCTGGTCGGCACGCTCGGCATGGCCGTGGCCGCCGGGATCGTCGCCCTCGGCTGGCTGACCACGGTCCGGGGCCTGCTCTCCTCGGCCCGGCACGGTGGCGCGCCCCGGGCGAAGGTGGCGTGACCGGGGCGGAACGGGACCGCCGTGACGCCGTCCGGCCCGGCACGCCGTACCCCACGTAGGGGCACCCCTGGACATGCCAGATAGCCTTCGCCCATGACCTCCCAGCGTTCCCGTCGCGCCGCAGCCACTCTCGGCGCTGTTTCCGCCGGACTCCTCGTGCTGTCTGCCTGCGACAAGCCGACGCCGATGGCCACCGTCACGTTCGGCACCGAGTCGGTCAGCACCGAGGCCGAGTGCTACGAGACCCTCAGCGCCGAGCAGGCCGCGAAGTGCGCCAGGGAGAAGCCGTCGAAGTCGATCGACGTGCCCCAGGGCGAGACCCTGCGCATCGGTGTCGACCCGGAGATCGCGGAGACCGGCTGGGCCCTGTGGATCAACGGGGAGCCCGCCACCGACACCTTCAAGAAGACGTACTGGGCCTTCCAGAACGCCGACCTGTTCGCCACGCAGCCCGGTCAGACCGCCCAGAAGTCGCTGACGGTCAGCGTCGTGGAGCAGAAGAAGGGCTCCACGCAGTACAAGGGCGTCTGGAACTTCAAGTTCGAGAACCCGGACGCCTGATCCGCGTACGCCGCCCATGCGCATCCTCGTAGCCACCGCGGTCCCCGCCGAGCGGGACGCGGTGGCACGCGCGTTCCCGGGCCCGTGCACGGAGGTGCCCCTCCCGACGGCGTCCCTGCACCGCCACACCGTCTCCGGGACCGTGTACGACCTCCTGGCCGCCGGTGTGGGGCCCGCGCTCGCCGCCGCCTCCACGGCCGCCGCGCTGACCGCCGGGGTGCTCGGCGGGGCGCCGTACGACCTGGTGGTGTCGGCGGGGATCGCGGGCGGTTTCCAGCCGGGGGCGCCGCTCGGGTCGCTGGTGCTGGCCGAGGCGATCACGGCGGCGGACCTGGGCGCCGAGACCCCGGCCGGCTTCGTGCCGGTCACCGACCTCGGGTTCGGCACCGTCACCCATCACCCGCCGAAGGCGCTCGTGGACCTGCTCGCCGCGGCGACCGGGGCCCGTTCCGGCACGGTGCTCACCGTCTCCACGGTCACCGGCAGCGCCGAGCGCGCCGCGGAGCTGCGGACCCGGCACCCGGACGCGCTGGCGGAGGCGATGGAGGGCTTCGGGGTCGCCGAGGCGGCCGCCGCGCACACGACGCCCGTACTGGAACTGCGCGCCGTCTCCAACCCCGTCGGCCCCCGCGACCGCGCGGCCTGGCGCATCGGCGACGCGCTGACCGCCCTCACCGGGGCCTTCGGGAAGCTGACGCCCGTACTGGAGAGTTGGGACCGACATGAGCCGGATGAGCCACAGGAACAGCACGAGCGGCATGAGCGCTGAGCGGGCGGCCGACACCGTACGGATCGCCTACTCGCCCTGCCCCAACGACACATTCGTCTTCGACGCGTGGGCCCACGGCCGGATTCCGGGCGCGCCCCCGCTGGACGTGACGTTCGCGGACATCGACATCACCAACGGCATGGCCGAGCGCGGCGACGACCTGGACGTACTGAAGGTGTCGTACGCGGTCCTCCCGTACGTCCTCGACGAGTACGCGCTGCTGCCGTGCGGCGGCGCGCTGGGCCGGGGCTGCGGTCCGCTGGTGCTGACGCGGGAGCCGGGCGCTGGGGGCACCTCCCACGCTTTCGGCGGTGGGGGACTGACCGGGCGAACGGTGGCCGTGCCGAGCGAGCGCTCGACGGCGTATCTGCTGTTCCGTCTCTGGGCAGCGGACACACTGCCCGGCGGGGTCGGCAAGATCGTCGTCATGCCGTTCCACGAGATCATGCCCGCCGTGCGGGACGGGAAGGTCGACGCGGGGCTCGTCATCCACGAGGCCCGCTTCACCTACCGGAACTACGGGCTGCACAAGCTCGCCGACATGGGTGAGCACTGGGAGTCGACGACGGGCCTGCCGATCCCCCTCGGCGCGATCATCGCGAAGCGCTCGCTGGGCGAGGAGACGCTGCGCGGCCTCGCGGACACGGTCCGCGCGTCCGTCCGCGCCGCCTGGGAAGACCCGGAAACATCCCGCCCGTACGTCCTGGAACACGCGCAGGAGATGGACCCCGCCGTCGCCGACCAGCACATCGGCCTGTACGTCAACGAGTTCACGGCGGACCTGGGCGAGGACGGCTACGCGGCGATCCGCGGTCTGCTCACCCGCGCGGCGGCCGAGGGACTGGTACCGCCCCTCGGCCCGCACGCACTCGACTTCCCCTGACCGCCCCGCGGGGGACCCCGGCTCGGGCGACCACGACTCGGGGGACCACGACTCGGGGGACTACACGTCCAACTGGTCGGCCACCGCGCGCAGCAGGCCGGCGATCTTCTTGCCGGCCGTGCGCTCGGGGTAGCGGCCCCGCTCCAGCATCGGTGTGATGTTCTCCAGAAGGGTCGTCAGGTCCTGCACGATCGAGGCCAGTTCGTCCGGCTTCTTGCGCTGGGCGGCGGCGACCGAGGGTGCCGGCTCCAGGATCGTCACGGACAGCGCCTGGTCGCCGCGCTGACCGGCGACGACGCCGAACTCGACGCGCTGGCCCGGCTTCAGGCTGTCCACACCGGTCGGCAGTACGGAGGAGTGGACGAAGACGTCACCGCCGTCGTCACGGGAGAGAAAGCCGAAGCCCTTCTCGCTGTTGAACCATTTGACCTTGCCGGTAGGCACGTCTGTCCTCGTCCTCGTACTCGTCGGAAACTGCGTCTGAAAAGTGTTCTCGGTGTGCGGAAACTGCTCTGGATAGCACTACAGCGGGCCGCCGGGACCCGCCGGTACCCAGGCTAATGGTCTGGAGGCGGGTGACAAGACGTCCCCCGACTGTTCCCTCGCGCTGGGAACTACCCTGGTCCGGTGCGTGACAAAACCCAACCGAATTCCGCCGAACCCGGTGACCGGCTGATCCGTGCCGGCGTCATCGTGTTCTTCGTCGGCGCCGTGGCCACACTGGTCACCGTCGCCCCGCTGTTCCTCGACACGACCCCATTTCCCACCTACATGTTCGGTTTGAGCATGCTCATGGGCGTCGGTTTTCTCATCGCGGGCGCGGGCGTCCTGCAGTCGGTGGCGGCGGGCCGCAGGAAGGCACGCTCGAAGACAGGCTGATCGAACTGCTCGGACTGATCGAACTGCTCGGACTGATCGGGCTGATCGGGCTGATCGGGCTGATCGGGCTGATCGGGCTCACGCTTCCCGGCGGATGTGGGCCGCCAGCCACTCGGGGAAGGCCGTCAGGTCCGTGAGGACGACGTCCGCGCCCGCCTCGCGCAGCTCCCGCTCGTCGCACGGTCCGGTGGCCACGGCGACGGAGTACGCGTCGGCGGTACGCGCGCCACGGACGTCCCCGACGTGGTCGCCGACGTACACGCTCGCGCCGTGCTCGCGCAGCGCGCCCGCCTTGGCCTCCGCCCACAGGTCGCCGATGACGGCGTCCGGTTCCATGCCGAGGTGCTCGATGTGCAGCTTGGCGTTCGGCTCGTACTTCGCGGTGACGACGATGGACCGCCCGCCGGCCTCCCGCACCGCGGCGATCGCCTCCCGCGCGCCCGGCATCGCGGGCGCCGCGGTGATCCCCTTCTCCAGGTAGATCTCCCGGTAGAGCGTCGCCATCGCGGGGATGTCCTCCGCGGGGAACCAGTACGCCAGTTCCTCCACCAGCGGCGGGCCCAGCCGCGTGATCGCCAGATCCGCGTCGATGTACGTCCCGGTCCGCGCGGCCAGCGCGGTGTAGCAGGCGTGGATGCCGGGGCGGGAGTCGATCAGGGTCATGTCCAGGTCGAATCCGACGGTGAGGGAAGCCATGTCGCCCATTGTGGGGGTGGGTGAGGTTCGTTGGCGGATGCGGGTGGCGATGAAGGCCGGGCCGCAGGCCCAAGCCTTCAGGGGCGCGGGGAACTGCGCGAACAACCACGACGCACCCGCACCCGCCGAACCAACGGCGCGCCCCCGAGCTACTGGGCTCCGCGGGGCCGTTGGGAGCGCCACAGCAGATACAGCGCGGAGGAGATGGCCGCGATACGCAGCACCCACGGCCAGGTCTCCGCGAGCGCGACGTTCATCTCGCCGCGGACGATGGGCTCCCCCCACCTTCCGTCGCTGCGCCCCCACAGCCACACGATGCCCCCGGCGGCCACCACTCCCGGCACGCCCAGCACCGCCCACTTGGACTCCGCGGGCGTCAACCGCCGTGACAGGTAGGCGATCAGCCAGCCGAGCCCCAGCGGCACGAGGCTCCCCATGACCGCTCCGGCGACCAGCAACGCGGCGGCCAGCAGCAACAGCGGGTTGCTCCATCCCCCGCCGTCCGGCCGCAGCCGGGGCAGTCGAGGCCGCCGCCGGCCCGCCGGGACGTCCCCGGCCACCGCCTCCCCGTCGACGCCGGCTGCCGCCTTCTCCACGGCTACCGGCGCTGCGGCTCCCGCCTTCTTGCCCTCGTCCTTCGCGGGCGGCGGCTTCAGCAGCTCGGGGATCTCCACGCCGCCGACGAACCCCGGCACCGCGTCCCCGATCCCGAACCCGATGTCCACGCCGTTGGAGCCTCCGCCGCCGACACGCCACCAGTCGGGCTGCGCGTCGCCGTCGCCCAGCTCGTGCAGCGGGGCGAGGTGCGGCGGGGCGGCGCCCTCCAGCGACGTGCGAGGTGCCGGTTCGGCGGTACGCGGCCGGGGCACGACCTTGCGGAAGCCGCCGGTGAGCCCTTTGGCCCGCTCGTCGCGCTCGTCGGTGCCGTCACCGCCGGTCACCCGCTGCACGGGCACGGCGGCCCGCTCCTCCGGCGTGTCGCCGGGGCCGCCCGCCGCGGTGACGATGTCGTCGGGGGTGCCGAGGCGGGAGATGATGCGGCGCACGGCGGCCGGACTGTCCACCGGCGCCTTGGCCCTGCGCCGGTCGATCTCGTCCCGCAGCTCCGACACCAGACGCATACGGGTCGCGGACGGCAACTGTCGCTGCTGGGCCAGGTCACCGACCCGGCTCAGATACTCGTAGACGACCTTGTCGCTCTCAATCCCCACGAAGCCCCTCCGGGGTTGACGCCTCCAAAGACGGTATCGCTTCCGCACGAGGCAGAACCGCGTCTCCGCCCCGGGGGCTTCCACCCCTGGGTAAACGCCGGAGCCGCACCCTCGGTTTCCCAGCCCCACAGAAACCACGGCGACAAGCCCCCACCCCGCCCATTGAGGAGCGCGGGGAACTAC
>NZ_LIQX01000550.1 GCF_001418475.1 Streptomyces ossamyceticus | reverse complement strand
TCACGACAGCGTGGCGGCCCCCAGCAGTGCGGCCCCGACGAGGACCAGGGCGGCGAGGACGGCGAGCGCGGCGTAGAGCGCGAGACGGCCCGGCCGGCGTGACGCCGGGTCCTCGGCGGGCGCGTCCCACCAGGGCAGCGTGGGGTCGTCCTCGTACGCCTCCCCCTCCGCCGCCCCCGCGCCGGCCGACGACGGGTCCGGGGTCACCGCCGGCGCCGGCGGGCGCGGCCAGACCCGTACGGCCAGCTCCCAGCGCACCCCGAAGCGTTCGGCGTCCTCCCCGGCGACCTTGCAGAGGGCGACGACGGCCTGGCGGGGCGGGGGCTGGGTCGCGTTGAGGTACCGCTGCCACGAGGACTTGCTGTAGGCGGTGCGCGCGCCGAGGGCGACCAGACTGAGCCCCGTGCGGTCCTTCAGCAGCCGCAACTGCTCGACGAAGTGCTGCACCTCCGGGGGAAGCCCGTCCGGCAGTGGCTGCCAGGCGCTCATCGACTGCCTCCTGGGCTCGGTCGGGGTCTGAGCAAGTGACGACGACCGTGTGCGGACCGGTTCCCGTCCGGGCGGTCACCGGCTCGGGCGCGTGGGGCGACGGCGGGGCGTGCCGGAGCGCGAAGGGCGCGCGGCGGGGTTCGGGGGCGGCAGGCACCCGGAGATGACCTGCGGGTGCCGGCGTCGTGGCCGGGTGGGGACACCTCGGCGGAATTGTCACTTCCGTGCCACAGCGGGTCGGCAGCGGTTGAACAGGGCGTTCGCCGTGCACGAGGGTGGATCGCGACGGCGGTCCGTCCCGACTCGGGGGAGGGGGCGGGCCGCCGTCGCGCGTCCGTCAGCCGGTCTCGTCGCCGACCGTGAAGTGCAGGGTGTCCTTGAGGAAGGGGATCTCCAGCAGCGGATCCGGCTGCGCCATCAGCGCGAGGAGCACGATGGCGGAGCCCAACGCGATGTACGTGACCATGTCGGTGAAGCGGGAGCGGACGGCGAGCATGCCGACGTCCGGTACCAGCCACCGCAGCAGCGCCCCGGCGAGCAGCGCGGAGCCGATCAGGATCGTGCCGGGCCGGAACGCGTCGAACGCGGTGAGCAGCAGGCCGAGGCCCACAGCGCAGAGCACGGCGAGGATCGGCCACTGCCGGGCGGGCGCGGGCGCGTTCCGGGGGGCGGCCCGGCCGCCGCCCTCGGGCCGGGCGGTGTCGCGGGTGAACATCGGGAAGCGCCGGGTGGCCCGGACGGGCTTGCCGTCGGCGTCGGGCGCGCTGATGGGATCCCGCACCTCGATCTCGTCCGTCACGCCACCCGTCACCGCCGCCCCACGCTTCTCCTTCTCCCCCACGCGCCCCGACATCTCCGCCCTCTCCGACCCACCCGACGCCACGGCCCCGCTCGACTCCGCGGACACGCCCGAGGCCGCAGGCTTGCCCGCCCCTCCGGACGAGCCCGGCGCCTTGGTCGCACTCGACTCGGCCGACGCACTCGACCCGGCCGACGCCTGCGGCTCAGCCGGTGCCGCCGATCCGGCCGGCTTCCCCGCCACACCCGGTGCGTCCGGCGTGCCCAGGGTGCTCGACGCGCCCGTGGTGCTCGACGCGCCCGATGTCCCCGCCCCGGCCGGTGTCCGTGGCGTGCTCGGCATCGCCGGTGCCGGGGGCGCTCCCCCGACCTCGGCCTTCCCTGGCGCCTTGTCGTCAGCCGGCACTGCGCTCCGCCGCCTCGACCACGTTGACGAGCAGCTGGGCCCGGGTCATGGGGCCCACGCCGCCGGGGTTGGGGGAGATCCATCCGGCGACCTCGGCGACGCCGGGGTGCACATCGCCGACGATCTTGCCCTCGGCGGAGCGGGAGACACCGACGTCGAGTACGGCGGCGCCCGGCTTCACGTCCTCGGGGCGGACCAGGTGCGCGGAGCCGGCGGCGGCGACGATGATGTCGGCGCGCTTGAGGTGGGCGGCCAGATCACGCGTACCGGTGTGGCACTGCGTGACCGTCGCGTTCTCGCTGCGCCGGGTCAGCAGCAGCGGCATCGGGCGACCGATCGTCACACCGCGGCCGACGACCACGACCTCGGCGCCCTTGATCTCCACGCCGTAGTGGCGGAGCAGGGTGAGGATGCCGTTCGGGGTGCAGGGCAGCGGGGCGGGCTCGTTCAGGACGAGGCGCCCGAGGTTCATCGGGTGGAGGCCGTCGGCGTCCTTGTCGGGGTCCATCAGTTCGAGGATGCGGTTCTCGTCGATGCCCCGGGGAAGGGGCAGCTGGACGATGTAGCCGGTGCAGGCGGGGTCCTCGTTGAGTTCCCGCACCACCGCCTCGATCTCTTCCTGGGTGGCGGTCGCGGGCAGTTCGCGCTGGATGGAGGCGATGCCGACCTGCGCGCAGTCGCGGTGCTTGCCGGCGACGTACTTCTGGCTGCCGGGGTCTTCCCCGACGAGGATGGTGCCGAGGCCGGGCGTGACGCCCTTCTCCTTCAGCGCCGCCACGCGGGCGGTCAGATCGGACTTGATCGCGGCTGCGGTGGCCTTGCCATCGAGAATCTGGGCGGTCATGGGCCCAATCTTCGCGGATGACGGGCTCCCGGTTCCAATCCGGCCGCCCATCGGACACCCGCGGCCGGTCCCCCGCCTGGTCAACCGCCGGTCTGCCACCAGGTCTGCCACCAGGTCAGCCGCCTGGTCAGCCGCCTGGTAAGCACGCCTGGTCGGCTCACCGGTCGACTGATCGGTCGGCCGACCGGCCAGTCGCCGAAGCGCCGGCGTTCGCGGAGGGTTCGCGAGGAGTTCGCGCAGGGCCCGCACCCACTCCAGCGGGAGGCCTGGACGAGGGCGTCCCGCCGTCCCCCCGGCCGCCCGCCACTCCCGTCCGGCAAGATCGGATGTGTTGCACTTGCACAACGTCCCCGGAATCCGGCTGGACATCCGAGCGGGCATATAAAACGATTGGGACACAGTGCCGCGGGCACTGCCGGGGGGCGTGACCACAACAGAGCAGGGCATTCCTCCGACCCGTGCCGCGCGTCCCCGCACAAGGCAACGGAGGAGACCCGCCATGAGCTTCGGTGACCCGAACAACCCCTACGGCCAGCCCCAGCAGCAACCGTCCCAGGGCTACGGCTACCCGCAGCAGAACCAGCCCCAGCAGCCCGGTTACGGCTACCCGGCCGCTCCGCCGGTCTCGCAGGGGTACGGCGGCGGGTTCCCGGGCGGCGCGCCCACGACCATGCCCAGCACGGTCAGCGCGGCCCGCGTGATGCTCTGGGTCATCGCCGGTCTCCAGGTGATCGGTGTGCTGCTGTACGCGATCGGCGCGGTGGCCATCAGCGCGGCGAGCGACAGCGCCGAGGACCCGGCGCTGCAGGACGCGCTCGGTGACGTCCCGGTCGGCATGATGTGGGCGATCGCCGTGTTCGCCGTGGGCTGGCTCGTCTACGCGATCATGCTCGCGGTGAAGTTCAAGAGTGGCGGCAACGGCGTACGCGTCGCCGCGCTGGTCTTCGGCATCATCACCGCCGTCCTGAGCATCTACCCGTTCTTCCTGATCGGCCTGGTCCACCTGGTGCTGGGCATCCTGATAGCCGTCTTCGCCGGCAACGCCAACGGAAAGGCGTGGTTCAACCGCCCGCGCTACTGAGCCGCCGAGCCCACGAAGGGCCGTACCCCGTCCCAGGGGTACGGCCCTTCGGCGTTGGTCCGCGGACCCGGAGACATACGGTCTCCCGGTGTTCAGCGCAGACAGACCCCGCCGGCCGGAAGCGGTGCGAGTGAGCGCACGTCGTTCGGTCCGCTCCTTGTCTCACCGGGGCGGAGCACATAGCTCGAAACGCCGGTCACGCAGTAGTCGACGGCCGTGCTGTTGGTGACCTCGTTGACGGCCACCGGGAAGGTGAAGACCACTCTCGTCCCCTGGGCCACGTGGTAGACGCGGCCCGTGCCGTTCGGCGACTCGGACATGCAGACGAACCCCCGGGGACAAGGCACGACGGCCGTGCTCCCCGCGGCGGCGGTGGCGGTCGCGGCGCCGGTCGTCCCCGTACCGAGGACGACGGCGAGCACCCCGCCGACGGCCGCTGTCCGACGTGTCCGGCTCGACCTGTTGCGCATGAGAAACCCCCTGAGACCCGTGCGAGTGAGCTGGCCTCTCGAGCCTCGCAGCGGAACGGGCGCCTCTGTACCGGGGTATCGGCCATTCCCCATGCCCCGCCCGGCGCGCACCGACGGTACCGACCGCACCGACCGCACCGGCGGCAGAGGCCGCACAGGCCGCACAGGCCGCACAGGGGTCCGAGAACGCGCGGGGGCGCGCCGCATCGAGCGGCGCGCCCCTTACTGCTCCGCCGTCCGGCGGTCAGTGGCTGTGACTGCGCGGCCGTGGCCGCGTCATTGGCCGTGTCAGTGGAAGAAGTGCCGCGTCCCCGTGAAGTACATGGTGACGCCGGCCTTCTGCGCTGCCTCGACGACCAGTTCGTCGCGGACCGAGCCGCCGGGCTGGACGACGGCCCTGACGCCGGCCTCGGTGAGGATCTCCAGCCCGTCCGGGAACGGGAAGAAGGCGTCGGAGGCGGCGTACGAGCCCTGTGCCCGCTCGGCGCCGGCCCGCTCGACGGCGAGCTTCGCGGAGTCCACACGGTTGACCTGGCCCATGCCGACGCCGACCGAGGCGCCGTCCTTGGCGAGGAGGATCGCGTTGGACTTGACCGCGCGGCAGGCCCGCCACGCGAAGGCCAGCTCGGCCAGCTCCTCGGCGGAGAGGGCCTCACCGGTCGCGAGCGTCCAGTTGGCCGGGTCGTCGCCGTCGGCCTGGAGCCGGTCCGTCACCTGGAGGAGGGCACCGCCATCGATCGGCTTGACCTCGGCGGGGTGGGAGGGCGCGGCCGGGGCCTTCAGCACCCGGATGTTCTTCTTCTTGGCGAGGGCGTCGAGGGCGCCCTCCTCGTAGTCCGGCGCGACGATGACCTCGGTGAAGATCTCGGCGACCTGCTCGGCCATCTCCTTGCTCACCGGCCGGTTGACGGCGATGACCCCGCCGAACGCGGACAGCGGGTCGCAGGCGTGCGCCTTGCGGTGCGCCTCGGCGACGTCCGCGCCGATCGCGATGCCACAGGGGTTGGCGTGCTTGATGATCGCGACGCAGGGCTCGTCGTGGTCGTACGCGGCACGGCGGGCGGCGTCCGTGTCCGTGTAGTTGTTGTACGACATCTCCTTGCCGTGCAGCTGCTCGGCCTCGGCGAGACCGCTGCCGGTGCCGTCGACGTAGAGGGCCGCGGGCTGGTGCGGGTTCTCGCCGTAGCGCAGGGTGCTCTTGCGCTCCAGGGCGGCGGCGATGAACTCGGGGAACGGCGAGTCGTCGGCGGGCGCGTAGGCCGAGGCGAACCAGGAGGAGACGGCGATGTCGTACTCGGCGGTGTGCCGGAAGGCCTCGGCGGCCAGCCGCTTGCGGGCGGCGAGGTCGAAGCCGCCGTCCTGGACGGCGGTGAGGACGTCCGCGTACCGGGCGGGGCTGGTGACCACCGCGACCGACGGGTGGTTCTTGGCGGCCGCGCGCACCATCGACGGGCCGCCGATGTCGATCTGCTCCACGCACTCGTCGGGGGTGGCGCCGGAGGCGACGGTCTCGCGGAACGGGTACAGGTTCACGACGACCAGGTCGAACGGCTCCACGCCCAGCTCGGCGAGCTGGCGCCGGTGGTCCTCCAGACGGAGGTCGGCGAGGATGCCCGCGTGCACCTTGGGGTGCAGCGTCTTGACCCGGCCGTCCAGGCACTCCGGGAAGCCGGTCAGCTCCTCGACCTTGGTGACGGGGACGCCGGCGCCGGCGATGCGCCCGGCGGTCGACCCGGTGGAGACGAGCTCCACGCCCGCCTCGTGCAGGCCACGGGCGAGCTCCTCGAGCCCGGTCTTGTCGTAGACGCTGACGAGCGCGCGACGGATGGCCCGCTTGCCGCTCTCGGCCGTGACAGTGCTGTCGGCGGTCACTGGATAACTACCTTTCGTCCCTCAATGCGATAGCCGTTGCGGGCGAGCCGCCCCACGACATCGACGAGCAGCCTTCGCTCGACTTCCTTGATGCGCTCGTGCAGAGCGCTCTCGTCGTCCTCGTCCCGGACCTCCACCACGCCCTGCGCGATGATCGGCCCGGTGTCGACGCCGTCGTCGACGAAGTGGACGGTGCAGCCGGTGACCTTGGCGCCGTACGCGAGCGCGTCACGCACACCGTGGGCTCCGGGAAAACTGGGCAGCAGGGCGGGGTGCGTGTTGACGAACCGCCCGCCGAACCGGGCGAGGAACTCCTTGCCCACGATCTTCATGAACCCGGCGGAGACGACCAGATCCGGCTCGTACGCGGCGACGGCCTCGGCGAGCGCCGCGTCCCACTCCTCGCGGGTGCCGTGGTCCTTGACGCGGCAGACGAACGTCGGCAGTCCGGCGCGCTCGGCCCGGGCGAGCCCTTCGATGCCGCCGCGGTCGGCCCCGACGGCCACGATCTCGGCGCCGTAGGCCTCGACGCCGGTCGCCGCGATGGCGTCGAGCAGCGCCTGGAGGTTGGTGCCGGATCCGGATACCAGCACGACGAGGCGCTTGGCCACGGGCTTGGCGGCCACGGTGGGACCCTTTCTGCGGTTCTGGTCCCGTGCGGGTGCGCACGGGTTCCTGGGGGCCGCTCCACGGTCGTGCGGAGCGATCCGGCCCGCCGGGCCCGTACTTGTACATTCATACGAATGCTTCACGTCCCCCGATACGGGGAAGTCTACGAACCGGCCGACCGTCAGCAACGATACCGGCACACCCGGCGGCCCCCGTGGGACGGGGGCGTGGCCGGAAGGTAGCGTCTGCGAGGAGCGGGCCCGGGAAGGCGGTCGGGAACGCGGCCGGTGTGCGGGGCGTTCACGAAGTGACAGCTCATGCCGTACCAGCCGAATCCACCGCCGGACCCGGCACGCTCAGCACCGTGTTCAGCCGACGCCGTCGACGCCGTCGACCTTGACCTGTTCACCGCTGTGTGCACCGCCGAATCACCGCCGTATCGACCGCCGCACCAACTGCCACAACGACAGTTGTACTGACAGCCCTACCGACAGCCGTACCGACACCGCCTTATCACCAAGGGGAAGACGCACTCCTGATGCCGGACCGCAGCCTCCGCCTTCCTTCGCTCCTGCTGCGCGAGCGGAGCTCCTCTCCCACGCCTCCGCGCGAGAGCGAGGACGCCGCCGAGCGGCCCGGGCAGCCGGGGTCGTCCGGGTCCGGTGGTCCCTCCGGTTCCTCGGGTACGTCCGGTTCTTCCGGTGCCTCCGAGGACAATCCGTTCGCGCCGCCTCCGGAGGGTGCGCCCGACCGGCCGTGGCAGCCTCGGCGACCCTCGGGCGGCCAGGGTTCCGACGGCGGTCACGGTGGCGGTCCCGGCGGGGGTGGTCACTCGCCGTGGGGCAGTCAGTGGAGCGACCGGCAGCCCGGCCGCTCCACCAGCGGGCATTTCGGTGAACGTCCCGGTGGTCAGGGCCAGGGCGGTCCCGGCGGTCCGGGTCAGGGCCAGGACGGCGGTCCGGGCGCCGGAATGCGCTGGGACCCGACCGACCCCGCCCAGCGTCGCGCGCGGTACGCGCTGCTCTCCGGGATGTGGGCCTTCTTCTTCGCCCTCTTCGCCTGGCCGTACGTGGCCCTGCTGCTCGGCTCGCTGGCCCTGTACTGGGCGATCAGCGCGTTGCGCGCCAAGCCTCAGACGCCGGACCCCGACGCCCCGGCCCGCCCCGAGGTGAGCGGCCGCCCGCAGCGGACGGCGGCCATCAGCGGCCTCGTGACGGCCTCGCTCGCCCTGACCGTCGTGATCGCCACGTTCACGACCCAGTTCGTGTACCGGGACTACTACACCTGCGTGAACGACGCCCTCACCACCGCCTCCGAGAAGTCCTGCAAGGAACTCCTCCCGGAGGGCCCGGTACGGGACATGCTGGGCAGCGCGCAGTAGGCGGTGGACAGCGGGGGCGAACTGCGGCGGCGGTGAGGTCGGGGATCAAGAGGCTTGGTCTGGTGCCTTCGTCTTCGCCGACTCGTCGGGGCCGAGGGGAGTGGGGGGATGCGCCGCCACGGGACTCCGCGTCGGCTTGGAGAACGAGAACCACGAGGGCAGTGGCAGAGCCCCGGCTCGGAGCCGTCGTCGGCCCGGACGCGGGGAGCGGTTCGGCTCCGGTTGCGGGGAGCGGCTCGGCTCCGGTTGCGGGGAGCGGTTCGGCTCAGTCTGCGGTGGGGCGGCCGCAGAGGCGTCCGTGAGTGACCGGTCCGGGTGATCCGCCGCCTCGGTGCTGTCCCCCGCACCCCCTCCGTCAAGAGGCGGGTCCGGAGCGCGGTCCGGGTGAGCCTCGGCCGTGGAGACCAGGGCGGCCAACGGCAGGTCCGCGAAGCGCTCACGCGGTGCCGTCGTCTCCAACGCCTCCTCCAACTCACGCGGAAACACGGCGGGCACCGCCGAACCCGGCCCCGCAACCAGCGCCCCTCGCTTCCGGTCCGGCCCACCCGGCTTCCCCATCGACCGCGCCCGCTCCGCTCTTGCCTCCTTGCGGCGGAGGAACAGGCCACCTCTCGTGGCGGTCCGCTCCCCCGCGCGGCCTTCCCCTGAGGACCGCTGCACGGTCGTCATGACCGGGCCCGCGCCCCGGTCCGCGCCCGCGGGCTTCCCGTGTGCGCGGGCGCGCCACCAGCGGGACGTGAGGGCGACGGGCAGGGCGACGGTGGCCACCCAGACGCCGGCCGCTCCGCCGGTCTGCCACCAGAGGGGGCCGAAGTGGCTGAGCGCGGCCACTCCGAGAGGACCGCTCGCGAGGACGGTCAGCAGGGCTACGGCAACGGCGCACAGCGCGGCGGCGACGAGCGCGGCGGCTGCGGTACGGCGCATGGACCACCGAGCGCCCCCTTCGGCCGCGGCCCGCGCCCCCGTGAACCACCCCACGGTCACCCCGGCGGCCAGCGGCACCACCACCACCGCCCAGGTCAGCGCCGTACCGCCGCTCGTCGGCACCGCCGCCAGCAATGGGAACGGCGGCAGCAGAGCGGTCGGCGCCGTCGCCGACAGGGGTGCCACGACGTACCCGGCGCCCAGGACGAACCCGGGGCCCAGCGCATACGCCGCCGCCCACACCGCCGCGTTCGGCAGCAGGGCCACACAGAGCATCAGTACGGCGAAACGACCCGACCACCCCTCGGTGAGCTGTGGGAACGACGCGCGGACCGCGTCACCGTGCCCCACCAGGGACACCGCGACCAGCAGTGCCCCGCCGCCCACC
>NZ_LIQX01000055.1 GCF_001418475.1 Streptomyces ossamyceticus | reverse complement strand
TGACGCCGGGGGGTGGGCGGCGCGTAAGCGGGCTGTGACGGGGGTGTCGTCCTCCCGTTGGGCCGGTTCGATCACGAAGGCCACGCATGATCAGTGGGCGCTGGCCCGGCGCGGCCAGCTCGCACACATCCAGAGCCTGGAAGCGGGTGTGCGGATGATCGCGCACCGGTTGTCGCTGCCGGTGCGCGAGAAGGGCAGTAAGCGTGCTCCGGGCGGGTATGCGAGCAGGCGGGAGTGGCATGCGAAGGCGCGCCGCCTGCACGTGCTCACCGACCGGCTCCAAGCCCTCCGGGCGGACTGGGAGGCCGGACGGGTGCACGTGGTGCGGGGCGGGAAGCGGCTGCTGAACACCCGCCACCACCTCGATGCCGCCCGGCTCACCGAGGAGCAGTGGCGCACCCGCTGGCAGGCCGAGCGCCGCTTCCTCCAGGCGGACGGTGAGTCCGGCAAACGGTTCGGGAACGAGACCATCCGCGTCACCCCCGACGGCGAGGTCTCCCTCAGACTCCCCGCCCCGCTGGTGTATCTGGCGAACGCCCCGCACGGCCGCCACGTCCTCGCCACCCGCGTGAGGTTCGCGCACCGGGGCGAGCAGTGGGCCGACCGCATCAGCGCGAACCAGGCTGTGGCCCACCGCATCCACGAGGACCCCGCACGCGGCCGCTGGTACCTCACCGCCTCCTGGACCAACCCCCCGGTGCAGACCGTGCCACTGGCCACGGTCCGCGCGGGCGGCCTGGTGGGGGTCGACACCAACGCCGACCACCTGGCCGCCTGGCGCCTGGACACCCACGGCAACCCCCTCGGCGCACCCCAACGCTTCGGCTACGACCTCTCGGGCAGCGCCAGCCACCGCGACGCCCAAGTCAGGCACGCCCTGATCCGCCTGCTGCACTGGGCCCGCCGCCATCACCTCGCCCTCGCCGTCGAGGACCTCGACTTCACCGCAGAGGCGACCCGCGAGAAACACGGCCGCCGCAAACGGTTCCGCAAGCTCATCTCCGGCATGCCCGTGGCCAGGCTGCGGGCCCGGCTGGTGTCGATGGCCGCCCAACTCGGCATCCCCGTCGACCCCGCCTACACCAGCAAGTGGGGTGCGCAGCACTGGCAGAAAACCCTGACCAGCAAGACAAGGAAGACCACCCGTCACGACGCGGCAGCCGTGGCGATCGGAAGACGCGCCCTGGGACACCCGGTCCGGCGACGGACGGCACCGCCCCCACACGACCGGAGTGATCGTGCGGGGCATCGGACCGTCCAGGCCCCACCGGGCATCCTGGGGCGTGAGGGACCCCGCCCCCGCATCCCCGGACCACGGACACGATCCCTGCGCGCCGGACACGGAGCGAAAGCGGGCGACCAGGACACCCAACACCGTTCGGGGCGTCCGGCTGAGCACGAGTCCTGGCAACAGGACTCACTCCCGCTCAGTCTTTAGGAACGGTTCGCGTCTGTTGCGGCTGCTCGGCGACGACGAGGTGCACGGCACGCACGTCCGCGAGGTCGGCGGTGTCCCGCTGATGGTCACCGGCGCCTTCGACGAGAGCGACCTCGGTGTCGCCTGCTACCACTCCAAGCTCGGCGCGGTGGAGCTGTACCTCAACCACCTCGTCGACGGCCCCGGCGAGTACGTCGTCGTCGACATGACCGCCGGCGCCGACGCCTTCGCCTCCGGGCTGTTCACCCGGTTCGACATGACGTTCCTGGTCGTACAGCCGACCCGGAAGAGCGTGTCGGTGTACCGCCAGTACCAGGAGCACGCCGCCGAGTTCGGCGTCCCGGTCGCCGTCGTCGGCAACAAGGTCACCGGCGAGGACGACCTCCTCTTCCTCAAGGAGCACGTCGGCGACGACCTGCTCGCGCACTGCGTGCAGTCCTCCTACGTCCGCGCGCAGGAACAGGGCCGTGAGCACGGCGAGTTGGAGGCCCACAACCGGCGGACCCTCGACGCGCTCAAGGCCGCCGTCGACGCCCGCACGAAGGACTGGACCGCCTTCCAGCGGCACGCCGTCGAGTTCCACCTCCGCAACGCGGCGGCCTGGGCGAACGCGGCGACCGGCCACCACCTCTCCGCCCACGTGGACCCGGAGTTCCGCCACGGCCCGGAGGCCCTGACGACGACCACGGCGCTCACCTGACCGCCCCAGCCGCCGACCGCCCACCACCCTCTCCCTCTGTCTCTTCCTCTGTCTCTTCCTCTGCCCCTCCCTCCCTCTCCAGCCACCCCTGGCACAACCACAGAACAGGAACACCCATGTCGCTCGACGTCTCCCCGCAGTTGCTCGCCGACGCAGAGAAGGGCGAGGTGCGGGAGGCGGAGTTCGTGGAGACGGTGCATACGTCGCTGCCGTACGCGTACGACCTGATCGCCTCCCTCGTCGGTGAACTGCACGCGGGCAGCGCGGAGATCGCCGACAACCAGACGCCCCCGCCGGACGAGCAGGCGCGCGGGCAGCTGCTGCGCGCGCTCGCCAGCGACGCGATTCGCGGCGCCCTGCAGCGGCACTTCGGTGTACGGCTGGCCTTCCAGAACTGCCACCGGGTGGCGGTGTTCCCGCAGGACCCGTCCGTGGACGACAGGCTCGCCCGCTTCACCTCGATCCGGGGCCAACTCCTCAACCAGTCCCCGGAACTCCGGGACTGCTGAGGCGATGAGGCAGCACGGCTTGCCGCTCCAACCGGGGGAGGTGCGTCAGTAGAGCGGGGCGGCAAGCTACCCGGTACGACATGGCACCGCACGACATGGCACCGCACGGCATGGCACTTCACGAAAACGGCACCGCACGGCACGACACGACATGGCACGGCACGGCACGGAACGGCTCAGCCGAGGTGAGGCAGCACCTCGGCACCGAGTCGCCGTACGTTCTCCTCCGTCGCCGCCAGGTCGCCGGATCCCTCGACGAGCAGGGCGAAGCGGGAGACGCCCGTGCGCTCGCTCGTCGCCGAGAGCCGGTCCACGCACAGCCGCGGCGTCCCCACCGGGTGGAGCCCGCAGAGCAGTTCGGTGTACGCCACCGGGTCCCGCATGGCACGGACGCGGCCGTCGACGGTCACATGGGCCTCCAGGCCCTGCTTCAGCCAGCCCGGCATCGCCTTGGTGAGCGCCTCCACGGCATCGGTGCGCCGGTCCGCGATCTGACAGACGCCGGCCGACACATGGGCCGCGCCGGCGATCTCCTCCGGTGACCGGCCCGCGGCCCGGGCACAGCTGCGCCACATCGCCACCATCTCCGCCTTCTCCTCGTCCCCGACGTGCATCCCGAGGAGCATGGAGAGCCCCTGCTCGGCCGCCAGCCGTACGCTCGCCGGTGAGGTGCAGGCGACCACGACCTCGGGGCCGGGCATCTCGTCCAGGTCCTCCGAGGGCCTCGGTACGACGGGGACCTCACGGAAGCTGAATCGTTCCCCCGCGGCGGAGACCGAGGGTTCCCGCAGCCAGCGCAGCAGCAGATCGAGAGATTCCGGGAACCCTTTCTCGTACGCCTGGAGTCCGGCGCCGAAGACCTCCAGGTCCACCCAGGGCCCGCCCCGCCCGACGCCCAGCGAGAAGCGCCCCCCGGACGTCACGTGCAGCAGGGCGGCCTGCTCGCCCAGGGCGACGGGATGGACGGTGGGCAGCACGCTGACCGCCGTGCCGACGCGGATCCGCCGGGTGCGCCCCAGCAGGAGCGCGGCGAGGGTGATCGCCGACGGGCACGTCCCGTACGGTACGAAGTGGTGCTCGGCCAGCCAGACCGAGTCCAGCCCCGCCTCCTCGGCCACGTCCGCGGTCCGTACCGCCCGGTGGAGAGCCTCTCCCTGCCCCTGGCCGGGGAACTGGGCTCCCAGTACAAATGTTCCTACACGCATCGCACTTCCTGCTTCCTCGGCTCCGACTCGGGAGCTCCCCCACCCGGCATAACCCTCTGACACGTGACGAAGACACGGCCTGGCGGCGAGATTTGCCGATTGTCTGCAGAATGCTGCGAGCGGAGGGCGTTCTGAGGCGATTGGTGCCGTACGCGTACCCCCATCGGGCCCGCGTAGGCTGGACACCAACCCTGCTCCCTGTATAGCCCCGTGAGGTGTCCCGTGTCCCCGCGTCGCAACCGTCCCAAGGACGATGGCCGGTCGGGTCCGTCGGCTCGGAGCGCCGACGAGGGCCGTTCGGACCGGTACGGCGGCTGGCAGTCCAGTGAGCCCTGGCGGGGCGAGGAGTGGAGCGTGCGCCATGTGGCGGGCGCGAGCGCGGCGGGCAAGACCTACCGGTGCCCCGGCTGCGACCAGATGATCCCCTCCGGGGTCCCGCACGTCGTCGCCTGGCCCGAGCACTCGGGCGTCGACGAACGGCGCCACTGGCACAAGGCCTGCTGGAACGCGAAGGACCGCCGCACCACGCGGGTGCAGCGGCCCCGTAACGCACCGAGGTTCTGAAGCCCGACTCCGGGCGCCCGCCCGGCGGTTACACGTCCCGCTTCTCCAACACGGCGAACGCGCCGGCGAACGCGGCGGCCACCAGGCCCAGCATGATCCACAGCGGGTCCCAGCCGGACGGGGCGGAGGCGCCGAGTTCGGCACCGTAGAAGACGCCGAGCTGGCTCGGGATCGAGTAGTTGAGCAGGAACTCCTGCACGTCCCGCAGCGACTCCGCGAACATGAAGATCGCGATGACCAGCGGCGCGAGGAACACACCCAGCATGATGGTGATCGCGCCCGCCGAGTGACGGATCAGCGAGCCGATGAGCAGCGACAGCAGACCGAACAGCGCGAGGAACAGACTCACGCCGACGGTCGCCTTGAGCCACTCCTCGCCGCTCGGGTCCGCCGCGTTGCTGCCCTCCAGGATCGCCACCTGGAGGAAGGCGACGAGCGAGGTGGTCACCAGGGTGATCGTGAAGGCGAGCGCGAAGAACACGATCGCCTTGGCGACCAGCACCCGGCTGCGGCTCGGGCACGCGGTCAGCGTGGTCCGGATCATGCCGGTGCCGTACTCGGAGGCGGTGGTCAGCACGCCGAGCGTGATGAGGCAGACGCTGCCGAGCATCACACCGAACAGGCCGAGCCCCAGAGGGGACTCGCCCTCCAGGTTCATGTCCGCGGACGCGGCGATGACGGCGAACAACAGACCGAGGCCGAGCAGGAGGAAGACGAAGACACCCAGGGTCCACATCGTCGAGCGCACGGACTTGATCTTCGTCCACTCGGAGACGATCGCGTGCCCGAGATGCGTGCGCACCACCGGGATCGGCGAGGTGTACGACGTGCCCGGCGCGCCCTGCCAGGGGGCGGCCGGCTGCTGCGGGGCGAGTTGCGGGTGGGGCGTGCTCATCGGGCGTCCTCGGACTTGGTCAGATCGGCGGCGGGCGCGGCGGCGGGCGCGGCAGGGGCGGCGGCCGGCTGCGCGGGAGCCGGCGCGGCGGGCGTGGCGACCGGCTGGGCCGGGGCCTGGGGCGCGGCCTGGGCGTACGGGTTCGGCTGCGGCGCTCCCGGGGCCGGGGCGGGCGCGGCGCCGGGCGCCGGAGCCCCGTACGGGCCGGCCGGCGGCTGGCCCTGCGGCGGCGCGAACTGGCCGCCCTGCTGCGGCGCCGGGGGCGCGTACCAGCCGGGCTGGCCCTGGCCCGGAACCGGCATCGGCGGCTGCGCGCCGGGCGGCAGCGGCTGCTGGAGCCCGGCCTTCTGGTCGATCGTCGAGCGGTAGTCGACGGCGCCCTGCGTCATCCGCATGTACGCCTCCTCCAGCGACGCCTGGTGCGGGGACAGCTCCCACAGGCGTACGTCGACGTCGTGCGCGAGGTCGCTGATGCGGGGCAGCGGCAGCCCCATGACCCGCAGCGCGCCGTCCTGCTCGGGCAGCACCTGGCCGCCCGCCTCGGTCAGCGCGGACGTCAGCTTCTCGCGCAGCTGCGGCTCGGTGTCCGGGGTCCGGACCCGCGCGAAGTCGGCGGAGTTCGCCGAGATGAAGTCCTTGACGCTCATGTCGGAGAGCAGCTGGCCGCGCCCGATCACGATCAGGTGGTCGGCGGTCAGCGCCATCTCGCTCATCAGGTGCGAGGAAACGAAGACCGTACGGCCCTCGGCGGCGAGCGCCTTCATCAGGTTGCGCACCCAGAGGATGCCCTCGGGGTCGAGGCCGTTGACCGGCTCGTCGAACAGCAGCACCTGGGGGTCGCCGAGCAGGGCGGCGGCGATGCCGAGCCGCTGGCCCATGCCGAGGGAGAAGCCCTTGGAGCGCTTCTTGGCCACGTCCTGGAGGCCGACCACGCCCAGCACCTCGTCCACCCGGCGGGCCGGGATGCCCGACAGCTGGGCCAGGGACAGCAGGTGGCTGCGGGCGGACCGGCCGCCGTGCACCGCCTTGGCGTCGAGCAGAGCGCCGACCTGGCGGGCGGCGTTCGGCAGCTTGCGGTACGGGTAGCCGCCGATCGTCACCTGCCCGGAGGTGGGGTTGTCCAGGCCGAGGATCATGCGCATCGTCGTCGACTTGCCGGAGCCGTTGGGCCCCAGGAAGCCGGTGACGGCCCCCGGCCGCACCTGGAAGGAAAGGTTGTACACGGCTGTCTTCGCGCCATAGCGCTTAGTCAGGCCGACTGCCTCGATCATGCTCCGCACCCATCGAACGGTTCAGGACGTCTCGTCTCAGGACGTCGGGGCGCACGCCCCCGTAAGGGTTAGGAGCTTATCCGGGCCTTGACGGTTCCGCTCAAGAGTAAGTAAAACCGTGCAGGTCACGCGGTCGCCGACTTGGCATGTACGTTTCGCCTGGTCAGGGATCGGTCACGCGTCGCGCTTCTTCAGCGACAGGTACCCGCCGAGCACGGCCGCCAGCACCCACAGCGCCATGATCCCGAGGCCGCCCCAGGGCCCGTACGGGGTGTCGTCGTCCACCGGGGTGACCACGCGCATGATGCTGCTGCCGGCCTGGTCGGGCAGATAGCGGCCGACCTTCTTGGTGGCGCCGACGTTGCCCAGGATGTTGGAGATCAGGAAGAAGAACGGCATCAGGATGCCGAGCGACAGCATCGGACCACGGAGCATCGCCGCGACCCCCATGGAGAACACCGCGATGAGCGTCATGTAGAGCCCGCCGCCGATGACCGCGCGCAGTACGCCCGGATCACCGATGGCGGCCCGGTGCTCCCCGAGCATCGCCTGTCCGAGGAAGAACGTCACGAAGCTGGTCGCGAGTCCCACTCCGAACGCGAGTGCGGTCGCCACCGCCAGTTTGCTGAAGAGGAACGTGCCCCGCTGCGGCACCGCCGCCAGCGAGGTGCGGATCATCCCGGTGCTGTACTCGTTCGACACCACCAGCACCCCGAACACGATCATCGCCAGCTGGCCGAGGCTCATCCCCGCGAAGCTCACGAATGTCGGATCGAAGGAGAGTCGCTCCGCGCGGCTCAGATTGTCGAACTCGTGCCGGGACAGCAGAGAGATCAGGATGCCGAGCGCGACGGTGACGACCACCGCGAGGGACAGCGTCCACACCGTGGACGCCACCGACCGGATCTTGGTCCACTCCGACCGTACGACCTGTGCGGCGGCCATGCTCAGCCCTCTCCCTTCCAGCCCTCGCCCCACGACCGGGCCGCGGGAGCGTCCCCGTCCGGGGCCCCGCCCCCGGAGTGGGCGTGGTACTCCACCGACTCGGCCGTCAGCCGCATGAACGCCTCCTCCAGCGACGCCTGCTGCGGGCTCAGCTCGTGCAGGACGACCTGGTGGCGGGCCGCCAGCTCCCCGATGTGCTCGGCCTTGCCGCCGTCCACCTCGAACGCGCCGTCACCCGTCCGCACGACGGTGATCCCGGCCGCCGCCAGCACATCGGACAACTGCTCGGGCTGCGGGGTCCGGACGCGCACGTACGCCCGTGAGTTCCGCTGGATGAAGTCGGCCATGGAGGTGTCGGCGAGCAGCCGCCCCTGCCCGATCACGACCAGGTGATCGGCGGTCAGGGCCATCTCGCTCATCAGGTGGGACGACACGAACACCGTCCGGCCCTGGGCGGCCAGCGACTTCATCAGGGTGCGGATCCAGTGGATGCCCTCGGGGTCGAGTCCGTTGACCGGCTCGTCGAACATCAGGATCCGCGGGTCGCCGAGGAGGGCGCCCGCGATGCCGAGCCGCTGCCCCATGCCGAGGGAGAAGCCCTTCGCCTTCTTCCGGGCGACCGGGGCGAGCCCCACCGTGTCCAGCACCTCGTGCACCCGCGCCCGGGGGATCCCGTTGCTCTGTGCGAGGCACAGCAGATGGTTGAACGCGCTCCGCCCGCCGTGCACGGCCTTGGCGTCGAGCAACGCGCCGATGTACGTCAGCGGGTCCTTGAGCCGGTCGTAGTGGGTGCCGTCGATCCGTACGTCCCCCGCGGTCGGCCGGTCGAGTCCGAGGATCATCCGCATCGTGGTCGACTTCCCCGCGCCGTTCGGCCCGAGAAAGCCCGTCACCATGCCGGGCCCGACCGCGAAGGAGAGGTTGTTGACGGCCACCTTCTCCCCGTACCGCTTGGTCAGCCCCTCGAGCTCGATCATGCGGCCACGCTAGAACGGGCCCGGGACACCTGCCACCGGACGCCTGCACCTGCCACCGGGGCACCCGGCGCACCCGCCCCCTTCGACACCGAAGGGCCCGCACCCCCCGAAGGGGATGCGAGCCCTCAAGAACCCACGGCCGACGCCGTCACACAGCGGTGTTACCGGGTCTGCTGCGCCGGAACACCCCGGGAGATCGGCTCGTCGTCGGTCGCCGGCGTGCCCGCCGCGGCGACGGCCGCACCCGTGAGCGTCGCCAGCATCTCGCGCACGTTCGTCAGCTGGGCGTTGATGGAGTCGCGACGGTTGGTGAGCGCCGCCAGCTCGCGCTCGGATTCCGAACGGATCCGGTCGGCCTTGGCGTTCGCGTCCGCGACGATGTCCTCGGCCTGACGCTGCGCGGTCTCCACCGTCTGGCGGGCGCGGCGCTCGGCGTCGGTGCGCAGCTTCTCCGCCTCCAGACGGAGCTGCTCCGCGCGGTGCTCGATCTCCGCGAGGCGCTTCTCGGCCTTCTGCTGGCGCGAGGCCAGGTCACGCTCGGACTGCTCACGCCGCTTGGCGAGGTTCGTCTCGAAGTCGGCGGCGGCCTGTGCGGCCTTGGCGCGGGTCTCCTCGAAGAGGGCGTCCGCCTCCTCGCGCTTGGACTGCGCGTCCTTCTGCGCCTCGGCACGCAGCTGCGAAGCGTCGCTCTTGGCCTTCTCGACGATCCGGACGCCCTCGTCCTCGGCCTTGGCCTTGCGCTCCGAGGCGAACGACTCGGCGTCGTTGCGCACCTGCTGGGCCGCCGACTCGGCGAGATCGCGGTGCTGCTCGGCGGCGCGGCGGGCCTCTTCGCGCAGGTCCTTCGCCTCCTCCTCGGCGAGGCGGAGGATCTTCTCGACGCGGGCGCCGAGACCGGCGTAGGACGGCTCCGCGTCGGTGACCGCGGCCTGGGCGTTCTGCGTCTCGAGGTGGAGCTCCTCGATGCGCTTCTCGAGGGCGGTGATGCGGGCGAGAGCGGAGTCACGGTCGGAGACGAGCTTGGAGATACGTTCGTCCACCTGAGCGCGGTCGTATCCACGCCGCACAAGCTCGAAGCCGTAGGGGGAAGTGTCGCTCATGGGGTTCCTGTCGAATGAGACCGGTGAGGTGATAGGTGGAATCCTAGGGGGCGAAGCGGCGTGTCATCGAGCGGATGCACGTTTGATCTGGAGAATGACACCCCTTTTGAGTGGCCGACCATCGGAATACTTGCCAGAAACTTTGCGTCAAGGCCCTGACCACCACAGGAAGAACACAAATGGGTGTCTGGTGGGCCGAACGGCGCGGGACCATACCCGCAACAGCCCGACTCCGCTAGCCGTCTGACGACTTGCCACCCGATCGGTTAGCACCCGCCGCGGCACCCGCCTTGACTCCACCGTCCTTGCCGCCCGACGGGGCCTCAAAAGACTCCAACGCCTCCAGGACGTCCTGGACACGGGAGATCTCCGCATTGATGTCCTCGCGGCGCCGGACCAGCACCTCGAGCTCCCGCTTGCCCTCCTCGACCGTACGGCGGGCCTCGCGGATCGCCTCGGCCTTCAGTTCCTCGGCCTCACGGATGAGCGTGGACTTCTTCTGCTCCGCCTCCTTCAGAAGACCCTCGGCCTTCTTCACGGCGGCGATACGCACCTTGCCCGCCTCGGAGTTCGCCTCGGAAACGATCTCCTTGGCCTTCGTCTGCGCCTTCTCCAACTGCTCCTCGGCGGCCTTGATCAGTGCGTCGCAACGATCGCCGGCGGATTTCATCGTCTCGGCCGACTCACGGCGGGCCCGCTCGTGCAGCGCCTCGATCTCCGACGTGATCCGCTCGCGCAGTTCCTCCGCCCGCTCCCTTATGGCGGTCGCGTCGCGGCGCGCGCCGACGAGCAGCTCGTCGGCGTCCTGACGGGCCTTCTCCACCGTGGTGTTGCCCTCCACGGTCGCGGTGGAGAGCAGCCGGTCGGCCTCCGTGCGGGCCGCGCCCACCATGGAGTCGGCCTGCGCCTCGGCGTCCGCGGTGGTCTTCAGCGCCTGCTTCTGCGCCTCCGCGAGCAGCTTGTCGGCCTCCGCCGCGGTCTCCGTGATGAGCGTGTCGACCTGCTCGGCGGCCTCCGAGCGCCGCTTGTTGGCGTCCTTGCGGGCCTCGTCGAGCGTGCGGTCGGCCTCGTCGCGGGCGGCCGACGTGAGCCGTTCGGCCTCGGCCTCCGCCTCGGACCTGACCCGCTCGGCCTCGTGCCGGACACGCTCCGCGTGCTGCCGCGCGGAACCGACCGTCTCCGCGGCCTCGGCGCGCATCCGCTCCGCGTCGTCGGTCGCCTCGGAGATCAGCTGCTCGGCCTGGGCGACGGACTCCGCCCGGACCCGCTCGGCCTCCTCGTTGGTCTCCCGCGTCAGCCGCTCCGCCTCGGCGGTCACCTCGGTGATGAGGGTGTCGGCCTGCGTCGCCGCGTCCGACCGGATGCGGTTGGCGTCCTCACGGGCCTCGGCACGGGTGCGCGTGGCGTCCTGGTCGGCCCGCGCGATGGTGTCCGAGGCCTCCGTACGGACCCGCTGGGCGTGCTCGGACGCCTCCGAACGCACCCGCTCCGCCTCGGCGATCGCCTCCGCGACCGTGCGCTCCGCGAGCGACTTCGCCGCGTCCGTCTCCTCACGGGCCTCACGGCGCACGCGGTTGGCGTCGTCGGTGGCCCGCTCCCGCTCCGCGTAGGCGTCGGCGCGGACCCGGTCCGCCTCCTCCTCGGCCTCCCGGCGCGTACGGTCCGCCGCGTGCTCCGCCGCGTTGCGCAGCCCGGCGATCTCCTCCTGGGCCTGCTCGTGCAGCCCGGCGACGGAGTCCCGCACCTGCTGGGCGTGCTGCTCGGCGGCCGACACCATTTCCGTGGCCCGCCGCTCGGCCTCCTCGACCAGTCGTACGGCCTCGGTCTCGGCCTCCTCCACGCGCTTGCGCGCCGAGGCCAGCAGCTCCTCGCTCTGCTCGCGGGCTCGCCGGCGCTCCTGGTCCGCCTCCTGGCGGGCCGCGCCGAGCAGTTCCTCGGCCTCGCGGCGACGCCGGGCGGCCTCCTCCTGCGCGGCGGCCAGCGTCTCCGACGCCTCCGCGGCGAGCCGCTCCGCGGCGGCCTGCGCCTCCGCCCGCACCCGGTCCGCGGTGTCCTGCGCCTCCGACTTCAGCCGCTCCGCCTCGGCCGCGGCCTCCGACCGCAGACGCACGGCGACGGCCTCGCCCTCGGCCCGCGACGCGGACGCGTCCGCCGCTGCCTCGTCCCGCAGCCGCTCGGCCTCGGCCTCGGCCTGCGCCTGGAGCGTACGGATGCGCTCGGCGGCCTCGGTGCGCAGCCGGTCGGCCTCCTCGGCGGCCTCGCGGCGGATCCGCTCGGCCTCCGCACGGGCGTCGGTGAGCGCCTCCTCGGCGGAGGTGAGCCGCTGCTCGGCGTCCGTGTGCAGCCGGGCCAGCCCCTCGGCGGCCTCCGCCTCACGGGTCGCGATGCCCCGCTCGGCCTCCTCGCGCAGCTCACGGACGGCGCGCTCGGCGTCGGCCTTCAGCTCCTCGGACTGCTCCTCGGCCTCGGCGCGGTGCCGCTCGGCCTCCTTGCGGGTGCGCTCCAGCGTCTCCTCGGCCTGGCGGCGCAGCGCCGACGCGCGCTCGATGGCCTCGGTGCGGACCTTCTCGCTGTCCGCGGTGGCCGTCTGCCGCAGCTCGTCCGCGTCCGCCTTCGCCTTGGCGAGCAGCTCCTCGGCGGTCTTCGCCGCCTCCTCGATCTGCTGGACGGCCTCACGGCGGGCCTCGGACCGGATCCGCTCGCCCTCCGCGACCGCGTCGGCACGCAGCTGCTCGGCCTCGCCGCGCAGCCTGCGCGCCTCCTCCTGCAGCTCGACGGTCTTGGCGCGGTACTCCTTGGTGTCGTCCTTCGCCGCGCCCTTGAGCTCCTCGGCGAGGTCGTGTGCCTCGGCCCGCAGCCGGTCCGCCTCGGCCTCGGCCTCCTTGCGGATCCGGTCGGCCTCCTCGGCGGCGGCCTTGGTGGTCCTGCGGGCGTCCTCGGACGCCTTGTTCAGCACGTCCTCGGCGGTCTTCGCCGTCTTGGCGAGCTGGGAGGCGGACTCCTCCGCGGTGAGCGAGCGGGCCTTCTCGGCCGCCTCCGCGAGCAGCTTCTCCGCCTCGGCCTTGGCGTCCGCGACGACTTCCTCGGCGGCCGCCTTGGTGGCCTCGGCGTCCTTCGTGGCCTCCTCGACCAGCCGGGCGACCTGCTCCTTGGCCGTACGGGTGCGCTGCTCGTTGGTCGACTCGGCGGTGGAGAGGGCCTTGGCCGCGTTCTCCTTGGCCTCGGTGACCAGCTTCTCCGCCTCGGCCCGCGCCTCGCGCAGCGCCGTCTCGGCCTCGGACATCCGCTGCTCGGCGGCCCGGCTCAGCTCGGTGGCCTGGCGGCGGGCGCTGTCCGACTCGGTGGCGGAGGAGGAGCGCAGCTGCTCGGCGTGCTCGGTTGCCTCCTGGGCCTGCGTGGACGCCGCGTTCAGCAGCCGCTCGGCCTCGGCGCGGGCGCGGCGCAGGATCTGGTCGGCCTCCGCGCGGGCGGACTCGGAGTCGCTCTGGAGGCGCTGGCGGGCCTCGTTGGTGAGCCGCTCGGCCTCGGCGCGGGCGGCGGCCAGCGCCTGCTCGGCCTCGGCGCGGGACTCGTCGACGAGCCGGCGGGCCTGCTGCTCGGAGCGGGCCCGCAGCTGCTCGGCCCACGCCACGTTCTCGTTGACGTGGGACTCGACGGTCTGGCGGCGCTCGGACAGCTCCTGGTCGAGCTGCTGGCGGCGGGTGACCGCCTCCTGGTGCAGCTCCGCCTGGAGGCGCGCGGCCTGCTCGGCGTGCTCCTGGAGGATCCGCTGGGTCTGCGCCCGGGCCTGGCTCAGCTCGCGCTCGGCGTCGGCGCGCAGCTGGTCGGCCTGCATCTGGGCCTGGCGCAGCATCTGCTCCGCCTGGTACCCGAGGTCGCCGCCGTCGTAGGCGGGTCGGGACATGAGGGTGCGGCGCGCCTCGTGCAGCTTGGCGCGCAGCACCTCGACCTGGTAGCCGAGGTCCTCGGCGTGCTGGATCGCCTTTTCCCGCTCGGTCTTCAGCCGCTCCATCTCGGCCTCGAACCGAGAGAGGTGGTCGACGTCAGCCGCCGGCTCTCGCTCCTGGCGTTCGTAGCCCCGCACTGCGCGGTCCCATCCGTCCCCTGGTCGCAACCTCTGGCAAACGAGCTCCGTCCAACCGCCGAACGGGGCCCCCGGGGAATGGTGTCAGATCAACGGCGGAGCACGGGCTGCCGCCCTCACCCTCGTCCCCCGAAACCTGGACCCCGGCCCATGAGTCCCGTCGTCGGAAGGCGGCAGGACCCGGGCCGTCGCCCGGTGAAGGGGACGGCCGCCCCCAACCCTACCGGCCCATATGTACGGGGGTCAGTGCTCAGGTGACTCAACTGGCGCCGAAGTGACCAGTTCTGTCAGTACTCCATGACAATCCTTCGGGTGCAGGAACGTGATCCGTGACCCCATGGAACCGCGTCGCGGCTCCTCGTACAGGACGCGTACGCCCTTGTCCTTGATCGAGGCGGCGTCGGCGTCCACATCCGCCGTACCGAAGGCGATGTGGTGCACCCCCTCGCCGTTCTTCGCCAGCCACTTGGCGACGGTGGAGTCCTCGCGGGTCGGCTCCAGGAGCTGCAGGTAGGAGGCGCCGCCGTCGTCCGTGCTGTTGATCTTGAGCATGGCCTCGCGCACGCCCTGCTCCTCGTTGACCTCGGAGTGGAACACCTCGAAGCCGTAGGTGGCACGGTAGAACTCGACGGTCCTGTCGAGGTCGAAACAGGCGATCCCGATGTGGTCGATTCGCGTCAGCATGGTGTCAGTGCAGCGCTCCTCGCGCCGTTACGCAACGTGCCAGCGATCACACTCACCGCCGGGTGACGGCACGGAGTGCCACTCAGTACATTCGAAGTAAACCCTCGTTCACTCCTCGGCCGTGCAGGCCGGATAGGGGATCGCACCTCATGACTGGAACGAACGGCAGGACCTCGGTGATCGTCGCGGGCGCGCGTACGCCCATGGGGCGGTTGCTCGGGTCGCTGAAGTCCTTCTCCGGAGCCGACCTCGGCGGCTTCGCGATCAAGGCCGCCCTCGACCGTGCGGGGATCGGTGGCGACCAGGTGCAGTACGTGATCATGGGCCAGGTGCTCCAGGCCGGGGCAGGGCAGATCCCGGCACGCCAGGCCGCCGTCAAGGCGGGCATCCCGATGAACGTGCCCGCCCTCACCATCAACAAGGTCTGTCTGTCGGGTCTGGACGCCATCGCCCTCGCCGACCAGCTGATCCGCGCCGGTGAGTTCGACGTGGTCGTCGCCGGTGGCCAGGAGTCCATGACCAACGCCCCGCACCTGCTGCCGAAGTCCCGTGAGGGCTTCAAGTACGGGGGGATCCAGATGCTCGACGCGATGGCGTACGACGGGCTGACCGACTCCTTCGAGGGCATCGCCATGGGCGAGTCCACCGAGAAGCACAACACCCGCCTCGGCATCCTCCGCCCGGAGCAGGACGAGTTCTCCGCCCTGTCCCACCAGCGGGCGGCCGCCGCGCAGAAGAACGGGATCTTCGACGCGGAGATCACCCCCGTGGAGATCCCGCAGCGCAAGGGTGAGCCGGTCGTCTTCAGCCAGGACGAGGGCATCCGGGGCGAGACCACCGCGGAGTCGCTGGGCAAGCTGCGGCCGGCCTTCGCCAAGGACGGCACGATCACCGCGGGCTCCGCCTCGCAGATCTCCGACGGTGCCGCGGCCGTGGTCGTGATGAGCAAGGAGAAGGCCGAGGAGCTGGGCCTCCAGTGGCTCGCCGAGCTCGGCGCCCACGGGAACGTCGCGGGACCGGACAACTCCCTGCAGTCGCAGCCGTCCAATGCGATCCAGCACGCCCTGAAGAAGGACGGCCTGGACGTGGCGGACCTCGACCTCATCGAGATCAATGAGGCCTTCGCGGCGGTCGCCGTACAGTCAATGAAGGACCTCGGGGTGTCCCCGGAAAAGGTGAATGTCAACGGCGGTGCCATCGCCCTCGGCCACCCGATCGGCATGTCCGGCGCCCGTCTCGTCCTCCACCTCGCGCTGGAGCTGAGGCGGCGCGGCGGCGGTGTCGGCGCGGCCGCCCTGTGCGGCGGCGGCGGTCAGGGTGACGCGCTGATCGTGCGGGTACCCAAGGCCTGAGGCCTTCCCCTCCCAGGTGTACGTGGCTGTTCGGAACGGAGCTGTGATGCAGGACGTCCCCACGCTGGTGGCCCAGGCCAGGGAAGGGCGGCCGCGTGCCGTCGCCCGGCTGATCTCCCTGGTGGAGGGGGCGTCCCCGCAACTGCGCGAGGTGATGGCGGCGCTGGCCCCGCTGACCGGCGGGGCGTACGTCGTCGGTCTGACCGGATCGCCCGGCGTGGGCAAGTCCACGTCCACGTCGGCGCTGGTCACCGCGTACCGGAAGGCCGGCAAGAGGGTCGGCGTCCTGGCGGTGGACCCGTCCTCGCCGTTCTCCGGGGGCGCGCTGCTCGGCGACCGCGTCCGGATGTCGGAGCACGCCTCCGACCCCGGCGTCTACATCCGCTCCATGGCGACCCGCGGCCACCTCGGCGGCCTCGCCTGGGCGGCGCCGCAGGCGATCCGTGTCCTCGACGCGGCGGGCTGCGACGTGGTGCTGGTCGAGACGGTCGGTGTCGGCCAGTCGGAGGTGGAGATCGCCTCCCAGGCCGACACGTCCGTGGTGCTGCTGGCGCCCGGCATGGGCGACGGCATCCAGGCGGCCAAGGCCGGGATCCTGGAGATCGGTGACGTCTACGTCGTCAACAAGGCCGACCGGGACGGCGCCGACGCGACCGCGCGCGAGCTGAACCACATGCTCGGGCTGGGCGAGACGCGGGGCCCCGGGGACTGGCGGCCGCCGATCGTCAAGACGGTCGCGGCGCGCGGCGAGGGCGTCGACGAGGTCGTCGAGGCGCTGGAGAAGCACCGGGCGTGGATGGAGGAGCGCGGGGTGCTCGCGGAGCGGCGGCGGGCCCGGGCCGCGCGCGAGGTCGAGACGATCGCGGTGACCGCGCTGCGGGAGCGGATCGGGGACCTGCACGGGGACCGCCGCCTGTCCGCTCTCGCGGAGCGGATCGTGGAGGGGGAGCTGGACCCCTACCGGGCGGCCGACGAACTGGTCGCCGGCCTGACGGAGGGCGCCTCATAGCTCGGGGGTGCGCGGTTCGTCGGCGGCTGCGGGTTCGTCGTGGTTTCTCGCGCAGTTCCCCGCGCCCCTGAAGGGAACGGGCCTGCGGCCCGCCCCTTCATGAAAAGCACGGGGCGCAGCCCCGGCCGCTTTTCAGGGGCGCGGGGAACTGCGCGACAAGCCCCAACCGGGCCGCACGTGAACCACGGCCCGGAAAGGCGGCTCCGCCGTCAGTCGTTCGTGCGGTCGGCCGTGACCTTGCCCGTGTCCAGCGCCACGCGCCAGTCGCTGCCCGTGCCGTTCGCGGCGGTGGTGTCGACCTCCCAGGCCTTGTCCCGGCTCTCCTCGTCGAGGTCGACGGAGGTGACGGTGCCCTTGGCGGCGGCGGCCTTCGCGGCCTCCGCGGCGGTCACCGAGCTGCCCTTGAGCGCGTCCCGGATCTGCGCGGTCTCGGCGGCGTCGTCACCGTCGTCGTCCTTCTCGGTGTGCGAGCCGAGGACCTTCCCGGTGGCCGGGTCGATCTGGACGCTGTGCCAGGCGCCGCCGCCCGTCAGCACGTCGACGTCCCACACGTAGGTCGTGCCCTCGTCGTCCAGGTCGGCCGAGACCGCAGTACCGGACGTGTGCTTCAGCGCCGCCTCGATCGCGTCGGCGGCCGTGATCTGCGCGGCCTTGGCGTCGGCCGCGTTCTCGGCCTTGTCCTCGGCGTCCTCGTCCGTGTCGCGGGCGGCCTGGTCCTCGGCCTTGTCCTCCGCCTTGTCCTCGGCCCGGTCCTGCGCGGTGTCGTCGGTGTCCTGGGCGTCGTCGCGGTCGTTGTCGTCGTTCGACACCGTGACCGTCTTCTTCGCCGGCGCCTCGTCGTCACCCGCGACCGCGATGGCGGTCGCGGTGCCTCCGCCGATCAGGGCGGCGGCCGCGACGGTGGCGATGACGATGTTGCGCTTCATGGGATTCCTCCGGAATGCGACAGATTGCAACCAGTGGCACGGGATGTCACCGGTTGTGGCTGGCTGGTGTGCCTCGTCTGCTTTCGACGTCCACCAATCTGGCCGAGTGACGCTGAAGCGGACCTGAAACCCCCTGAAGACCGCTTCAGGTTCGCTTTGCCAAGCTGAACGCATGCGCCTGTTGATCGTGGAAGATGAGAAGCGGCTCGCGGTGTCCCTTGCCAAGGGGCTGACGGCCGAGGGCTACGCGGTGGACGTCGTCCACGACGGCGCGGAGGGCCTGCACCGGGCCGGCGAAGGTGTCTACGACCTCGTCATCCTCGACATCATGCTGCCCGGCATGAACGGCTACCGCGTGTGCGCCGCCCTGCGCGCCGCCGGCCACGACGTGCCGATCCTGATGCTCACCGCCAAGGACGGCGAGTACGACGAGGCCGAGGGACTCGACACGGGCGCCGACGACTACCTCACCAAGCCGTTCTCCTACGTGGTCCTCGTCGCCCGGGTGAAGGCGCTGCTCAGGCGGCGCGGCCCGGCCGGCGGGGCCTCGCCCGTGCACACGATCGGCGATCTGAGGGTCGACACCGCGGCCCGGCGCGTGTTCCTCGCCGACGACGAGGTCACTCTGACCGCCAAGGAGTTCTCCGTCCTCGAACAGCTCGTGCTCAGAGCCGGTGAGGTCGTGTCGAAGGCCGACATCCTGGAGCACGTCTGGGACTTCGCCTACGACGGTGACCCGAACATCGTCGAGGTCTACATCAGCACCCTGCGCCGCAAACTGGGCCCGACGCTCATCAAGACCGTCCGCGGCGCGGGATACCGGCTGGAGGCCCGCCCGTGAGGCGCCGTCTGGGCTCCGTACGGGCCCGTGCCACGCTCGCTGCGACCGTGGTCGTCGCCGTCGCCCTGGTCGCCGCGGGCGCCGCGGTGCTGCTCTCGCTGCGGTTCACCCTCGTCGACAAGGCGGACACCGAGGCCGACTCCGTGGCCCGCAGCGCCGCCTCGGCGCTCGCCCACGGCTTCGCGTACGACAAGCTGAACCTGCCGGACGGCGACGAGAACCCCGTGGAGATCCTCGACCGCGAGCAGAAGCCGGTCGTGGTCGGCGAGGACGTCGAGGGCATCAGCGTGAGCGCCGTCGCCTCGGAGCGGCTGAACTCCGAGACCAACGACGACGCCGACGACCGGGCGGAGGGCGACCGGGAGGCGGAGGACGGGGACCGCCTGAAGCCCGGTGAGGTCGCCGACGAGACCTGGTACGGCGAGGGCACCGCGACCGTCGAGGGCGAGACGGCCGAGTACCGCTTCGCCGCCGTCGACGTGATCACGAAGGGAGGGGTGCCGCTCACCGTCTACGCGGGCGCGCCGCTCGCCGTCGAACAGGACGCGGTGGACACCGCGTTGACGACGATGCTGATCGGGCTGCCGCTGCTCCTGCTGACGGTCAGCGGGGTGACGTACCTGGTCACCCGGCGGGCGCTGCGACCTGTCGAGGGCATCCGCGTCGAGATGGCCGCGATCACGGCGTCCGAGGACCTCTCGCGGCGCGTCCCCGAGCCGGACACCCACGACGAGGTCGCCCGTCTGGCCCGTACGACGAACGAGACCCTCGCGGCGCTGGAGAGTTCCGTCGAACGCCAGCGCGCCTTCGTCGCCGACGCCTCCCATGAACTGCGCAGCCCCATCGCCTCGCTGCGCACCCAACTGGAAGTGGGCGCCGCGCACCCGGAGCTGCTGGACCTGGACGGGGCCCTGGAGGACACCGTACGGCTGCAGACTCTCGCCGCCGACCTGCTGCTCCTCGCCCGACTCGACGCGGGGGAGCGGCCGCCGCCGGACGCGCGGTTCGATCTCGCGGCCGTCGTCCGCGAAGAGGTGGACTCCCGGCCGGGTGTGGCCCTCGACAGTGTGGCGTCGCTGGAGGTCGGCGGTTCCCGCAGCCAGATCTGCCGGGTCCTCGGCAACCTGCTGGACAACGCCGCCCGGCATGCCCGCGACCGGGTCGCCGTCACCCTGCGGGTGGAGGCCGGCGAGGCCGTCCTCCAGGTCGCCGACGACGGCTCGGGGGTCGCCTCGGCCGACCGTGAGCGGATCTTCGAACGCTTCGTCCGTCTGGACGAGTCCCGGGCCCGCGACGACGGCGGCGCCGGCCTCGGCCTGGCCATCGCCAGGGACATCGCCCGACGCCACGCAGGCACCCTGACCGTCCGGGACGCCCCCGAAGGCGGCGCCCTCTTCGAACTACGCCTCCCGAGGGAGACCTAGCGGGTGGCCGTGGAACTGCCGGGTGCCGGACAAGGGGCGCGGGGAACTGCGCGACCAGCCACGACGAACCCGCAGCCGGCACCCGACCCACAGCCCGACCCCCGTGGTCCGGGCCCCCCAGCGGAGCGCTACGGCTTGCCTCGATGGTTGCGCAAGTGCTCCGCGACCGGCGTCAGCGACTTGTGCAGCTCCTCCAGCGCCTCCTCCGGCAGCAGATCGATGAAGTGCCGCCGCACGGACGCCACATGGTGCGGTGCGACCCGCTGCATGGTCTCCAGCCCGTGCTCGGTGAGCACGGCGAACAGCCCGCGCCGGTCGGACTCGCAGTTCTCCCGGCGCACCAGGTTCCCGTTCTCCATGCGGGTGATCTGGTGCGAGAGGCGGCTCTTTGACTGGAGGGTCGCGGAGGCGAGGTCGCTCATCCGCATCCGCAGGCCCTCCGACTCGGAAAGGTTCACCAGGATCTCGTAGTCGTTCATTGTCAGGCCGAACGGCTGCAGATCCCTTTCGAGCTGGTGCGTCAACAGTCGATTGACGTCCAGATGGGTGCGCCAGGCGCACTGCTCCGCATCGGTCAGCCAGCGCGTGGCCGTCTCGGTCTCCATGAATGAAGTCTACCTAAAAGGTTGAAAGGTGAACTAGTGAGGGTTGTGGTGGTACGGGTCGGAACATGACAGCGCGCACACGTTCGATGTCACACTCCGCAGACTACCGCTCACAGCCCGAAGCGACGCTGGAGGTCACCCAGCTGTCCGGGAAGGCGCGGTGCGCCGACTTGCTGTCCGTGGTGGCCGGGTACCCCTCCGCCACCGGGTACGCCCGGCTCGTGCGGCACCGCGCCCATGGCCTGCTCGGCCATCAGCGTTTCGGACGACTGGAGCAGCACCGTGCCCGCCCCGACGAACTCGAACTGGTGCTCCTCGCCGGAGGCGCCGCCGATGCCCGTCAGTGCACGTAGACCGCCCATCACACCTGTCATGTACCCGTGGTCGTAGTGGTGGCAGGGGGAGGGGCAGTCGGCCCACCCGACCAGCGCCTGCGGGTCGACCCGAATGGGGGGTTCCATGAACACCACGGGGCCGTTGGAGGCGGCCACGAACTTGCCGGTCCCGATCAGCGTCAGGAACCCCGGAACGATGGACTGCTTCAGCGCGAGACTTGGCTGAAAAGCGAGGAGGTTGCCGGAGCGAATGGTCAGGTTGCCCTCGTCCAAGTCGTATGAATTGACGTCGAAGGCCCGGTCGGCCAGGAGCATCTTCCCGGAGCCCTCGGCGACGACCCAGTCGCTCGCGTGCAGAGGCGAATGAAAGGACGTACGGACAAGGCGGTCCAGCCGGCCGTGCCCGACGCCGTTGAACTCCATCTGCCCGTAGTAGGCGATCATCTTGCCCTTCTGCAGGAACCACTGGCTCCCCTTGAGCTCCACGCAGAAGGTGTAGTTGGTGACGTTGTCGTCGCTCGGCAGCGTCATCGGGTCGAAGACCGTCGGGCCGGCGACAGGGCCCCCGTACATGCTCACAGCTTCTCCTCCGAGGCCTGGACGTACACCACGCCGTTGCCGCTCAGCTCCAGCTGGAACGCCTCGCCGGAGCCGCGGCCCACCATGTCGCGCCAGCCGAGCGCGGTGGACAGCTTGTTGCGTACGTCGCCGTGGTGGGCGACGTACGCCTGGGGGTCCACATGGACCGGGCGGTGGGGGGTGATCGGGACCTCGATGACTCCGCCGTGCGCCATCACGGCGACCGCGCCGTGGCCCTGGAGGGTGGTGGTGAACAGGCCCTGCCCGGTCACCTGGCCGCGCACCATGCCCATGACGCCGCCCTGCGAGCCCATGAACATGGTCCCCTGCTGGAGGGTGCCGTCGAAGGCCAGCAGACGGTCGGCCTCGACGTAGAGCGTGTCACCGGTCAGGCCGATCACCTGGATGTGGTGGCCGCCGTGCCCGAACAGGACCGTGCCGCTGCCCTCGACGGTCATCAGCGGGGTCGCCTCGCCCGCGACGCGGCGGCCGATCATCGACGCGATACCGCCCTGGCCGCCCTGGATGTTGGGCGTGAAGGACACCTCGCCCTTGTAGGCGAGCATCGCCCCGCGCTGGCTGAACAGCCGCTGGCCGGGCATCACGGTCGCCTCGATCATCTTCGAGTTGATCTCACGGAAGGGCATCTCACACGTCTCCCGCGATCGTGTTGCGCTCGCTCGGCTGGACATAGACGAGACCGTCGCCCTCGAAGCGCATCTGGAAGGCCTCGCCGCCGCCCTCCCCGAGGAGCGTGCGGAACGTCACACCGGACTGGAACGACTGCTGGAGGTTGCCCTGGTGGGCGATGTACGCCCCCGGGTCCACCGTCAGCGGGTACTGACGGCTCACGCGCAGCACCACCGCCGGGCCGTCGGACATGATCGCCGCCTGGCCGTGGCCCTCTATCGTCGTGGTGAACAGGCCGTTGCCCTGCGAGGCGCCGCGCAGCCCCGTGAAGCTCGTGCCCGTCCGCAGTCCGGAATCCGTCGCGAGCAGATTGCTCGACTCCACATACAGCTTGTCCCCCTGAAGATTCACGAGGTTGATCTCGGAGGCCCGGTCCGCGAACCAGCAGGTTCCCTGTCCGGTGACCTCCATCAACGTCATCTGTTCACCCGTGAGGCGCCGCGTCACCATCCCGCGCAGGCCCTCACCACCGCCGCTCAGCTTCTTGAACGACATCTGACCGTCGTACGCGACCATCGAGCCGTTCTTCGCCTTCACGGCGTCCCCGGTCATGTCGACGGCGAGCACCTTGCTGCCTTGAAGTCGGAACATTGCCACGGGGTGACGGTAACCGGCCGATGGCCGGACAGGACAGGGTCCAGAGGGTGATCTCGACCCTGAGGGGACCCCTGGGGCATTCGGGAGGTTGACGGATGCCAGAATGGACCGCGCTTGTGCATGCGTTCACAAAGCTCGACGACTCGCCCGCCGACCCCACCCGAAGGTGACCCGTGGACATAAAGACCGCCTCCGCCCTCCGCCGCCTGCGCCTCGTCTCCGCCCCCGAGGCCGTCTCCTTCCTGCTGCTGCTCGTCTGCTCGGTGCTGAAGCGGACCACGGAGTTCAACGCGGTGCCCGTCATGGGCTGGGTCCACGCCATCCTTTTCCTGCTGTACCTGGTCTTCTGGGCCGACGCCTGGAACCGCACGAAGTGGTCGCTGAAGACCGCCGCGCTCTACTTCGCCCTCTCCGTGCTGCCCGCCGGCGGCTTCTTCGCGGAGCGCAGGCTGCGCCGTGAGGCCGAGGACGCGGTGATCGCCACCCGCGCCCGCAAGGAAGGGATCGTGAACGCGTGATCGTCGCCTTCTCCGTGACGCCGCTCGGCGTCGGCGAGGACGTGGGNNGACGCCGTCCGGGTCGTCCGGGAATCAGGTCTGCCGCACCGTACCGACGCGATGTTCACCTCCGTCGAGGGCGACTGGGACGAGGTCATGGACGTCGTCCGCCGTGCCGTCGCCGCGGTCGAGGAACGCGCCCCTCGGGTCTCCCTGGTCCTGAAGGCGGACATCCGCCCCGGCGTGACCGACGGCCTCACCTCCAAGGTGGAGACGATCGAGCGGCACCTCGCACAGTGACGCGCC
>NZ_LIQX01000549.1 GCF_001418475.1 Streptomyces ossamyceticus | reverse complement strand
CGGCGCATCCGGCCCCCACCGCCCCACCCGCTTCGCCGGGTTATCCGTCCCCACCTCTGGCCCGCACTCACAGCGGGTGAGCCGCAGTCCCCGCCGCCCGAAGTCGCGCGGCCCAACCCCGGGAGGAATCCCCGACATGGCTGACAGCCGCACTCTCTCCCAGCCTCCGGCCGGGGGCACACCCACCGTCCTGGTCATCGGCGGGGGCGCCTCAGGCAACGCCGTCACCATCCTGCTGCGCCGCGCCGGCATCGCCGTCGACCTGATCGAGGCCAAGCCGGACTGGAACGCCACCACCGGCTCCGGCATCACCCTCCAGGGCAACGCCCTGCGGGTCCTGCGCGAACTGGGCGTGTGGGAACGGGTGAAAGCCTCCGGATACGCCTTCGGCTCGCTGGGCGTGACCACCCCCGACGGCACCGTCCTGTTCGTCGCCGAGGACATCCAGACCGGCGGCGAGGACCTGCCCGCCACCCTCGGCATGCAGCGCCCCCAGCTGCAGCAGATCCTCATCGACGCGGTCCGCGCCTCCGGCGCCGGCGTTCGCCTCGGCATCACCGCCGAAGCGCTGGAGCAGGACGCCGACGGCGTGTCGGTGAGCTTCAGCGACGGCAGCGAGGGCCGCTACGACCTGGTGATCGGCGCCGACGGAGTCAACTCCGCGGCCCGCGCCGCGATCGGCATCTCGGACAAACCCGAGCCGACCGGCATGGCCATCTGGCGCATCGCCGCCCCGCGGCCCGAGAGCGTGACGCGCACCGACCTCGCCTACGGCGGCCCCGCCTACATCGCCGGCTACTGCCCCACCAGCGAGAACACCATCTACGCGTACGTCGTCGAAGGGTGCCGCGACCGCGCCTCCATCGACCCGGCCGGCTACGCCGACGAGATGCGCCGCCTGGCCCAGAGCTACGGCGGGGTCTGGCCGGAGATCACCGAGCACATCACCGACCCGAAGAAGGTCAACTACACCTGGTTCGACCGCCTGCTGGTCGAGGACTCCTGGCACCGGGGCCGGGTCGTGCTCATCGGTGACGCCGCCCACTGCTGCCCGCCCACCATGGCCCAGGGCGCGGCCATGTCCCTGGAGGACGCCCTCGTCCTCGCCGAGCTGCTCAGCGGGGCCGTGGCCGACGGCCGGGACTGGGACGACGAGCTGCTCCAGGCCTACCACGACCGCCGCATTCCCCGGGTGCGCACCGTCGTCGAGGCGTCGCTGCAGATCGGCCAGTGGCAGCTGGACGGTGTGCGCGACGCCGACATCGCCGGGCTGGTCGGCCGCACCATGAACCTCCTCAAGGAGCGCCCGTGACCACCACCGCATCCTCCGCGCCGACCATCGACGTCCACGCCCACCTCCTGCTCCCGGAGGTCGAGGAGGCCGTCGCCGGTCATCCCGGTCTCGCCGAGGCCCGCGCCCTCGACGCGCGCCGCAACGGCCCGGCGGCCCTGGCCGTGAGCGGTCCGATGGTCGGCGCGCGTGTGCCGAAGCTGACGGACGCCGCGGTGCGCCTGACGGCCATGGACGCGCAGGGCGTGGACATTCAGCTGGTCAGCCCCTCGCCCTCCCACTACCACTACTGGGCCGAGCCCCAACTGGCCGAGAAGGTCTGCCGACTGGCCAACGAGGGCACCGCCGCACACTGTGCGAAGGCTCCCGACCGCCTGCACGGCCTGGGCCTGGTCCCGCTCCAGCATCCCGACCTCGCGGTCGGCCTGCTCGACCACGCCCTGGACCAGGGGCTGAGGGGCGTGGAGATCTCCTCGCACGCGCCCGGCCACGAACTGTCGGCCCCGGCGTACGAAGCCTTCTGGTCCCGTGCGGAGGAGACGGGCGCCCTGGTCTTCCTGCACCCGTTCGGCTGCTCCCTCGACGAGCGCCTGGACCAGTGGTACCTGTCCAACACCGTCGGCCAGCCCACCGAGAACGCGGTCGCCCTCTCCCATCTGATCTTCTCCGGCGTCCTGGACCGTCATCCGGGCCTGAAGCTGATCGCGGCGCACGGCGGCGGCTACCTGCCCACCCACATCGGCCGCTCCGACCATGCCTGGCGGGCCCGTCCCGACGCCCGGGGGTGTGAGCGGGAACCGAGCAGCTATCTGACGCAGCTGTACTTCGACTCCCTCGTCCACGACCCGCAGGTGCTGCGGGAGCTGCTGCGGGCGGTCGGCCCGGAACGGGTCCTGCTCGGCTCCGACTTCCCCTTCGACATGGGCACCGACGACCCGCTCGGCGCGCTGCGCGCCGCGGACCTGCCCGACACCGACTTCCACTCCGTCCGCGGCAAAAACGCCGCCGCTCTGCTCGACCTCGTCTGAGGAGCCCCCCCATGAACAACCGCCTGCTCACCCACCTCCGGCACGTCGACCTCGCCGTGCCCGACTACGACAAGCAGCTCGACTTCTACGCCGGAGTCTGGGGCCTGACCAAGGTCGCCGAGGACTCCGGCATTTCCTTCCTGGCCGCCGAGGGCAGCCCGGAACAGTACGTCGTCCGGCTGCGCAAGGCCGAGGAGAAGCGTCTCGATCTCGTCTCCTACGGTGCCGCGAGCCCGGCTGACGTGGACACGCTCGCCGAGCAACTCCTCGCCGGGGGAGTGCAGTTGATCTCCCGGCCGGGCAAGGCGGAAACACCCGGCGGCGGTTATGGCTTCCGCTTCTTCGACGTCGACGGGCGCACCATCGAGGTCTTGGCGGACGTCGAGGTGCGGCAGCACCGCAAGATCGAGGAGAAGGAGTCGATCCCGGTCAAGCTGTCGCACGTCGTCCTCAACTCGCCTGACCTGGACAGGACCAAGGCGTGGTACGAGGAGCACCTCGGCTTCCGGCTGTCCGACACGCTCGGCCATCCGCACATCGGCGACGTCATGCACTTCATGCGGATCAGCAACCAGCACCACTCCATGGCCATCGCCAAGGGCCCGCACACCTCGCTGCACCACATCTCCTTCGAGATGCGCGGAATCGACGAGTACATGCGCGGCTCCGGCCGTGTCATCCGTTCCGGTGCCCGCAAGATCTGGGGGCCGGGCCGGCACATGGCGGGCGACAACACCTTCACCTACTTCCTCGACCCGCACGGCAACACCGTCGAGTACACGACGGAGTTGGAGCTCCTGGACGAGGACACCTGGCACCCGCACGTCTACGACTTCTCCCAGCCCGAGGTCACCGACCAGTGGGGCACCGCCAACCCCATGAACGAACTGGTCACCAAGGAGTCCTTCAACGACGTCGACCGCGGCGTCTTCGTCGCTCCGCCGGTCTGATCGGCGGAGCCCTCAGTCCCCGGGGGTGCGGTTGCCCTGTCAACTGCCCTGACTCTCCCCTGCCGCATCCCCGGCCTTCGTGCCACGCCTCACGCCGACAGCCGACAGGAAACCGCCATGCGTTTCGCCGCGTACGAGTACCGCAACCGACGCCACGTGGCCGTCGTCTCAGAGGACGGCACACTCCACCCCCTGCCCGGCGTCAGCTCACTGACCGGCCTGCTCGCCGAGGGCGGCGGCCTGCCCGAACTGCTCGACGCGGGCTCCGCGACCCTCGACGTCCCGGCCGGCCCCCACGTCCGTGACGTACGACTGCTGGCGCCGCTCCAGCCGCCCACCGTGCGGGACTTCGTCACCTTCGAGGAACACGTCGAGGGCGTACGGCGGTCCGTGGACGGGGCTGCGGGGGTACCGGAGCGGTGGTACGCGGCCCCGACGTTCTACTTCGGCAACCCCTACGCGATGTACGGGCCGCACGACGACATCCCCATGCCGCCGGGGTCGAGCGTGCTCGACTTCGAGCTGGAGGTCGCCGCCGTGATCGGAAAGGAGGGCCGTGACCTCACCCCGGAGCAGGCCCGCGACCACATCGTCGGCTACACCGTCTTCAACGACTGGTCGGCACGGGACCTGCAGTCCGCCGAGATGAAGGTCGGCCTCGGCCCCTGCAAGGGCAAGGACACCGCCACCACGCTGGGTCCCTACCTGGTCACCGCCGACGAGCTGGCCAAGTACCGCGACGCGGACGGCTTCCTGCGCCTGGCGCTCACCGCCGAGATCAACGGCGAGGTCGTGGGCAAGGACCTGCTGTCCAACATGAGCTGGACCTTCGAGGAGATGGCCGCCTACGCCTCACGCGGCACCGTCGTCCGCCCCGGCGACGTCCTCGGTTCCGGGACCTGCGGAAACGGCGGCTGCCTCGCCGAGCTTTGGGGTGTACGGGGTGAGCAGTCCCCGCCTCCCCTGAAGCCCGGCGACACGGTCACCCTCACCGTCGAGGGCATCGGCTCCGTCTCCAACACCGTGGTGGCCGGCCCGGACCCCATGACCGTTCCCGTCGCCCGACGCCGCTCCCGGGAGCGGCCGTGACCGACCTCCACTCCAAGCGGTTGCTCGGCAAGGTCGTCGTGGTCACCGGCGCCGCCCGCGGCCAGGGCGCCGCCGAGGCCGAGGCGCTGACCCGCGAGGGCGCCCGCGTCATCGCCACCGACGTCTCGGAGTCACCCGGCTGCCGCCGTCTCGACGTCACGAACGAGAAGGACTGGGCCGAACTCGCCGCCGACCTGCGTGAGGCGTACGGGCAGGTGCACGGCCTGGTCAACAACGCAGGCGTCACCTGGCGAGCCCGTCTCGACGCCGTACGCCCCGAGGACATGGCCCACGTCCACGCGGTCAACGTCACCGGCCCGCTGCTGGGCATCCAGCACCTCACCCCGCTGATGCCACCCGGCTCCTCGATCGTGAACGTCGGCTCGACCGCGGCGCTCACCGCCCACTACCCGGTCGCCTACACGGCCAGCAAGTGGGCGCTGCGCGGCCTGTCGCGGACCGCCGCCATGGAACTGGGGCCCGCCGGCATCCGCGTGAACACCATTCACCCCGGCTTCATCGAAACGGACATGACCGCCTCCGCGGCGCCCGCCTTCCGGGAGGCGAACGTCCGCGAGACACCGCTCGGCCGGACCGGAACCGTCGACGAGATCAGCCCGCTCGTCGTCTTCCTCCTCTCCGACGAGGCGTCCTTCATCACGGGGGCCGAGATACCGGTCGACGGAGGACTCACCGCGCACGGCGGCACCAAGTCGATCTCCGATGCCCTGCGCGCGGACGCCTGAACCGGCGACCACGCAGGACAGCCACGACAGAAAGGCCCTCTCTCCCATGGACAAGGTCCGCGCGAGCGCCGCCGAGGCGGTCGCCGACATCCCCGACGGCGCGTCGCTGGCCGTCGGCGGCTTCGGCCTCAGCGGCATCCCCGGTGTACTCATCCGGGCACTCCACGCCCAGGGCACCACCGGCCTGGAAGTCGTGTCGAACAACTGCGGCGTGGACGGGCGCGGACTGGGCGTCCTGCTGGCCGACGGCCGGATCGCCCGTGTCACGGGCAGTTACGTGGGCGAGAACAAGGAGTTCGCCCGTCAGTACCTGTCGGGCGAGCTGGAGGTGGAGCTGGTGCCGCAGGGCACGCTGGCCGAACGGCTGCGTGCCGGGGGAGCGGGCATCCCCGCCTTCTACACCCCGGCAGGGGTGGGCACCCAGGTGGCCAGGGGCGGGCTGCCCTGGCGTCACCGGCCCGACGGCACGGTCGCGGTGGCCTCCCCGCCCAAGGAGACCCGCGACTTCGCGGGCCGTGCGTACGTCCTGGAGCACGGCATCACCACCGACTTCGCCATCGTCCGGGCCTGGCGCGGCGACCGCCACGGGAACCTGGTCTTCCGTAAGTCCGCCGCCAACTTCAACCCGCTGGCCGCCATGGCGGGCGGCATCACCGTCGCCGAGGTGGAGGAGCTCGTCGAGCCGGGCGCGCTGAGCCCGGACGAGATCCACCTGCCGGGCATCTTCGTCCAGCGGATCGTGGTCCTCACCCCGGCCGAGGCCGCCGACAAGCAGATCGAGCGGCTCTCCCTTTCCGCGTCGTCGACACGAGGAGCCGTACGAGCATGAGCACCACCCCCGGAACGCGGCCGGGCTGGACCCGGGACCAGATGGCCGCCCGCGCCGCCGCCGAACTCACCGACGGCTCCTACGTCAACCTCGGCATCGGCCTGCCCACCCTCATCCCCGGTCACCTGCCCCCGGACGTCCATGTGGTCCTGCACTCGGAGAACGGCATTCTGGGCACCGGCCCGTACCCGACCGAGGCCGAGGTCGACCCCGACCTGATCAACGCGGGCAAGGAGACCGTCACGGTGCTGCCCGGGGCCTCCTTCTTCGACTCGGCCCTGTCCTTCGGCATGATCCGGGGCGGCCACATCGACACCGCCGTGCTCGGCGCGATGCAGGTCTCCGCCACGGGCGACCTGGCCAACTGGATGATCCCGGGCAAGATGGTCAAGGGGATGGGCGGCGCGATGGACCTCGTCCACGGCGCCCGCCGCGTCATCGTCCTCATGGAGCACACCGCCAAGGACGGCAGCCCGAAGATCCTCACCGAATGCACCCTGCCGCTCACCGGCGAACAGTGCGTCCACCGCATCATCACCGACCTCGGCGTCCTCGACGTCACACCCGAGGGCCTCGCTCTCGTGGAGTGCGCGCCGGATGTCACCGCCGAGGACATCGCCGCCCGCACCGATGCACCTCTGATCCGGAAGTCGTGAACCGTGGACGCGTCGGGTGGGCAGGGACCACGGTTACTGCCCGCCGGATCGTGGTGGGTCAGCACCTCGGTTCCGCCGCCATCCTCGCCATCCTCGCTGTCGCGGTAGCCGCGGCGTTCGCGGTGACGTTCCTGCCCGAGGCGTGTAGGCCGGATCGCCGGCCGTGACGCTCGTTTGACGCTCCGAGCTCCTCACGCGATCTTTGCAGGGCCAGGAAATGACCTCTGACCTCTTGGTTCTCTTACTCACGCTCAGGCCGATATTTTCCCGATGACGCAGCATGCTGAGGACGCAGCCAGCCGGAGCTTTCGGTCCCGGCCAAAAGTCCCAGAAAAGTCCCAGAGGCACCGCCACCCCCTCTCCCGCCTCGCGTTTATACAGGTCAGGATGGGTGTGGCGGCACTTTTTTCCGAAGGGCGTCAGATGTCCCGGAAGGTCTCGATCTGTGCCCCCACCGTGTTGAGGCGCTCGGCGAAGTCCTCGTAACCGCGGTTGATGACATAGACGTTGCGGAGGACGGACGTGCCCTCGGCGGCCATCATCGCGAGGAGGACGACCACGGCGGGGCGCAGGGCCGGCGGGCACATCATCTCGGCGGCGCGCCAGCGGGTCGGGCCCTCGACGAGCACCCGGTGCGGGTCGAGGAGTTGGAGGCGGCCGCCGAGGCGGTTGAGGTCGGTGAGGTAGATCGCCCGGTTGTCGTACACCCAGTCGTGGATGAGGGTCTTGCCCTGGGCGACGGCGGCGATGGCAGCGAAGAACGGGACATTGTCGATGTTCAGGCCGGGGAACGGCATCGGGTGGATCTTGTCGATCGGTGCCTGGAGCTTCGAGGGCCGGACCGTGAGGTCCACCAGACGGGTACGGCCGTTGTCGGCGAAGTACTCCGTCGTGCGGTCGTGGTCGAGGCCCATCTCCTCCAGGACCGCCAGCTCGATCTCCAGGAACTCGATCGGCACCCGGCGCACCGTCAGCTCCGACTCGGTGACGACCGCCGCGGCGAGCAGGCTCATCGCCTCGACCGGGTCCTCGGAGGGCGAGTAGTCGACGTCCACGTCGATGTGCGGAACCCCGTGCACCGTGAGCGTGGTCGTGCCGATGCCCTCGACCCGCACGCCGAGCGCCTCCAGGAAGAAGCACAGGTCCTGGACCATGTAGTTGGACGAGGCGTTGCGGATGACGGTGACACCGTCGTGGCGGGCCGCGGCGAGCAGCGCGTTCTCGGTCACCGTGTCGCCGCGCTCGGTCAGCACGATCGGGCGGTCCGGTGTGACGGACCGGTCCACCTCGGCGTGGTAGAGGCCCTCCGTCGCGGTGATGTCCAGCCCGAACCGGCGCAGCGCGATCATGTGCGGCTCGATGGTCCGCGTACCGAGGTCGCAGCCACCCGCGTACGGCAGCTTGAAGTGGTCCATGCGGTGCAGCAGCGGGCCGAGGAACATGATGATCGACCGGGTGCGGCGGGCCGCCTCGGCGTCGATCGCCGCCAGGTCCAGCTCGGCCGGCGGCACGATCTCCAGGTCGACGCCGTCGTTGATCCAGCGGGTGCGGACGCCGATGGAACCGAGCACCTCCAGCAGGCGGTACACCTCCTCGATCCGGGCCACCCGGCGCAGCACCGTGCGCCCCTTGTTCAACAGGGAGGCGCACAGCAGTGCGACACACGCGTTCTTGCTGGTCTTCACATCGATCGAACCGGAGAGTCGGCGCCCGCCGACCACCCGCAGATGCATCGGACCCGCGTACCCCAGCGAGACGATCTCACTGTCCAGGGCCTCACCGATGCGAGCGATCATCTCAAGGCTGATGTTCTGGTTGCCGCGCTCGATACGGTTCACTGCGCTCTGACTCGTCCCCAGAGCCTCCGCCAACTGCGACTGTGTCCAGCCACGATGCTGTCGGGCGTCACGGATGAGCCTGCCGATGCGTGCGAGGTAGTCGTCGGTCATGCGGTGAGGCTATCTCAGATATGAGATGAACATGATGTCCGGGTGGACCGTTCGGGTGGGTGGGCGACCGGTGGCGCTCGTACTCCCGTGTGAGAGATGCCACTTCTCCCCGGAGGAGTAACGGAAGTGTGCTCCGAACGGCGATGGAGGGTGCGGAGGTCACGCGGGCTGAATCCGTCCGCGACGCCGTGACCGTCCGCGACGCCGTGACCGCCCTCGACGCCGTGACCGTCCGCGACGCCGTGACCGTCCTCGACGACAGGAGTCCACCATGACGAACCTCCCGTCCCACCCCGCCGGAACGCGGCCTTCGCGCGCCGCACTCGCCGAGGTGACGGACTGTCTGGACCGCATGGACCGGCGGATGAAATGCGGCTGTGCCACCGCCGCCGGGCTGTTCGCGGTCGGCGGCACCGGGGCGTCGCCGTCCGCGGTCCACCAGTACGCGGTGGTCCACGACGGCTCCATGGCTTCCGCGGGGGCGGCACTGGCGACGGCGCTCTTCGGGCCGTGACCCGGCTCGCGCGCCGCGTACGCGCTTTCCGGCGCGCCTGAGTGCGCCGCTCGGCGGGATGAACTTCCCTTGACGCGAAGCGAGTTGCGCCCTGGGGGCGGCATTCGGCGCAGGGCATGAGGAGAACCGGCCGAACTGCCCCGATTCCCCAGTGAAACGACCCGCAGGACAAAATCCGCAACACCAGGAGGAAGTGCCACCGGACTGGTACCCGAGCCGGTGGACGGGGTCCCGTGCGAGACCACGCCGCCGGCCGCCCCGGTGCCGGGTCCACGGCGACGCGGCGAGACCGGGACGGACACCGGTCCGGCGGCGGACGACGGCGACGTACCGAGTCCCGTGGCGGCGCGTGACGGCGCGGCGGCGCTGGTCGGCGCCGCCGTCCCCGGCCGCCGTCGTGGTGCCGCCGCTGAACCGCCGGGCCGGCGCGTCCGACCTGCACGGTCGGATCGGACGGGCACCAGGGAACGGCGCAACAGGCTGCCGCCGGGCCCGCCCGGGCGTCGGGTCAGGTCGAGCGATGACCCGGGCCGCCCGCGACGGACGACGGGCCGGACCTGTGAGGGTGCGGCGCAGTTCTCCCGAGCGCCGCCCCCTCCCCGTTCACCCCCGGCGTGACCGGGTCGAGCGTGTGCGGCGCCAGCCGAACGGGCCGGGCAGATCCATGGAGGTCGTACGGCGTCCCGTGCTGCTGCGGGTGTGGCGTGGCCCGTGGTCGCCACCGGTGGTGATGGACCATGAGCGCTTGTTGATGTTCAGGCGCACGCCCGGCAGGATCCGGAAGCTCTTGCGGAAGGTGAGCGGCATGCAAGCCTCCCCTCGAAGGGTCACTGTCGCCTTCCGGATACCCCGACTCGGCGAACTGATGGCCGAACATGCGGAGTTCGCCGGAGCACCCGGAACACACCGCCGCCGCCCGCTCGTCCGGTGCCGCCGCCGAGAGCGGACATCACGGCTCGCCCGGCCCTGGGCGCCGCCCGCCGGCCGTGGCCCCGGGCGCTCGCCGGCCGCAGACGCCACCACCGGCCGAGCTCGGACCCGCCTGTCCCTGGCCTCGGATGCGGCCACTCGCCGACTTCGGGCAGGTGGGGTGCCGCTTCGGGCCCGCGGCGGCACGCTCGGCCTACCGCTCCTCGCCCGCCACCGCGTCCAGCCGCTTCCGCCTCGCCCGCCACCGCGTCCAGCCGCTTCCGCCCCGGCGGACCCGGCCCGCCCCGGCCCGCCC
>NZ_LIQX01000548.1 GCF_001418475.1 Streptomyces ossamyceticus | reverse complement strand
ACGCGGCCGCGGCCGCGTTCTACGAGCTGGACACCGCCCAGCGCGACCTGCGGATCTCCATAGAGACCATCACGGCGGTGGACGACTCCCCCGCCGCCCGCCAGGCGGTCTCCGGCTTCGAGGCGCTCGGCCGGCGGATCGACGAGGTCAGCGGCCGGTACATCGCCGCCGTCGACGCCCATGATCTGGACCGGGACGACCTGGAGGCGTCCGCCGCCGCCCGCGCCCGGACCGAGCTGACCGCCGCCAAGGACGAGCTGGGGCGGGTCAAGCAGGAGCTGGACCGTTTCGCCGAGGGGCTGGGCCCGCTGCTCGGCAAGGCCGAGACGCAGCTGGCCCGGCTCGCCCCGGCCGTGGAGCGCGCCCGGCAGGGGCTGCTCGCCGCCTCCAACGCCCTGGACGCCGTACGGGAGTCGGGGCTGAAGGCGGACGACCTCGCCGCGCGACTCGCCGCGCTCGCCCCGGAGCTGACCAAGCTCAACCAGGGGGCCGGCCGGCACGGCGTGGCGGAGACGCTGGAGCGCGCCGACCGGGTCGTGCGGGAGGCGGAGGCGGTAAGGGCGGAGGCCGAGCGGCTGCCGGAGAAGGCCGCCGAGATCGACCACCGGCTGGTGTCGTTGCGGACCCGCGCGGAGGCGCTGGGCACCCGGGCGGGTCAGGTGCCGCAGATGCTGAGCGAGCTGCGGCGCAGATTCGTGGCGGCCTGCTGGCAGGACCTCCAGCAGGTGCCGGACCAGGCCGCGGCCGACGTCGAGCAGGCCCAGCTGAAGCTGCGCGAGGCGCGTGCCGCGCGTGACGCGCAGCGCTGGCCGGACGCGACGGCGCTGCTGTCGACCGTGCGGGCGCTGCTGAACCGGACCGACGAGGCGGTCTCCGCTGCGGGCGACCGGCTGCGGCGGCTGAACGCGGTGCAGAAGGACCCGCAGCAGGAGATCGACCGCACCCGGTTCGCCATCCGTGACGCGCAGCGACTCGCCATGGCGGGCCGTTCCACGCCCGATCCCCGGCACGCCCGCCCGCTCGACGACTCCGTGGCCCGGCTGGATCGCGCGGTCGCCACGCTGGAGGGCCGGCACCCCGACTACTGGCACTTCCTGACCGAGACGGAGTCCGTCCGGCAGACGGTGTCCCATGTGGTCGACCAGATCCGCAAGGAGCGTGGCGGGAGCGCCTGACGGGCGGGGCCGGTTTGCCCGCCGGGGCACCCCGACGGATGCTGAAGGGGTACGGAGGCCTCCGCTCACGCCTAGGAGGCGGATATGGCCACGCATGCCACACACTCCCTGCGGTCCCAGGGCAAGCACGCGGGTCCCCGGCGGCGGATCAGGATCGACGAGCACCTTCCCGTGGACCACCGGCTGAGCCGGGTCTACCGGTTCGGGGCGGGCCTGATGGGTCTGTTCCTGGTCACCTTCGGCATCCTCGGCCTGATCGACAAGGTCGGCTGGTTCGACACGCACGGCGACCAGGTCGCGGGGCTGAACACGAACGGCACGCTGAGCGTCCTGTCGATCGCGGTCGGGCTGCTGCTGCTCGTCGGCATGGTGATCGGCGGCAACTTCGCCTCCACGCTGAACATGACGCTGGGCGTCCTGTTCATCCTGAGCGGCTTCGGCAACATGGCCCTACTGGACACCGACTCCAACTTCCTCGCGTTCCGCATCCCGAACGTCCTGTTCAGCTTTGTCGTCGGCGTCCTGCTGATGACGTTCGGGATGTACGGCAGGGTCGGCTCGGCGCTGCCGCACGACAGCCCGTACTGGCGGGCCCGGCATCCGGCCCAGGCGGAGCGGGACGACCGGGTGCGGGCCGAGACCGAGGAGGGCAGGCGGAAAAGGGCCGACGCCCTCACCGAAGGCGGAGAGGGCGCCGGCCCGGGCTCCTGAGAGGCCCGACGGGAGTCGGCCCGCTCAGGTGCGGTACGCGTAGTAGTACGAGTTCGGGTACGAGGCGATGATGCTCGCCACCGAACGGCGGTAGGTGTCCGCGTCGTGGTACGTCAGGTACGGGACGCCGCTGCTGCTGCGGAAGGTGACCATCATCGAGTGGTCCTTGTCGCCATCCCGGTTGAAGTCGACCTGGAGCACGTCACCGATGTCCATCTGGTAGACGTTGGCGAGCGGGGTGGTGCGCTGGGCGGTCTGGGTGAACCAGGACCACTCGTTGACACCGATCCACGCGTCGGCCGTACCGTTCGAGGCGTAGTACCAGGTGTCGTACTCCTCGGGCGTCACCTTGGAGATCTGCTGCCAGCCGCCCGCCAGGAGACCCTGGCTGAGGTAGTTGGTGCAGTCGCCACCCATCGAGTTGTACTTGCGGTACGCCGGGTTGTAGTTCTTCCAGTACTTCTCGGTGTACGCCACCATCGCCTGGTAGTTGTACTTCCCGCCGTTGATCGTCTTCGGCGCGGAAGGAGCGGGCCAGCTGGTGGCGGCCTTCGGAGCCTGGTGGACGGCCATGGGCGTACGGCTCAGCTTGGCGTCAGCGGCCGGGGCGACGGGGTCGTTGATGCGCTGGGCGCCGCCGTCCGTGCCCTTCATGGCGGTCAGTTGCCACGTGCCACCGGACGCCGTGAAGGTGAGCTGGTGGTGCGCCTCGAAGCCCGTGGAGGCGGGCTCGTCGCCACGTATCTTCTTGTACTTCAGGCTCGTCCGCTCGGTGATCTTCACCGTGGCCTTCGTGCCCTTGACCTTGGTGCTGTCGACGGTGACCGCGGTGTCGGCCGAGGTGTAGGCCTCGCCCAGGGTCGCGAGACGCGCCTTGGTGGCGCGCAGGGCGCTCAGCTTGCCGTCCTCGACCTTCTTCTGGGCGCTGGACAGCTTGACGCCACCGGTGGGCTTCAGCGACTTGCGGGTCGCCCCACCACCGACGAGCACGGCCGTGCGGTCGGTGATCACGTTGTCCGCGACCCGACCGAACGCGTCCTTGGTCGCCTTCGTGACCTTGGGCGTCGACCCGGCGGCCTGCGCGGCGGTCATGGGCAGCAGCGCGGTGGCCAGTACGGCCGCCGCGACGGTCGAGCCTGCGAGGCTCAACGTCCTTGATCTCACTGCATTCTCCTTGCCCCCGAGTTGGTCGTACCCGGGGTCCGAATCTTTACATGACCTCCTCAAGCGAAGTAGGTCGGGGGGAATAACAAGTCGGAGAACGGGAAGACTATTTGACCACTGTCGCCCAGTCCGGCGACTGACCAGGGTCCAGATTGCGCAGGTTCGCCAGGGTCGACGGCTTCTGTACGTCCATCCAGTCGGCCAACTCCTGGAAGGACACGCACTTCACGTCCTTCTTGGTGCAGACGTTCTTGATGATCTCGTCGACGGCGTTCATGTAGATGCCGCCGTTCCACTGTTCGAAGTGGTTGCCGATGAACAGCGGTGCGCGGCTGCCGTAGTAGACGCGGTTGAAGCCGGACATGTAGGTGTCGATGGTCTCCCGCTGCCAGGTCGAGTGCATCGCCGGGTCACCGTCGGTCTTGCCGTCCGACTGGTTGTAGAGGAAGTTGAAGTCCATCGACAACGCCTGGTACTCGTCGTTGAACGGGAGCATCTGCAGCGGGAAGTCCCAGACGCCCTCCTTCTTCGCGGGCCACACCTGGAAGGCGCCGGGCGAGCTGGCGTCGTAGCGGTAGCCGAAGCCCTTGACCGCCTTCATGAGGTTCTTCTGCCCCTCCAGGCAGGGCGCGCGGCCGCCGGTGACGGCCTTGACGTCGAAGGGCAGCGGGTCCATGTCGGTGAAGCCGGTGTTGGTCTTCCAGTTCTCCAGGAAGGAGTTGAACTCCTCGATCTCCTGCTTCCACTCCTCGACACTCCAGTCGCCGCCGCCCTTCGCCCCGCAGAAGTGGCCGTTGAAGTGGGTGCCTATCTCGTTGCCCTCGCGCCAGGCCTCGCCGAGTTCCTCGATCGTGGTGCGGATGTGGTCGTCGGTGGGGTAGCTGATCGCGGCGGATCCCTTGTCGTGCTGCGGCGGGTCGTAGAGGTTCCTCTTGTCCTTCGGCAGCAGGTAGATGCCGGTGAGGAAGAACGTCATGTGCGCGTCGTAGCGCTTGGCCATCTGCCGGTAGTGATCGAAGAGGTTGTCGTCGCCGGCCAGGGCGCCGTCCCAGGAGAACACGACGAACTGCGGGGGCTTCTCGCCCGGCTTGAGCGGTACGGCCTTCAGCTGCCCCTTCTGCGGGCCGGTGTACGACGTGGAACCGTCCCCGATGACCTTGGTCTTGCCGTCCCACTTCGGTTCGGCGTTCTTGGCGGAGTTGCCCTTGCCGTCCTTGCCACCGGAGGACGACGCGGTCGGCGCTGTACTGGTCGTGCGGTTCAGCACCATGTAGCCGCCGACGAGGGAGGCGACGACGAGCAGCGCGGCCAGGGTCACGAACTGCGGCCGGGTGGTGCGGCGGGGCTGACGTGCTTTGCGGCGGCGGCCTTTGTGCGACTTGCTGCCAGGCTTCATGTGCGGCTCATTCTGCGAGGGTGGCGGGTCGGGTGCTCATCGGGCGTCAGCCGACGCTCGTCGCACGGGACCAGATGTCGTAGGGCACGCCGGATCCGGGGGTTCCGGCGATGCCGTCGAGCCGCAGCGGCTCCAGGCTCTTGGACAGGTCGATCCGGTACAGGACGACCGCGGTCGACACCTTCTCCGCCGTGCCGACGTACCAGGCGGCCTTGTCGTCCTGGGTCGTCCCGCCCTTGCCCGCGACCTCGAAGGAGGCGGCGCCGGGCGAGGCGGGGTGGTCGCTGCGGAAGGCGTCCGTGAGCGCCTCGGTGACCTGCCGGGCCACCTCGGCGCCCACCGCCCGCTTCGGCTTGGGTGTGGACATCCCGACCTTGGATCCGTTGTGGGTGATCTTCCGCACCGAGTACGGCTCGGTGTGCCGGCCGTCCGCGGCGAACGTGCTGTAGCCGCTGGCCATGCGGATCGCACTGGGCGTGGCGCTGCCGACGGACAGGGCGGGCACCTGCGCACCGAAGCTGGACGACAGCAGTCCGGCCGCCTCGGCGGTGGAGCGCACCTTGTTCAGACCGGTGTCCATGCCGAGCTGCATGAACGGGGAGTTCACGGACTTGGCGAGCGCGTCGTGCAGGGTGATCTGGCCGTAGGACCGCTTGCCGTCGTTGCGGGCGCGGACCCGTTTGCCGTTGCGGTCCCAGTAGGGGCCCTCGGGGGTGGTGATGACGACCCCGTCGTCACCGTTGTAGAGCGTCTGCGGGGTGACAGGTGTCGGCCGTCCGTCGCGCTCCTTGACGACGCCGTGTTCCAGGGCGGCGGCGTAGACGAACGGCAGGAACGCCGAGCCGGACGGGACGGTGGTCGAGTTGGACTCGTTGTAGCCCTGTCTGCGGTGGTCGGGGCCGCCGTAGACGGCGAGGATCCGTCCGTCGGCGGCGACGGAGGACGCTCCGAAGTGGGTGGACTTCGCCTTCTTGGGGCTGTCCTTCGCGACGCCCTCGCGGGCCTTCGTGACGGCGTCGGTCAGCTCGGTCTGCCGCTTGCGGTCGAAGGTCGTGTAGATCTGGTAGCCGCCCATGTCGAACTCCTGGGCCGGTATGTTCCCGGCCTTCTTCGCGTACTGGGCGGCCAGCTCCACGAGGTAGTCGCTCTGCTTGCCGGTGTCGTACTGGTTCGACTGCTTCAGCGGCTCGGGGAACGTCCGGTACGTGGCGCGCTCGGCCTTGGAGAGCTTGCCGATGTCGACCATCCGGTCCAGAATCCACTCCCAGCGCACGACGGCCCGGGCGTGGTTGGACCGGCTGAGGGAGGGGTCGTACAGGCCGGCGCCCTTGAGGAGGGAGGCGAGGAAGGCGGCCTCGCTCGCGTTCAGCTGGCTGACGTCCTTGCCGTAGTACGCCTGGGAGGCCCGCTGGATGCCGTAGGTGCCGCGGCCGAACCAGCTGGTGTTGAGGTAGCCCTCGAGAATCTCGTCCTTGCTCATCTGGTTGTCGAGCTTGAGGGCGAGCATCGCCTCGTTGAACTTACGGCCGAGCGAGCGGTCCTGGGTCAGGTAGACGTTCTTGACGTACTGCTGGGTGATCGTCGAGCCGCCCTGGGTGTCGCCCTCACCCACGGTGCGCACCAGGGCCCGGGTGATACCGCTGAAGGATATGCCGGGGTCGGAGTAGAAGCTCGAGTTCTCCGCCGCGAGGACTGCCCAGCGCACGTCCTCGGGGACGTCCTTCAGCGGCATCGCCTGGCGCCGCACCCAGCCGGTACGGGCCATGGGCGTGCCGTCGGACCAGAAGTACACGTTGTCCTGCTGGGTGGCGAAGGTGTTGAGGTCCTCGGGTATGTCCGTGGCGGCGTACGCGATGGTCAGCAGCATGGTGCTGAGCCCCACGGCGAGCCCTCCGGCGCCCAGCGACTGCCGCCAGGACGGCACCCAGCGCCGCCAGTCGGTACGGCCCGGGCGCGGGTACTGCGGGCGTATTCGGCGGGCATACGGGGCCAAAGGGGCGAGGCGCGGGCCCACGGCGGCCAGGAATCTGGCGCGAACCGACGGCCTGGCCGCCTTGCGCCTGTCCCGCCTGCCGCCCGTCGCCGACTGCTCCGACCGGCTGTCGAGCATGCCCGGTTCGAGCACGCGCAGCTGCATCGTCTCGTCGGCCGGCGGGGGCGGGGCCTTGAGCTCCATGGTCTCGTCCGCCGGCGGGGGCGGAGCCTTCAGCTCCATGGTGAACTCGGACTCCGGGAGCCCCTGCTCCCGGCGCTCCTGTGCCGCTCCCCGTCGGCGGCGCATACGGCCCTCTCCTTCAGCGTTGCCCATGGCGCGCTCCGCTGCGGGGACGGCTCATGTGCTGCGCGGCGACGATCCGGCGGAACGCGGCAACCTTTCGCCCGCCCACGGCGACATAGCGACCGGGGGACGTGACTCCCGATCGACACAGGACAGCGGTCATGACTGTCCCCCCTCCCACTTGGCATCGCCCGCGTGGACCGTCACAGCCGC
>NZ_LIQX01000547.1 GCF_001418475.1 Streptomyces ossamyceticus | reverse complement strand
ACCCTGCTGCGGCGGGCGGGGTCAGGCCGCGAGCCCCGCCCGCCGCAGCAGGGTCAGCCACTCGTCGTACTCCGCCGACTCGTCGTCGACCAGCCCGATCCGTACGTAGGCGGCGGTCGCCAGCCGCTCCACGAAGAACTCCTCCAGGCCGGGCGCCAGTTGCTCGAAGCGCTCGGCGTCCGGCCATTCGCGGTGCTCGTCGGGGATACCGAGGACACCGCCGCCGGCCCGGTCGACGTAGACCGGCGTCTCATGGATCATGCCGACGCAGAACAGCTTCTCCGGGGACAGCGGCAGGACGCAGTCGATGATCGGATCGCAGTAGAACTGGTGCCCGAGGGCCTCCTCCAGGCCGAAGATCTGCACCGACGGGCTGCAGCTCGCACCGTCCAGCACACGGCAGAAGTCCAGGAACTCCGGGGGCACCCCGTCCGCCGCCGCGGCCCGCGCCGTCTCCTCGTCGACGGTCCCGCCGAGCAGATACGAGAAGAGTTCCGGGCTCTGAGCCTTGGCCGCGCGCAGAGCGTCCACCGTCACCCGCAGCCGCGCACCCGGCCGCCTCACATCACCTGCCCCACCACCACTGAACGTCACACCCCGCACGATAGCTTCGCGGCCCGTTCCGGGGCGGAGCCGCCGGACGGGTTCCCTCGGGTCGGGTGCCCGTGGGACGGGTGACTCCGTTCAACCGCCGGTGACGGTGACGGTGGCGCGGGGGGACTCGTCGACCTGCAGGGTGAAGACGTCGGGGCGGGCGTAGTGGCCGGTGGTGTCGAGGTCGAACCGGGCGCGGGCGAGGTCGTCGAGGTCGAGTTCGGCGGTCAGGATGCCCTCGCCGTCCCGCAGGGGGCCGGCGAGGACCTCACCGAGCGGGGAGACGATGACGGATCCGCCGCCGATGAGTACGGTGCCGGGCTCGTTGCCCTGGACGGGGTGGACGTCGTCGGGCAGCGCGTCCCGGCGCAGATACTGTCCGGCCGTGAGGACGAAGCAGCGGCCCTCCAGGGCGATGTGCCGCATCGTCGCCTGCCAGGCGTCGCGGTCGTCGACGGTGGGCGCACACCACAGGTCGACGCCCTTGGCGTACATCGCGGTGCGCAGCAGCGGCATGTAGTTCTCCCAGCAGATGGCCGCGCCGAGACGGCCCTCGCCGGTGTCGACGACGGGCAGGGTGGAGCCGTCGCCCTGGCCCCGGAGACAGCGTTCGGCGGCCGTGGGCACGAGTTTGCGGTGCAGGCCCCGTCCGCTCGGTGATCTCCTTCTCCACCTCGCCCTCGGCCCGGCCGCCGTGACTGCTCCAGGCGACCTTGTCGCCCTCCTCCAGCCGCTTGCCCTTGCCCCGGTCCTTCGCCATGTCGGCCTCCTTGCTCCCGCCCCGGTGGGCAGCGCGCCCCCGACCTCCAGCGGGCGGGCATCCCGTCCACGTCGCAGCTCCGACCGGGCCGCCGTCGCCCGTCGCCCGCCGTGGCTCGCCGCCCGCCGTGGCTCGCCGCCGGTGTGACCCGAGCGCCGCGCCCCGGCCGCCGCCCCCGGCCACCGTGCCTTCGACGCGCCCTCGCGACGGGGTCCTCAGAACGCCGCCCGGATGATCCCCACCGTGCGTTCCAGGTGCGGCTCCGCGCGGTCGGCGCGGTGGGCGACGGCCAGCTCCACGCGCGCGTCGGCCCCGGCCAGCGGCAGGTACGCGACTCCGTCGAGCGCCAGCGCCGTCACCGGCTCGGGCACCACCGCCACCCCGAGGCCCCCGGCCACCAGTGTGACCAGCGTCGACGTCTCGCCGACCTCGTGCCGGACATGCGGCTCGACCCCGGCGGCGCGCAGGAGGCCCATCACGACGTCGTACATCACCGATCGCCGGTCGGCGGAGTGCACGATCAGGTCCGTCCCGGCCAGGTCGGCCACCCGCAGCCGCTTGCGGCGGGCGAGTGGATGGTCGACCGGGACGGCGACGACGAGCCGGTCCCGGCGCAGGGCGTGCACGGTGAGCGAGGGGTCGGCCGACGGCGGGCGCAGCAGCGCGACATCGATCGCGCCGGTGCGCAGCGCCTCCACCTGGTCGGGCGCGAGCATCTCGCCGCGGAAGGAGAAGTCGACACCGGGCAGCGCCTCCGACAGCCGCCGCGAGAGCGCGGGCAGCAGGCTGTACGTCGCCGAGCCCACGCACCCGATCGCGAGATGTCCCACCGTGCCGGCGGCCACGCGCCGGGCGTGATGGCCGGCCTCGTCGACGTCGGCGAGGATCGCGCGGGCCCGCGCGAGATAGGCGCGGCCGGCCTCGGTGAGGTCGACACGGCGCGTGGTGCGGCGGAGCAGCTCGACACCGAGTTCGGCCTCCAGCTGCCGGATCTGCTGGGAGAGCGGCGGCTGGGCCATGTGGAGCCGCTCGGCGGCCCGCCCGAAGTGACGCTCCTCGGCCACCGCCACGAAGTACCTCAGGTGCCGCAGATCCATACGCCATCCATATGCCGTCGATATCAATCAGGTCGAATATGCGTACTTCAGAATATCGCGGCCCTGGATTAGCGTCGCTGCCATGAGTGCTTTCATCTACGCCGCGACGCGGACGCCGTTCGGCCGCTTCAACGGCGCGCTGGCCGGTGTCCGGCCCGACGACCTCGCCGCCGCCGCCATCACCTCGACGCTCGCGACGGTGCCCGGGCTCGACCCGGCCGCGATCGACGACGTGGTGTGGGGCAACGCCAACGGCGCCGGCGAGGAGAACCGCAACGTCGGCCGGATGGCCGCGCTGCTCGCGGGGCTCCCGGTGAGTGTGCCCGGCAGCACGGTCAACCGGCTGTGCGGGTCGAGCCTCGACGCGGCGATGACGGCCAGCAGGCTGATCGAGTCCGGCGACGCCGAGGTGGTGCTGACCGGCGGCGTGGAGTCGATGACGCGCGCCCCATGGGTGCTGCCCAAGCCGGCGAAGGGGTTCCCGGCCGGCGACGTCACCGCGGTCTCCACGACGCTCGGCTGGCGGCTGGTCAACCCGCGCATGCCGAAGGAGTGGACGGTCAGCCTCGGCGAGTCCAACGAGCGGCTCCGTGAGCGCTTCGGCATCACCCGTGAACGGCAGGACGAGTTCGCCGCCCGCTCCCACCGGCTCGCCCACGCGGCCTGGGAGTCGGGCTTCTACGACGACCTGGTGACGCCGGTCGAGGGCGTCGACCTCACCCGTGACGAGGGCATCCGCGCCGGCTCCACGCCGGAGGTGCTCGCCGGGCTCAAGCCGGTGTTCCGCACCCCGGAGCAGGGCGGCACCATCACCGCGGGCAACGCGAGCCCCCTCAACGACGGTGCCTCGGCGGTGCTGTTGGGCAGCGAGAGGGCCGCGGCGGCGATCGGGACCGACCCGGTCGCCCGGATCGCCGGGCGCGGGGTGATGGCGCTGGAGCCGCAGGACTTCGGCTACGCGCCGGTCGAGGCGGCGAACCGCGCGCTGGCCCGGGCCGGGATCGGCTGGGACCAGGTGGGCGCGGTCGAGATCAACGAGGCGTTCGCCGTGCAGTCCCTCGCCTGCCTCGACGCGTGGAAGGTCGACCCCGCCCTCGTCAACCAGAAGGGCGGCGCCATCGCGATCGGCCACCCCCTGGGCGCCTCGGGCGGCCGGATCCTCGGCACGCTCGCCAAGGTGCTGCGGGAGACGAGGCAGCGCTACGGCGTCGCCGCGATCTGCATCGGGGTCGGCCAGGGCCTGGCCGTCGTCCTGGAGAACTGCGATGTGACGGGGGTGGACGCATGAGCAGGGCGGAGATCCTGCGGAGCGCCGACGAGGCGGTCGCCGGCATCGAGGACGGGTCCACCGTGCTCGTGGGCGGCTTCGGTCTGGCGGGCATGCCGTTCGACCTGATCGACGCGCTCATCCGGCAGGGCGCCAAGGACCTCACCATCGTGTCCAACAACGCCGGCAACGGCGAAGTCGGGCTCGCCGCGCTCCTCGCCGCCGGCCGGGTGCGCAAGGTGCTCTGCTCCTTCCCGCGCCAGGTCGACTCCTGGGTCTTCGACGACCTCTACCGTGCCGGGAAGGTCGAACTGGAGGTCGTGCCGCAGGGCAATCTCGCCGAGCGGATGCGTGCGGCCGGTGCCGGCATCGGAGCGTTCTACTGCCCGACCGCGGTCGGCACTCCGCTCGCCGAGGGCAAGGAGGAGCGGGAGATCGACGGCCGGAAGTATCTGCTGGAGTACCCGATCAAGGGCGACTACGCGCTGATCAGCGCCCACCGCGCGGACACGATGGGCAACCTCGTCTACCGGAAGACCGCCCGCAACTTCGGACCGGTCATGGCCACGGCCGCGACGACGACCGTCGTCCAGGTCGACCAGGTCGTCGAGGCCGGGCAGCTCGACCCCGAGGCCGTGGCCACCCCGTCCATCTACGTCGACCGGATCGTCCAGGTCGAGGCCCGTCACTACACCGTGCAGGGGGCGCGATGACCACCACACCGACGACCGGATACGCGGCAGCGGAGGGGACCCCGGCGAGCGGTCGGGCGGACGCCACGCCGCCGATGACCGCCGACCACCGGCTCTCGATGGACGAGTTGGCCGCCGTCATCGCACGCGACATCCCGGCGGGCGCCTTCGTCAACCTCGGCATCGGCCAGCCCACCAAGATCGCCGACCATCTGCCGGCCGACTCCGGGGTGGTGCTGCACACCGAGAACGGCATGCTCAACATGGGGCCGAAGGCCGAGGGCGACGCGGTCGACCCCGACCTGACCAACGCCGGCAAGGTCCCGGTGACCGAACTGCCGGGCGCGGCGTACTTCCACCACGCCGACTCCTTCGCGATGATGCGCGGCGGCCACCTCGACGTGTGCGTCCTCGGGGCGTACCAGGTGGCGTTCGACGGCGACCTCGCCAACTGGCACACCGGTGAGCCCGACGCCATCCCCGCCGTCGGCGGCGCGATGGACCTCGCCATCGGCGCCAAGGACGTCTACGTGATGATGACGCTCTTCACGCGCTCCGGTGAGCCGAAGCTCGTGCCCCGCTGCACCTATCCGCTCACCGGCGTCGGCTGCGTGAGCCGCGTCTACACGGACTGCGGCGTCTTCGACGTCGGCCCCGACGGCGTACGGATCCGGCAGACGTACGGCGTCTTGGCCGACGAACTGGCGGAGCGCCTCGGCATCACGCTCCCTTAGGGAGCGCGACCAGCGGTGCGACGAGCAGGGCGGCCGCGACGAGGAGTCCGCTCGCCCACAGCGGCCCGAGGGCCCCGGCCCGGGTGCCGAGGGTGGTCGCGGCGATGACGGGGCCGGCGGCGGCGCCGATGTTGAGCGCCGCCGTCGCGTACGCGCCGGCCATGGTGGGGGCTCCCGCCGCCTCGTGGAGGACGCGTGCGATCAGCGTGCCGCCCAGCGCGAACGACAGGGCGCCCTGCACGCACACGAGGACCAGCAGCGCGGCCGGCTCGTGCGCGAGCAGGGCCAGGGCCGGCCAGCCGAGGAGCAGCAACGGTCCGCCGACCGCGAGGACTTCGGCCGGGCGCCGGTCGGACAGCCGGCCGGCGACGCTCACGCCCACGAAGCCGCCGGCGCCGAAGAGCATCAGGGCGACGGAGACCCACCATGCGCCCAGCCCGGCGGTGCCGGTCACCACGGGGGCGAGGAAGGTGAGGCCACCGAACGTCGCCGCGTTCACCAGCGAGCCCAGCAGCATCACCAGGAGCAGCCGTGGCCGGGCGAGTTGGGCGAATTCGACGGTGAGGGACGGCCTGGCGGTCACCCCGCCGTTCCCGCGTCCGACCGGGATCCCCTTCAGGATGCCGAGCGCGGCGGGCAGGCAGAGCGCGGCGACGGCCCAGAACGTGGCCCGCCAGCCGAGCGACGTGCCGAGCACCGACCCGCCGGGGACACCCGCGACCGTGGCCACCGTCGTGCCCGACAGCAGCACGGCCAACGCGCGTCCCTTCCGGTCGGGCGGGACCAGCCCGGCGGCGGCCGTCAGGGCGACGGCGAGGAAGCCGGCGTTCGCGACCGCGGCGACGACCCGGGTGGCGAACAGGACGGCGAAGCTCGTGGTGAGGGCGCCCACGGCATGAGCCGCCGCGAAGGCGAGGACGAACCCGAGGAGGCCGGAGCGCGGGGGCCGGTCGCGGGCGAGCGCGGCCACCAGGGGAGCGCCGGCGACCATGCCGACGGCGAACGCCGACGTGAGCGTGCCCGCCGTCCCGACCGTGACGCCGAGATCCGAGGCGATGTCCGGCACGAGGCCGGCGAGCATGAACTCCGAGGTGCCCATGGCGAAGACCGCCACGGCGAGCAGATACAGGGGGAGAGGCATCGAGTGGCTCCGGGGTGAGGAGAAGCACGAGAAGGTCATCTCGTCACCGCGGCCAGCCCTGAGCGCACCCTCGTCCCACCACGGAGGGCGGTACGACGACAGGGGCTGGGCGTTCAGTGGTTCAGGGGGCTGACGGCGTGACCGAAAGCCCCCGCGTCATCCGACTCAGGACTCGACATGCCGCGCACGCTACCCGACCCGAGCGGACCCCGGCAGCCGCGTTTCCGTCGGCCCGGCCCGTGTGCGACCCGATGATGACCCCCTTCCGCCACTCGGCGGGGGTCGACCCGACGGGTGCCGGATGGGCGTGCGGAGGCAGGGCTTCCAGGCTGGAGGCATGACACACCGTGCGCGGCACGAGGAGCCCGACACCCCCCTCGCGTCAGCGGCCGACGTACCCGGCCGTGATGTCGTCCCCCGCCGGGGCGACTTCCTGGAGTTCCTCGGTCTGATCCTGGCGACGGGCGCCCTCGTCCTGGTCGTCGTCCACCCCGAGGTCCCCGAAGCGCTGGTACGCGCCCTCGCCACGGGAACGGCCGGACTCGTCCGCTGAGCCGGTACATGAGCACGCCCGGTCCGCCATGGACCGCCGAGGAAAGGAACCCGGTGAACACCGCATCCGCTCCGACGACGGAGGAGTCCCCCGAGACGTCCCTGTCCGCCCGGGAGACGGTCAGGGCCCTGTACACGTATGTCCGGCCGCACCGGTGGGCCGTCGTCCTCGGCCTGCTGTGCGCCCTGGTCGGGGCCGCCGGGGCGCTGTTGCAGCCGCTGGCCACGAAGGCGCTGGTGGACCGGATGGCCTCCGGTGGGACGATCACCGGGATTCTGATCGGGCTCACCGTGCTGGTCGTGGTGGGCACGGCGGTCGAGGCATATGGCGCGTACGTGCTGGAACGGACGGCGGAGTCGGTGGTCCTGGCCGCTCGACGCACCGTGGTGGGGCGGCTGTTGCGCCTGCGGATCGCGGAGTTCGAGCGGATCCCGCCGGGTGATCTGATGTCCCGTGTCACCTCGGACACGACGCTGCTGCGGGCGGTCAGCACGCAGGCGGTGGTCTCCGCGGCCACGGGCACGGTCGCGTTCGTCGCGGCGATCGTGATGATGGCGTTCCTCGACGCCGTGCTGCTGGGCGTGACGCTCGGCGTGATCGTGCTGGTCGGCGGGGCCGTCGCGCTGGTGATGCCGCGGATCGCCCGGGCCACCGAGCGGTCGCAGCGGGCGGTCGGGGAGATCTCCGTCGCGTTGGAGCGGGCCTTCGGCGCGTTCCGTACGGTGAAGGCGTCCGGTGCCGAGGGCCGGGAGACCGCCCGCGTGGAGGCGGCGGCGCGGCGGGCCTGGCGGCACGGTGTGAAGGGCGCGAAGTGGGAGTCCGCGGCGGGCTCGGCCGACGAACTCGCCGTACAGCTGGCCTTCCTCGCGGTGCTCGCCGTCGGTGGGGCGCGTGTGGCGTCCGGGGCGATCCCCGTCTCCACCCTCATCGCCTTCCTGCTGTACCTCTTCTATCTGATGGAGCCGGTGTCCCGGCTGGTCGACGCCGCCTCCTCCTACCAGGAAGGGTCGGCAGCCATCTCCCGGATCGCGGCCGTGGAACGTCTGGCGACGGAGTCGGTCATCGGGCGGCACGACACCCCGACCCGGCATGACACCCCGACGCGGCAGGAGGCGGCGGTGCCGGGCCCGGCGTCGGTCCGCTTCGAGGACGTGTCCTTCCGCTACCGGGCCGGTCTGCCCTACGTCCACCACCAGGTGAGCTTCGAGGTGCCGGGCACCGGCACGACGGCCTTCGTCGGGCCCTCCGGTGCGGGCAAGTCGACGGTGTTCGCGCTCATCGAGCGGTTCCACGAGGTCACCGGCGGCCGGGTCCTCGTCGACGGGGAGGACGTGCGGAACTGGTCGCTGCCCCGGCTGCGGGCCGCGATCGGCTATGTCGAGCAGGACGCCCCGGTGCTGGCCGGCACGCTCCGCGAGAACCTGGTCTTCGCGGCGCCCGGCGCGAGCGACGACGAGATCCGTGACGTCCTGGCCCGGACGAGGCTCGACGCCCTCGTCGAGCGCCTGCCCCACGGCCTGGACACCCCGGTCGGACACCGCGGTTCGAAGCTGTCCGGCGGTGAGCGGCAGCGCGTCGCCATCGCCCGCGCCCTGCTGCGCAGGCCCCGCCTGCTGCTCCTGGACGAGGCGACCTCGCAGCTCGACGCCGTCAACGAGCTGGCGCTGCGGGACGTCCTCACCGAGGTGGCGCGGGAGACGACCGTGCTGGTGGTGGCCCACCGTCTGTCGACGGTGACCGGCGCCGAGCGGATCGTCGTGATGGAGGCCGGACGGGTCCGGGCCGTCGGCACCCACGAGGAACTGGTGGCCGAGGACGAGCTGTACGCGCGGCTGGCCGCCACCCAACTCCTGACCCCCACGAACTGAGGCGGACGGCGCTGGTCAGCCGCCACCGAGCCGCTATGACGGTCGTTATAGAAGCATGTACGCTGACCCTCGTCTATAACGACTGTCATAGGAGCAGGTCGTGACGATCATCACCGTCACCACCCCGGCCGGACGGCTGGGCCCGGAGCGGCGCCGCACGCTGGCCGAGACGCTGACGGACGCGGTCCTCGTGCCGGAGGTGGGGCAGTTCGCCCCGCTCGCGCGGAGCGGGTTCCAGGTGCACTTCGTGGAGCGTCGGGCGGACATGATGGCGATCGGCGGACGGCTGCTGTCCGACCTCGGTCCGGACGCCGACGTCATGGTGATCGACGTGGCCGTGATGGACGGGGACTGGCGGCAGGAGGTCAGGGCCGCCGTCATCGAACGCGTCCTCGCCGCACTGGCCGACGCCTGCGGGCTCGCGCAGCCGTCACCGGCCTGGTGGGTGAACCTCCGGGTCATCGACGAGGGCAGTTGGGGCTCCAGCGGCGGTGTGCTGTCCGTCCTCTCCCTCCTCGACAGCGGTGTGTTCACGGAGGAGAAGGTCAAGGCCGTCCGCGCCGCGCTCGGCGCGTGACCCCGCGTCACCTCCGCGTGGCGGCGGAGATGAGGGCCTGGAGCTGTTCGGCGGTGTGATCGAGGGGCTGGGTGCTGCGCTTGGCGCGGCACATGGCCACCGTGCCCTCGACGGCCGCCACCACGAGCGTCGCCAACTGCGCGGCCTGCTCGCTCCCGGCGCCGTGCTCCCGCAGGGAGGCGGCGAGCAGGGCCTCCCACTGCTCGAAGACCTCGGCCGCCGCGACCAGCGCGGGCGGCACCCCGTCGGCCGGGGGTTCCTCGATGGCCACCGCCAGGACGGGGCAGCCCGCGTGGAAGTCACTGCCGACCACGATCCCGCGCCACAGGTCCAGGAAGGCGCTCAGGCCCGCCGCCGGCCCCGCCTCCAACTCCTTGCGCAGACTCCGAGCGACCCACTCGCCGGTGAACCGCACCGCCTCCGTGGCCAGTTGCTGCTTGCCCTCGGGGAAGTAGTGGTACGTCGAGCCGAGCGGCGCCTCGGCGTGCTTGGCCATCTCCCGGATGCTCGTGGCGCTCAGTCCGCGTCGGCTGATCATGTCCGCGGCCCCGGCCACGATCCGCTCCCGCGACGGCTTGCCGCTCCTGGTCACCACGCCACTCCCTCTGATCTCGGGCGCCCGTCACAGTCGCGGCCGCCCCTGGCTATAACGCCCGTCATAGTCTAGCGTGACCCAGGTCTATAACGATCGTCATAGGAGCTGCCATGCCCATGATCCGGTTGACCGTGCCTGCGGGAGCCCTCACCGAGGAGGGCCGCGCCACCGTCCAGCGCGACCTCGCGGCCGTCCTGCTGCGCTGGGAGGGAGCGCCCGACACCGCGTTCTTCCGCGCCCAGGCATGGAGCTACCTCGTCGAGCTGCCCGACGGCGCCCAGACCACCGCCGAGGACGACGCGCCCCGCTTCCTCGTGGAGGTGACGGTGCCGCAAGGGGCCCTGTCGGAACGCCGCAAGGCCGGCCTCGTCCAGGACGCGACGAAGACGGTCCTGGCGGCCGCCGGTCCAGGGGGTGTTGTGGAGGTCCCGCACAGCACCACTGGACTTCCACAACACCCCCTGGCCCCGGACGACGCGCCGCGCGTCTGGGTGCTCGTGCACGAACAGCCGGACGGAACCTGGGGCGCGGGCGGCTCCGTCATCCGCTACGCCGACCTCGTCGCCCTGGCGCGGGGGAACGCGGAGCAGGCCGATGCGTGAGCTGACATACGTCGCCCGCCGCACCGTCGAGTGGCGCGAGGCCCCCGATCCCCGGGTCCGGTCGGCCGGCGAGGCCGTCGTCGCTCCGGTCGCCGCGACCTCCTGCGACGTGGACTCGGCGATCCTGGCGGGCCACGGCTTCATCGAACCGCCCTTCGCCCTCGGCCACGAGTGCGTCGCCCGAGTCGTCGACATCGGTGACGCCGTGACCGCCGTCGCCCCCGGCGACCTGGTCGTCGTGCCCTGGTCCATCAGCTGCGGCACCTGCGGCCACTGCCGCGACGGGCTCACCGCCCACTGCGCCTCCGTACCGCACATGGCGATGTACGGCGCGCCGATCGGCGGCAGTTGGGGCGGCCTCTTCTCCGACCTGGTCAGCGTGCCGTACGCGGACGCCATGCTCGTCCCGCTGCCGGCGGGCCTCGACCCGGTCGCCATGGCCTCCGCGAGCGACAACTGGTCGTTGTCCTGGCGCCTGGTCGCGCCCCACCTCAAGGCCCGCCCCGGCGCGCGGGTGCTGGTCGTCGCCCGGGGCAGCATCGGCCTCTACGTGTGCGACATCGCCCGCGCCCTCGGCGCCCGCGACATCCTCTACGTGGACCCCGACGCGGAGCACCGCCGACTCGCCGAGGGCTTCGGCGCCCGCACCGCCGAGACACTGGAACCGGTCCGCCACGGCTTCGACCTCGCCGTGGAGGCGACGGGCCGCGTCGACCAGCTCGTGCTCGCCGTCAACTCCCTCGCCCCCGAGGGTGTCTGCGAGTCCGCGGGCAACCACTTCCGCCCCGGTGAGCTGCCGCTGCTCGACATGTACCTCACCGGGGTCACCCTGCGGATCGCCCGCGACAACGTCCGCGCCCACCTGCCCGACGCCCTCGCGCTCGCCGCATCCGGCACGGTCGACCCCGCCCGTGTCGTCTCCCACGTCCTCGACTGGGAACAGCTCCCCGAGGCCCTGCCCGAGCGGCACCTCAAGCCGGTGTTCGTCGCCGAACGGGGCACGACCACAACCTGACCGGGGCCCCACGGAGCACGGCACCCCGGCGGGCACGCCCCGTCGGTGCGCCGTGCCGACGTCGGTCAGGCCTGGGAGGGCTCCGCCTCCGTGGGCCGGGACAGCCGGCCGAGGCCGCGGTCGAAGCGGCGCAGGAGGAGCACGGCGGTGGTGGCGAGACCGGTGAGGAGGCCGAGCCAGATGCCGAGGGTGTCCAGGCCCAGGGCGAGGCCGAGGAGAGCGGCGGCGGGCAGGCCCACCAGCCAGTAGCCGACGAGGGTGACGCGGAAGCCGCCCTTGGTGTCGTCGAGGCCACGCAGCAGGCCGACGCCGATGTTCTGCGCGCAGTCGCAGAACTGCAGCACCGCAGCTACCAGCAGCAGTTGGGTGGCGATGTCGACCGCCTGGGCGTCACCGGTGTCGAAGAACGGCGCGAGCACCAGGCCGGGCGCGGTCACGTACACCAGCCCGACCACCGCCATCACCGCCGCCGCGCAGGCCACGGCGGTGGCCTTCAGCCGCTGGGCCGCGGCCAGGTTGTGCAGCGCCAGCTCCCGGCTGACGCCGATGGACGCGGCGTGGGAGAGGCCGACGGCGATCTGGAAGACGATGTAGACGAGCTGGTTGACGGCGGTGTGCGCGGCCAGCGCCGCCGTGCCGAAGCTGCCCGCGAACAGGGCGACGACGAAGAAGAAGCCCGCCTCGGAGCCGTAGGTGGCGGCGATCGGCGTACCGAGCCCGGTCAGCCGGCGCAGTGTGGCGGGGCGGGTCTTCCAGACGCTGAGCGACAGGACGGGCGCCAGCCGGGGGTCGCGCCGGGCGGACAGGTACAGGGCCAGGCAGGACAGCGCGTACACCAGGCTGGTGGCCAGGCCGATGCCGGGCAGGCCCAGCTCCGGGAAGAACCAGGTGCCGTGGATGAAGGCCCAGTTGAGGCCGGCGTTGACGGCGATCGAGACGAGGGTGATGCGCAGCAGGGCCTGCGGGCGGCGCATGCCGACGGTGAACTGGCGTATCGCCTGGAACCACAGACAGGGGATCAGGCCGGGCGCCATCGTGTAGAGGATGGGCTTCGCGGCGTCGACCACCTCCTGGTCCTGGCCCAGCCAGATCACGGCGTGCCCGATGAGTACCATCAGTACGGCGCCGACGACCCCCACGAGGGTCGACAGGAGCAGGCTCGCCCGGACCAGGTCCCGGACCTCGTCCTCGGCGGTCCCCGACGCGTCGCCCGACTCCGCCCGCGCGTCGGCCGCAGCGACCTGGTTGCCGACGGCGGTGACCATGCCGACGCCCATGGTGCGCAACTGGTTGAAGATCACCATGGCGAGGCCGCCCGCCGCGAGGGCCTCGGTGCCGAGCAGCCCCATCATGATGGTGTCGGTGGTGGTGAGGGCGACCTGCGCGAGCTGGGTGAGCGCCAGCGGCACGGCCAGCGTGGCGAGGGCGTGGCTGTCGCCGAGGAGGCGGGCGAGGGCGGGCGGCATCGACTTCCGTTCCTGAGGTGGGGGGACGCTGACGACGGGACGAACTATCCCTGGACGTCCGGCGCGACACTGCGGAGCTTGGCGAGCAGCTCGTCCACCTCGCGTTCGGTGTCGGGGGAGAGCAGGTCCCGGGCGCCCATCCAGTCGTCGTCGAAGACCGTGTCCAGGTACTTCTCCCCGCCGTCGTTGATCAGGGCGACCATAGTCGTCCCCGGCGCGAGGGACGGCATCCGGGTCAGCGCCTCGTACACCACTCCGCCCGCCGAGCCGCCGAGCATGAGCCCGGTGCGGCGGGCCACGGCGCGGGCGGTGGCGAACGCCTCGACGTCACCGACCTTCGTGCCCTCGTCCAGCAGGCCGTAGTCGAC
>NZ_LIQX01000546.1 GCF_001418475.1 Streptomyces ossamyceticus | reverse complement strand
AGCACGGCGGCCGCCGTGGCGCCCGCGACCGCGACGAGGGCGGCCGGGACGCTGCGCAGCCGTCGGCCGACGGGGCCGGGGAGCCGGGGCCAGGCGAACAGCAGGGCGAGGGTGAGCGCGCTCATGGACACGGCGGCGGGATGCAGATGCGCCAACTGGGCGGGCAGCGCCCCGACGTTGTCGAGGACGGCGCTCTGCGGGGTGCCGCCGAGCACGATGTGCAGCTGGGCGACGGCGATGGTGACACCGATGCCGGCGAGCATGCCGTGCACGATCGCGGGGCTCACAGCGAGCGCCGAGCGGGCCACACGCAGCTGCGCCAGGGCCAGTTGGGAGAGCCCGGCGAGCACGGTGATGGCACAGGTGGTGCGCCAGCCGTACTGGTGGATGAGGTCGGCGGTGACGACGGTCAGACCGGCGGCTGGGCCGCTGACCTGGAGTGGTGAGCCGCCGAGGCGTCCGGCGACGAGGCCCCCGACGGCGGCGGCGACGAGGCCGGCCTGGAGGGGGGCGCCGGTGGCCAGGGCGATGCCCAGGGACAGGGGGAGGGCGATCAGGAAGACCGCGATGGACGCGGACACATCGGCGCCCGCGACGCGGAACCGGCGGGGTCCTTCGGGCGGGCTGTGCGGTTGGTGCTCGGACTCCGCCCGATGCGGGCTGGAGTCGGGGGCGTGGGTGGGGACGCAGGCGGACATGTTCTCCCGTCTCCTCCGGGGCTGCGCGGTCGCGGAACAGGTGGTCCCCCCGCTTGGGCGGGGGGCGGGTCGCGGCCGTGGGTCACGGCGTACAGCGGCGGGATTTCTCAACGCTCAGTAAACGAATCGTAATGCAGAGTAAAGGCCATGCAAGGACATTCGTGGCAAATGGGTTATCAGATCACCCAGGATGATGAATCAGATATTTCATCGGCTTGTCGTATTAGTTTGTTCGCCACTCTGTGTGATCTTGGCCCCTCTGCCCCTGAGCAAAGGAAGAAGGTGGGCGGAAGATGGCCGTCACCCAGAGGATCGCCGCCGGCGTGGCACTCGCCGCGACCTGCGCCGTGGCGCTCGCCGGCTGTGGCTCCGGCGACACGGGCGCCGCCGGTTCGGCCGGCGCGAACAACACCGGGAAGGAAGGCATGCAGGGCGCGCGCGGCGGCAAGGAGGCGGCGCCCCGAGTGGAGGGGGGCGCTCCCGCCCCGCCCAAGGCCGCGGCGCGACTCATCGGCGACGGGTCCACCGCGTACACCGGCACGCAGCCCCATCTGCCCAGGCCCGAACGGTTGAAGCCGGGTCAGAAGCCCCCGCAGTTCGTGGTCTTCTCCTGGGACGGTGCCGGCGAGGACAGCCAGCGCCTCTTCTCACACTTCCGCGAGGTGGCCCGCGCCAACAACGCGACCATGACGTACTTCCTGAGCGGCGTGTACATGCTCCCGGAGGAGAAGCGGGACCTCTACCGTCCGCCGCAGCACTCGCCGGGCCGCTCCGACATCGGCTTCAACGATGTCCGCGGGATCAAGGACACCGTGGAGCAGCTGCGCGGGGCCTGGCTGGAGGGCAACGAGATCGGCACCCACTTCAACGGCCACTTCTGCGGCAAGGGCGGCGGGGTCGGGGAATGGTCGGTCGAGGACTGGAAGAGCGAGATCGACCAGGCGAAGTCTTTCGTGAAGGCATGGAAGACCAACACGGGCACCGGCAAGGCCGAACCGCTGCCCTTCGACTACGACAGGGAGCTGATCGGCGCCCGCACCCCCTGTCTGGAGGGCCAGATCAACTTCATGCGGGCCGCCCGCGAAATGGGCTTCCGCTACGACACCAGTGGCGTGAGGGACCAGGTCTGGCCGGAGAAGAAGGACGGCCTGTGGGACCTGTCGATGCAACTGGTCCCGATGCCCGGCCGCGCCTTCGAGACGCTGACCATGGACTACAACTTCTACGTCAACCAGTCCGGTGCCCGTGCGGGTTCCGCGGCCAAGCGGCAGTACTGGGGCGACCAGTTCCGGGACGGTCTGCTCGCGGGCTTCGAACGCGCCTACGCGGGCAACCGCGCGCCCCTGATCATCGGCAACCACTTCGAGTCCTGGAACGGCGGCGTCTACATGCAGGCCGTCGAGGAGACCATCAAGACCGTCTGCGGCAAGCCGGACGTGCGCTGTGTCTCCTTCCGGCAGCTCGCCGACTGGCTCGATGTCCAGGACCCGGAGGTCCTGGACAAGCTGCGCACCCTCGGTGTCGGCCGGTCCCCGAAGGAGGGCTGGGACGCGTTCCTGGCGAGTGGGCCGGCGCCGGCCCCCAAGAGCGCCCAGGGTGCCCGGGCGGGCCGGTCGAGGTAGCAAACGGCCGCGGGTCGTGGCTCAGACCGCTGCCGCGAGCTGCTCGCCCAGGACGAAGTCGGGGTCGATCTGCGACGCCAGGTCGGCCCCGGTCCGCTCATTGCCCCAGCCGCTCGCGTTCTTCAGATGGAAGTGCACCATCTGACGGGTGTAGCGCTCCCAGTCGCGCCGCTCGTACGTGGCGTCCGCCGCCCCGTGCAGGGCGTGCAGGGCACGGCGGTTGAACTCCTCAAGGTGCTCGAAGCGGGGCGGGCGGCCCTTCTCCAGGGCACGCACCCAGTCCGAGTGGCCGACGGTGACCAGCAGGTCGTCCCCGATCTCGGCGCGGAGGAAGTCGAGGTCGTCGTCGCCCCGCACCTTGTTGCCGATGACCTTCAGGGCGACGCCGTAGTCACTGGCGTACTCCTTGTACTGGCGGTAGACGGAGACCCCCCTCCGGGTCGGCTCGGCGACGAGGAACGTCATGTCGAAGCGGGTGAACATGCCGGACGCGAAGGAGTCCGAACCGGCCGTCATGTCGACCACCACGTACTCGTCGCGGCCGTCCACCAGGTGGTTCAGGAACAGCTCCACCGCTCCCGTCTTGGAGTGGTAGCAGGCGACCCCCAGGTCGGAGTCGGTGAAGGGGCCGGTGACCATCAAACGGACGGCCCCGCCGTCGAGTTCCACCGGCCGGGCGCAGGCGTCGTAGATCGGGTTGGGGTCGCAGATCCGCACCAGCCGGGAACCCTCGCCGGGCGGCGTCGTCTTGATCATCGTCTCGGCGGAGGTGATCCGCGGGTTGGAGCCGCGGAGATGGTTCTTGATCAGCGAGAGCCGCTCGCCCATCCCCGGAAGCTCCGCGGCCTCCGACTCGTCCAGCCCCAGAGCGGCCCCCAGATGCTGGTTGATGTCCGCGTCGATGGCGACGACCGGGGCTCCGGAGGCGGCGAGATGGCGGATGAACAGGGAAGACAGCGTGGTCTTGCCACTCCCGCCCTTCCCGACGAAAGCAATTTTCATGTTCACCAACGGTAGTCGGATGATCGCCGATGGTGCGTCGACCGTAGGGAAGACCACTCCTTCGAGGGGTCGGCGACAGAGGCGCGTAGGGTCGTACTCATGAGTACGACAGGTGCGACCGCCGATCCGCTCGCGGCCCTCGCCGAGCTTCCCGGCGTGGCCGAGTCCGTGGAGTCCGTACGCAAGGCCGTGGACCGGGTCTACGGCCACCGAGTCATGCGGCGGCGCAGCAACGCGGTCACCTCTGAGGCCGCCCTGCGCGGCGCGCGCGGCTCCGCCGCGCTGTCCGGCGCCGACTGGGCGCTCGAAGAGGTGCGACGGCGCAGCGACTTCAGCGGGCAGGGGGGCGACGGCGAGGCGCGCACTGTCGGCGCCGCGCTGCGGCTGACCGCCGAGGCCGGCCAACTGCTGTCCATCTGGCGGCAGTCACCTCTGCGGGTGCTGGCCCGGCTGCATCTGGTGGCGGCCGGCGAGGACCACGCGCGCGTGGGGCGTCCCCGCCAGGACGGCGAACCCGTCGACGAGCCCCTCGTGGAGCTGCCGTTGCCGAGCGCGGCGGAGGTCTCCGGCCGTCTCGACGGCCTCGCCGAGCTGATCATCCGGGGCAGTGCGGCGCCTGCCCTGATCGCGGCGGCCGTCGTGCACGGCGAGCTGGTCGCCGTGCGGCCCTTCGGCTTCCACAACGGCCTCGTCGCGCGCGCGGCGGAACGGATCGTCCTGGTCGGCAGTGGTCTCGACCCCAAGGCGGTCTGCCCGGCGGAGGTCGGTCACGCGGAACTCGGCCGCGCCGGCTACCTCGCCGCCCTGGACGGCTATGTCTCCGGCACCCCGGAGGGAATGGCCGCCTGGATCGCCCACTGCGGCAGGGCGATCGAACTGGGTGCGCGCGAGTCGACGGCGGTGTGTGAGGCGCTGCAGCGCGGAGCGGCGTAGAAACCGCCGGAAATAAGTTGCGGCGGTACGAGAATTCGTACCGCCGCTGGCATGTCCACCGGGTTACCAAGCGTCCTCGATATGTGCCCATCAGGTCGGGAACTTGTGCCCGTCACCTGGTGCGGCTGGCCCGTAATCGACGGGTCGACGTCGCGTGGGTGCCCAGTGTTCATGCTAGGTCCGTGGGGCCAAAATGAGTTATTAAAGGTGATCCTCTCGGACGTCCTTTGGTCTCGCGGGCCTTGAATCCTTTCTACTCCAGGACCGGAGCAAGCGGAACCCCTCGCTGTGCTTCTTTACTTTTGCCTTCAATGAGGGTGAATCGGCCCTGGTCATCAGGTCTGGGTCAGGCGGTCGCCACCCGGCGCCGACTCGCGTACCAGACGAGCCCTGCGGTGGCCGCCGCCGCTCCTATGGCCGCCGCCGCGAGGAGCGCGGGCCGGGGCCGGACGGCGAACCGCTGCTTCAGTCGCACCGGGCGGTGGAAGTCCAGAATCGGCCACCCGCGCGCGAGGGCTTCCCTGCGGAGCGCCCGGTCCGGGTTGACCGCGTGCGGGTGCCCCACGGCCTCCAGCATCGGCAGGTCCGTCGCCGAGTCGGAGGAGTACGACCTGGCGCACTGCTACGCGTACAGCGACTCGGCCACGGACCTGCC
>NZ_LIQX01000545.1 GCF_001418475.1 Streptomyces ossamyceticus | reverse complement strand
CCTCGGTCTCCCGCAGGTGTCCGCGCAGTCGCCGGTCGGGCGCGCCCGGCCGGCGTGGCGATGGTCGTTCCACGCCCCGTTCCGCTCCCCCGGCCGCCCCCGCGCCGCGTGGTTCGCGGGTGCCTCAGTCGCCGGCGCACACTCCGGAGTCGGTGCCGACGATCGATCCTCGGCTGGCGCACGCGCTGGGGCGGCCGCAGCACGGGGACTCCGTGGCCCGGCGTACGGGGCGTTCGATCAAGAAGCTGACCGCGTCCGCCGCGCAGGACGTGGCGGAGGAGACGCGGATCGCGCGGGAGTTGCAGCAGCCGGTGACGACGGGGCGGGTGATCGCCGTGACGTCGATCCGGGGCGGCGTCGGCAAGTCGACAGTGGCCGCGCTGCTGGGGCGGACGTTCAACCACTACCGGCACGACCCGGTGCTCACCCTGGAGGCGGACGCCGCGCTCGGCACGCTGCCGGTGCGGATGGGCGCCGACTCGGTGCGCTGGGCGGCGGCCGACCTCGCGCGGATCCTCAACCCGGCGATGCAGCTCACCGACGTCACCGGCTACCTGGTGCCCGTGTCGGACGGCGGCTGGCTGCTGCCCGCCAGCCAGGGCCGTGTGGGAGCCCCGCTGGACATCCGGACGTACCGCACGGTGACCCTCGCGCTGCGACGCTACTTCGCGGTGACCGTGGTGGACTGCGAGACGCTGCCGGGCGAGGTGGCCCGTACGGCGATGGACACGGCGCACGCGCGCGTGGTCGTCGCCCCGATGACCGCCGAGGGCGTCAACGGCACCCGGCAGGTCCTGGACTGGCTGGGCCAGTTGCCGCACTCCGCGCTGGCCTCGACGGTCGTGGCGCTCACCGCGAACTCGCCCGACGTCACCCTGGACCGGAAGACCGCGGTCGCGCACCTGAAGGAGTCCGGCGTTCACGTCGTCACCGTCCCCTACGACCGGCACCTCGCCCAGGGCGGCCCGATCCGCACCGCCCTGCTGGGAGAGGCCACCCGTGACGCGGCGGTCACACTGGCGGCGGAGGCGATGAGCCGGGCGGTGAGGACGCGTTGAGCGTCCACCGGAGGTCCGCGATGTACGACCACCCATGGGAAGAAGGGGGTGACAGCTGCTTGCCGCAGCGTGCGCACGAGGCCGATTTAGCTCGATCGTGTGATCGTCCGCTTGTGAGCTTGCAGCGTCCTGGGCTGATCGGGCTAGCATGGTCGTGCGACCTGGGACACCGGGTACGGCGTCAGTGTGCGGGGCCCCTGCTCCACCAGAGGATGGTTCAGGGCCTCCCCGTCGCCTCTGGCCGTATCCGTATGGCCGGGTCGCGCAGGGAGCCGGCCTCCCGGGCCCGGAGCACGCACAGGATGCGTGTCGCCGCCCCGGGGTCGAGAACGCCGGGGACCAGCGCGCCCAAGACCGTTCGGGGCGTGCGGCTGAGCGGGCTCACTCATGCTCAGTCCACAGGAAAGGTCCGTCCGTGACCCAGCAGTTGGTCCATCGGCCCGCGCGCAGCACCCGCCCGCTCGGGGCGGCCGAACCCCGCACGATCGAACCTCCGCCCAACCTCCCGGAGGGCAAGGCGGGTTCGGCGGCGACGGCGCTGCTGCCGATGGCGGGGGTCATGGGCTCCGTCGTGATGATGACCGTGATCCGCAGCAGCCAGTTCGCGGCGCTCGGAGCGGTCGTGCTGGTCTTCGCGCTGCTCGGCGCGGTCGCCCTGTTCCTGTCGCAGCGCGGCAAGGCGCAGCGCACCCGCCGGGCGCAGCGGGAGCGATACCTGGAGTATCTGGAGGAGCTGCGCGAGGAGTTGGGGGCGCAGGAGCGCGAGCGGCGGACCCTGGCCCGGGTGCTCGATCCGCCTCCGGAGGCCCTGTACGACCTCGCGCGGGACCCGGCGCGGCTGTGGGAGCGCCGGCGGCGGGACCCGGACTTCCTTCGGGTGCGGGTCGGCACCGGTGACGTGCCGGTGGCGGAGCTGGCCATCGGGCAGAACCAGGGCGGTGTGATGACGCCGCCGGACCCGTTCATGCTGAACGAGGCGCGTGCCCTGCTGGCCCGTTACGCGGTGGCCGACGACTGCCCTATCACCGTGCCCCTGGACCGCGCGGGCAACGTCAGTGTCGTCGGCGACCGGGAGGGTGTGCTGCGGGTGGCGCGGGCGCTCCTCGTCCAGGTGGCCGTGACGCACGCGCCGGACGACGTGGCCGTGGCGCTCGGGGTGCCCGGGGAGCGGCTGGCGGACTGGGAGTGGGCGAAGTGGCTGCCGCATGTGCTGGACGGGCAGGAGCACGACGGGCCGGTGGCCGCCCGGCGGATCGCGCCGAGCCTGGCGCAGCTGGCCCGGCACTTCCGCCATGAGCTGGGGCGGCGCGCCTCGTACGCGGCGGAGGTGCGGCGGGGGCTGGCCGACCGGGGCGCCCTGCGGCTGGCGTCCCGCATGCTGGTGGTGAGCGACGAGTACGGGGAGACGGCCGCCGAACTGCCGCTGCCGGACACGGCGGTGGGGCTCGGCGACATGGGTGTCACGGTGCTGCATCTGATGGAGCGGCAGGTGCACGAGCCGGACCAGGTGTCGGTGCGGATCACCGTGCGGGGCGACCAGATCGTGGTCGAGGACCTCCGGGAGGGGCACGCGGTCGCGCAGGGGTCCTGCGACGACGTGACCGCCGCCGGGGCCGAGGGGGTCGCCCGGCTGCTGGCGCCGCTCAGGCTGTCCGCCGAGTCGGCGGCCGAGGGGACCCCGGTCACCGGGCCCGTCGACTTCCCCGTGCTGCTCGGCGTCGACGACCCGGCCGCACTGGACCTGGAGCGGCTGTGGGCGCCGCGCGGCGAGCGGGAGTTCCTGCGCGTGCCCATCGGCCTGACCGACCGTCATGAGCCGGTGCTGCTCGACCTGAAGGAGTCCTCCGAGCTGGGCATGGGCCCGCACGGGCTGTGCGTGGGCGCGACCGGGTCCGGCAAGAGCGAGCTGCTGCGCACCCTGGTGCTGGCGCTCGCCGCCACCCACCCTCCCGAGGACCTCGCGCTCGTCCTGGTCGACTACAAGGGCGGTGCGACCTTCGCCCCGTTCACCGGGCTGCCGCACGTGGCCGGGGTGATCACCAACCTGGAGAACCAGGCGGGGCTCGTCGAACGGGTGCACTCCAGTCTCGCCGGTGAGGTCAAGCGGCGGCAGCAGGTGCTGAAGGACGCGGGGAACGTCGCCGACATCGGGCACTACGCGGCCCTGCGGGCGAGCAGCCGCCCGGACCTGGAACCGCTGCCGCACCTGTTCGTCGTGATCGACGAGTTCGGTGAACTGCTCACCGCCAAGCCGGACTTCATCGACCTGTTCCTGTCCATAGGCCGCATCGGACGCTCCATCGGCGTGCATCTGCTGTTGTCCAGCCAGCGCATCGAGGGCGGCAAGCTCAAGGGCCTGGACACCTATCTGTCGTACCGGCTGGGCCTCAGGACCTTCTCCGCCGACGAGTCGCGGACCGTCCTCGACACCACCGACGCCTTCCATCTGCCGCCGCTGCCGGGCTTCGGCTACCTCAAGGTGGACACCTCGACGTACGAGCGGTTCAAGGCGGGGTACGTGTCCGGCGCCTACCGGGGCCCGGCGCTCGCCGCGCGGGAGGACGACGACACGCCGCTCGCGTGGCCATACCCGGCGTACAACTCGCTCGGCGGTACGCAGGCGGGGGGCGGCGCGGCCGAGGAGCCCAAGGCGACCAAGCGGGAGACCGGGCCGACGGTGATGTCGGTGATGGTCGACCGGCTGGCCGGGGCCGCGCGGCCGGTGCGGCGGATCTGGCTGCCGCCGCTGCCGGACGCGATCGCGCTGGACGCGGCGGCCGGGCCGGTGGGCGTGGACGAGCGCGGGCTGCAACTCGCTTCCCGGCAGGGACCGTTGCGGGTGCCGCTCGGGGTGCTGGACGATCCGGCGAAGCAGTGGCAGGGCCACTGGGTGCTCGATCTGACGGTCGCGGGCGGACACGCGGCGGTGATCGGTGGCCCGCAGTCCGGCAAGACGACGCTGTTGCGGACCCTCGCGCTGTCGCTGGCGGCGACCCACACGCCCGCCGAGGTCGCCGTCTACGGCCTCGACCTGGTCGGCGGCGGCCTGTCCGCCCTGGCCGGGTTGCCGCACGTCGGCGGGATCGCCGGGCGGGCCGACCGGGAGCGGGCGGCGCGGACGGTCGCCGAGGTGCGGACGATGCTGATCGAGCGGGAGGAGCTGTTCCGCGAGCACGGCATCGACTCCGTCGACCAGCTGCGCCGCCTCCGCGCCCGGGGCGAGCTGCGGGAGCTGGGCTCCACCGACATCGTGCTGCTCATCGACGGGTTCGGGGCGCTGCGCGACGAGTTCGCCGAGCTGGACGACACGGTCGTGGACCTCCTGAAGCGGGGCGGCGGCTACGGCATCCATGTCGTCGGCGGCATGCTCCGCTGGAACGACGTACGGATCGCGACGCAGTCGATGTTCGGCACCCGGATCGAGCTGCGGCTCAACGACCCGAGCGATTCCAGCGTCGACCGCAAGCTCTCCCAGACTCTGTCGCCCGACACGCCGGGGCGGGCCCTCACCGACGGCAAGCTGTTCGCGCAGGTCGCGCTGCCCCGCCTGGACGGACGGCCGTCGACGGGCGACCTCGGTCCGGCGCTGGAGGACGCGGCCCGGACGATCCGCTCCACCTGGCACGGCGAACTGGCGCCGCCGGTACGGGTGTTGCCGACCCGGCTGTCCGCCGGCCGGCTGCCGTCACAGGTCGCCGAGCCGGGCCGCGTCCCGATCGGCGTCGACCAGGACGCCCTCGCGCCCGTGCTGCTCGACCTGTTCGGCTCCGACCAGCATCTGCTGGTCCTCGGCGACAACGAGTGCGGCAAGACGAACCTGCTGAAGCTGATCGTGGACCGGCTGGTGGAGCGGTACTCCGAGGAAGAGCTGGTCTTCGGCGTGTTCGACCCGCGGCGCGGCCTGCGGGGCGTGGTCCCGGAGCCGTACCGGGGCGGTTACGCGCACAACGCGAAGCTCGCCGCCGGGCTGGCGTCCGGTATCGCGACCGAGCTGGAGAAGCGGATGCCTCAGAGCGCCGACCCGGACGCGGTGACCGACGAGCCCGCCTTCGAGGGGCCGCGCATCGTGATCCTCGTCGACGACTACGACATCCTCACCACCGCCGGGCAGCAGCCGCTGGCGCCGTTCCTGCCGTATGTGTCGTCGGCGCAGGACATCGGCCTGCACTTCGTGATCGCGCGGCGGACGGCGGGTGCCTCGCGGGCCGTCTACGAGCCGCTGCTCCAGACGCTCCGCGAGACCGGCACGGCCGCGCTGCTCATGACCGGCGAGCGGAGCGAGGGCCAGCTCTTCCCCGGCCTGTACCCGTCCGCGCAGCCGCCGGGCCGGGGCACCCTGGTGCGCCGGGGCCGCGCCCACCAGCTGATCCAGACCGCGCTGTCCGGCGAGGAGGCCGCCCCCAGGTGACGGCTCAGCCGGGACGACGCCCGCCCACGACCGCCGTGCTGCGACCCCACCAACCCGTGCCCGCCCCGAGGGGAGCGAGGGGAACACACCGCCTCGCGCCCACCCCGACGGGAGTACGCCAACCCGCACCCGCCCCGACGGAAGTACGCCCACCGGGGGCAGCCCCGACCGGAGTACGCCCGCCGGGGCCCGCCCCGACCGGAGCGCACTGCCCCGTGCCCACCCCATCAGGACCACACCGACCGCACCGACCACGCCGATCCGTGACCGCCCCGACGGGAGCACGCCGACCCAGGCCCGCCTCCTCGGGGCGGCCCGCCGCGACCATCGAGAAGGACGACCGCACGTGACCAAGGACGTCATCGCTCTCACCCCGACGATGCCCGACGTGTGGGCGCTCATGGCGAGTCTGTACGCGGGCGGCTCCGACCTGGACCTGTCGGCGGCGGCCGACGGCGCGGTCGTCCAGTTGCACGGCCCCGGCGGGCGCCCCCTGGTGTCCGTGGAGTCGCCGCTGCTGGTGCGGGTGCCGGGCGAGGCGGAGCGGCTGCTCGGGCAGAGCGTCGAGGCCCCCTACTGGTGGACGGAGGCGCGGGCCTCCACGGCCGTACCGGAGGCGGAGAAGCTGGCCGGGGTGGTGTGCGGTCGGCTCAACGCGCTGCTGGGCGGCACCACCTGGCCGGCCGGGGCCGCGAGCACGGAGGTCGTCGATGTGTCGGCCGTGCCGTCGGCGGGGGCCGGGCAGCCCGCCGTGGACGTCGTCACCGAGAACGCGGCGGTCGTCCTCGTCGACCGCCCGGTGGTGGCGCTGACCAGCTGGCTCGCCGAGATCATGCGGACGGCCGTGGCGTCCCGGCGGTCCCTGCAGATCGTCACGCCGCCCGAGGTCCGCCTGAGCGCCCCGGCCCGTACGACGCTCGCCCGGGTGCCCAACCGGTGGGTGGTGCGGGACCCGGAGTGCGGCTACTACGACGGGCTGTCGGGGGCGGTGCTGCGCTGGCAGGACGGGGCGTTCTCGCCCGCGCTGTCCGAGGACGGCACGGCGACGGTGGCCGCCGCGTTCACGCGCCGCGCGGAGGAGGCGCCGGGCCGCCGGCTGATCGTCGCGATGCGTACGGCGCACCGGCCCGACGAACGGCTGCTGCTGGGCGGTGCGCTGGAGACGGCCTGGGAGACCCTGACCGGCTCGTCGCCCGTCGGCTGGGGCACCGCGGAGCCCGTCAACCTCCCTTGGTCGCCGAGGCAGTTGACGGACCTGGCGCGGGAGCGGATGCCCGAGCCGTCGCAGCTGGTCGTGGTGGGGCGGCCCGAGCGGCCGGCCATGGCGACGCTGCGGGTGACGCGGACGACGAAGGGCGTGGAGGAGGACATGGTCCTGACCGTCGGGTACGGGCAGGACGAGGAGCCGCCGCTGGACCGCGTACGGGCCCTGGCGGAGGAGCTGGTCACGAAGCACTCCCTGCGGACCATGCTGACCTCCGTGCAGGCGGCCCCCGCCGACCTCGCGACGGCCCCGCGCCTGGAGGGCCCGCCGCTGCCGGCCGCCTTCACCCTGGGCCCCGACGACGTCCACGCCATCGGCCGCGACCACGCCCGCCGGCCACCGCTCGACCAGCCGCCCACAGCCCTCGGCCCGACGACCCGCCCGGCCCTGCACTACCCCCTCGGCGACGGCGAGGACCCGGCGGCCTGGGAGCGGCTACAGCAGCTCACGGCCCATCTCCGGTCGCCGACGGAGTCGGGATGAAATGGCCGGGCCGCCAAAGGCGTTGATCACGTCATGACTCAAGGACCAGCGCCGCGCCCACTGTCCGACGAAGCCCTCTCCAGTCTGCTGGGCAAGCAGCAGTTCGGCACGCTCGCCACCGTCAAGCGCGACGGCCACCCGCATCTGACCACCATGCTGTACAGCTGGGACCCCGAGGCCCGCATCGTGCGGTTCTCGACGACGGCCGACCGGGTCAAGGTCGGGCATCTGCGGCGCAACCCGCGAGCGGCGCTGCATGTGCAGGGTGGCGACGTGTGGTCGTTCGCCGTCGCCGAGGGCGAGGCCGAGGTCTCCGAGAGCACGACCGTTCCCGGCGACGCCGTCGGGCGGGAACTCCTCCGGATGATCCCGCCGACGGCGAAGCCGGAGGACGAGGGTGCGTTTCTGCGGCAGCTGGTCGCCGAGCGCAGGGTGGTCATCCGGCTGAAGGTGGACCGCCTGTACGGCACGGCGCTCGACATCGACGGTTAGGACGCGTCGGGTCCGGCTGAGCGGGTGCGAGCCCTTTCGCGGCGGCGCGCAGCGCGCACCGAAGGTGGCTGTTCTCAGCCATTCGTGCCTGCTCAGCGGCGGTGACTCGCGTCACGTACACAACGACCAATACGAGCAGTACGAGCTCTGGCCGGTGAAGGATTTACCGGCCTGACCTGGGTCCCTAACCTCCCGGCAACAGCTGCCAGCAGGCACGCGCCAGGAGGAGAACCATGGCCAGATCCAGCCACTTCGGTACCGGACACATCGCCGAACCCGTCACCGGCACGGCAGTCACGCATCGGCGTCCCGTCCGGCGCCCCTTGGCGGCCGCGGTCGCGGCGACCCTCGCGCTCGGCACCCTGGGCGCCTGCGGCGGCGGGGAGAGCGACGCGCCGAAGGTCGCGGTGAACAAGATCTCCGCGGGCAAGGTGCCGGACTACTACCCGGCCGACTACGCCGACCTGGTCGCGGCGGCGGAGAAGGAGGGCGGCAAGCTCACCGTCTACTCGAACCTCGGCGACGAGAACATGGCGCCGATCGTCCGGGACTTCAAGAAGAAGTACGGCTTCATCAAGACCGTCTCCGTCAACGAGCTGGACAGCGACGAGCTGTTCCAGAAGACGCTCTCCGAGAACGCGGCCGGCTCGTCCCCGGCGGACGTGCTGATCTCCAGCGCGGCGACCGCGTGGGCGGACTTCTCGGCCCGCAAGAACACGGTGCTGGAGTACAAGTCGCCGGAGCTGAAGGAGCTGGGTGACAGCGCGCAGCTGCTGCCGAGCGTGTACTCGATGTCGCAGGACCCGATGACCATCGCGTACAACACGTCGCTGATGGAGAAGCCGCCGACGACGCTGACGGACTTCGCGGACATCGTCACGGGCGACGAGGACACGTTCAAGAACAAGGTGACGGTCCGCGACCCTGAGGGCTCGTTCGGCTTCACGGTGACGCGGGCGCTCACCGAGGGCAACCCGGAGGCGTGGGACGACCTGAAGCGGATCCTTCCGCTGACCCGTCCGGAGACCTCCTCCGGCACGCAGCTGGAGAAGATCGTCTCCGGTGAGTACTCGGCCGGCTTCCTGATCAGCGCCTCCCCGGCGTACCCGGTGGTCGAGGACAGCGCCGGTCTGGTGAAGATCGTCTTCCCGAAGGACGGCACGGTCGTGCTGCCGCGCGGCATCGGCATCGCCGCCGAGGCCCCGCACCCGGCGACCTCGAAGCTCTTCCTGGACTTCGCGCTCTCCGACGAGGGTCAGCGCGCGGTCGCCGAGGGCGGTCTCGCCTCGTACCGCGAGGGCGTGAAGGGCGAGGGCCTGCACACGTACCAGGAGGTCGTGGACGCGGTCGGCGAGGAGAACATCATCCACGTCAAGTACGAGCAGGTCGCCAAGGACGACGCCGCTGCCTGGCTGGAGCGCTTCGACGGACTGCGCAAGTAGGCGCGGGTCAGGGACGATCGGAGCCAGAGCAGATGTCAACCCTCACCCAGCCGCCCGGGACACCCCAGCCGCCCCGCACACCGGGAACACCGGGGACACCGGTCGGAGCGTCACCCGCGGAGTCGTTCGCGCCGCCACGCTACCGGCGTCCGCTCGGCGTCGGGCGGGACACGGTGGTCCAGTACGCGGTCCTGGCGTTCCTCGCCGTCCTGGTGCTGGCCCCGATCGTCCCGACCCTCTACCAGAGCATCCGCAACCGCCCGCTCTACGAGGCGGGCGGCGCCTTCACCCTCAGCGGCTACACCGACCTGTTCACCAAGGCCGGCTTCGGTGAAGTCGCCCTGAACACCCTGCTGTTCGCGTCGCTGACCACGGCCTTGAGCCTCGCCATAGCCATCCCCATGGCGATCGTGGTCGTGCGGACCAAGCTGCCCGGCGGGCGGCTGGTCGCCCTCGCCATGCAGTGGCCGTTCTTCATCTCGTCGCTGATCCTGGGCTTCGGCTGGATCATCATGTACGGCCCCGCCGGGTTCGTCAGCGTCAAGGTCCAGCAACTCCTCGGCGGTGTGCCGTGGAACCTGTACTCGATCCCCGGCATGGCGCTCACCGAGGCCGTGGCGCTCGCCCCGATCGCGTACGTCTTCTGCGCCAACGCGCTGCGCCAGTCGGACGCGTCCCTCGAATCGGCGGCCCAGGTCTGCGGGGCGGGCCCCTTCCGGATCCTCGCCCAGGTGATCGTGCCGCTGCTGCGGCCCCCGATCGTCTACAGCGCGATCCTCGTCTTCTCCGTCTCCATCGAGACGCTGAGCGTGCCGCTGCTGTACGGGCAGCCCGTCGACATCGACGTGTTCTCGACGTTCCTGTACCACAACGGACTTCAGTCGGTGGACCCCGACTACACGATGCTGGGCGCCGCCTCCACGGTCATCCTCGTCGTCACCCTGAGCCTGGTCGCCGTGCAGGCGAAGCTGCTGAAGGACGCGGCCCGGTTCGTCTCCGTGCGCGGCAAGGTCACCCGCCCGCGCAAGCTGGACCTGGGCTGGCTGAAGTGGGTGAGCATCGCGTTCATCTGGCTGTACGTCGTCGTCGGCGCCCTGATCCCGATCGCCGGCCTGGTGATGCGGTCCTTCACACTGGTCTTCACGCCGCTCCAGTCGCCGTTGCGGACGGTGACGACGAAGAACTACGAGCTGGTCCTCGACTCCGACAACTATGTGCAGTCGCTGTGGAACAGCCTGATCGTGGCCGGTGTCGGCTCGGTGGTCGTGTCCGCGCTCGCCGTGTGCGCGGTGATGGTGGCCCGGCGCTCCACGTTCCGCTTCGGCCGCGCGGTGGAGTATCTGGCGCTCATCCCGCAGTCGCTGCCCGGCATCATCATCGGTATCGGCTTCTTCTGGGCGTTCGCGCTCGCCCCGTTCGGCATGGGGTCCGTCCTCCAGGGCACGATCTACGCCGTCGTCATCGCCTTCGGCATGCGGGCCCTGCCCAGCGCGTTCGGGTCGGTCGCCCCCGCGATCATGCAGATCGGCGGGGAGCTGGACAACGCGGCCCGTGTCTCCGGCGCCGACTGGCTGATGACGTTCTTCCGGGTCCTGCGGGCCCTGGTCACCCCGGCGTTCGCCGGAGCCCTCGTCCTCACCTTCGTGATCATGCTCAAGGAGTACTCCCCGGCCGTCTTCCTCAGCTCGGCCGACAACAACATCCTCGGCACCACCATGCTCAGCCTGTGGACGCAGGGCAGGGCCGGGTCCGTGGCCGCGCTGGCCACCCTCCAGATCGGCATCACCGCTGTCTTCGTCGCCCTGGCGGGACTGCTCATGAAGGGAAAGCACCATGCCTGAGGTGACCGTCAAGAACCTGGCGAAGACGTTCGGCGACAACTCCGTCCTGCGTGACGTCACCTTCACCATCAAGGACGGCGAGTTCTTCACTCTGCTCGGCGCGAGCGGCTGCGGCAAGTCGACGACGCTGAACTGCATCGCGGGCCTGGAGCAGCCCACGGAGGGCTCGATCGCGGTGGGCGGCAGGACCTTCGTGGACGCGTCGGCCGGTGTCTTCCTCCCGCCCGAGGAACGCAACCTCGGCATGGTCTTCCAGTCGTACGCCCTGTGGCCGCACATGACCATCGCGAAGAACCTGGCGCTGCCGCTGAACATCCGGAAGGTGCCCAAGGACAGGCAGAAGACCCTCATCCACGACGCGCTGGACAAGGTGGGGCTGGCCGCGCTGGCGGGCCGCTACCCGCACCAGCTGTCGGGCGGCCAGCCCCACCTTGTCC
>NZ_LIQX01000544.1 GCF_001418475.1 Streptomyces ossamyceticus | reverse complement strand
GCCCGGCCGGGCCGACCGCGTCGATCTCCACGATGGCCATGGCGGCGAATTCGGGCGCGTTGGCGAGGATGCCGAGCAGCGCGCCGAGCCCGGCGCGCACCCGGCCCGGCCAGTCGGAGGCCTGGGCGTGGGCCTCCTCCATGGCGCTGAAGACCAGGGAGGTGCCGTACTGATGGGCAGCGAGGAAGGCATCCTCCTTGCCCTTGAACAGCTCGTAGAAGACCGGCCTGGTCACGCCTGCCGCCTGGCAGATGTCGCTGACCCGGGTGCGGGCGTAGCCGACCTGGGCGACGGTGCGGACGAAGCCGTCCAGGAGCCGGTCGCGCTGGTTGGCGGCGACCACCTCGGGCGGGGTACGGCGCGGTCCACGCCGCAGGGAACGCTCCGGATCGCGTCCCGCGCGGGTACCGGGCAGCACCAGCGGAGGCCGCGCCGATGGGCCTGCTGCCATGGGCATCCTTCCTCGAACTCGCGCGCGCCTTCTTGTGCGCGCGCCTTGACTTGAATACCCGTCAGGTTTACAACTCTCACAGGTTTTCTTCTCGTGAGGCCCGCGGTCGCGGAGCGGCCGGGGCCGCCAGTGTCACGCACCCTGCAAGGCCGCAACAAGCGCACCGAGTCTCTGACGTCAAGTCAGAGACCGGGCGCGGTCCGGCCGTTCCATCTCACCCGGGAACGGCGATGCGCCGGCCGCTGCCCCACTCCCCCGGAGGCAGCGGCCCGGCCCTGCTCGTCACCCATGCCAGCAGAAGAGGAACCCGCATGCGCAGATACGCCCTTTCCACCCTGGTCGCCGCAGCCGCCTCGACGGCCCTGGCCACCCTCCCGGCCACCGCCGCCTCGGCGGACACCGCCGTGCTCACCTATGGCAGTGCCGACGGCAACGCCGTCTCCGTCGGCGACGTACTCACCGCGTCGTTGGCGCGCGGCACCAACGCCACCCTCGCCACCAGCAGCAACGGCACCTCCGGCATCACCTGCACCGAATCGACACTCTCCGCCACGGTGACGGCGAACCCCACCGCCCCGGGCACCGCCACCGAGTCCGCGACCTCCCAGACCTTCAACGGCTGCACCAGCAACGTCTTCGGCGTCTTCGGGGTGCGGAGCATCACCGTCGACGGCCTGCCCTACAACACAGCCGCCTCCTCCGACGGCACCGTCACGGTGACCGCGGCCCCGGGCCGCGCGATCCAGACCACGGTGGCGCTCTCCACTCTGCTGGGCTCCATCACCTGTGTCTACCAGGCGCCACGCCTCTCCGCGGTGAGCTCCAACAGCGACAACAGTCTGACCTTCACCAACCAGAAGTTCACCAAGGTCTCCGGCTCGGCGCTGTGCACGGCCAACGGCTACTTCACCGCTGCCTACGCCCCCGTGGTCGACAGCAGCGTCAGCGGCTCTCCCGCCGTCTACACCAACTGACAGCCTGTCCGAGAGGACCCCCCGTGAAACCGCTCCCGTTCCGAGCGCTCATGGCGATCGTCGCGGTCGTCATGGCGACCACCCTCGCCACCCCGGCCCAGGCTGATTCCCAGAACCCCTACGAGCGCGGCCCGGTCCCGACCCTGGAGAGCATCACCGCCGAAAGCGGTCCCTTCGCCATCGGCTCGGTCACCGTGCCGGCAGGCAGTGGCCAAGGCTTCAACAGCGGCACCGTCTACTACCCCACCGACACCAGCAAGGGCACCTTCGGTGCCATCGCCATCATGCCCGGCTTCCTCGCCTCGCAGTCGGACATCGCCTGGTACGGACCTCGGCTGGCTTCCCACGGTTTCGTGGTGATGACCCTGAACACCAGTGCGCTGTGGGACTTCCCCGCAGACCGCAGTAGGCAGCAACTCGCCGCACTCACCTATCTGACGGCCCAGAGCACGGTGAAGAACCGGATCGACCCCGGCCGGCTGGCCGTGATGGGCTGGTCGATGGGCGGCGGCGGCTCGCTGCAGAGCGCGGCGAGCACCCCGTCGCTCAAGGCGGCCATCCCGCTGGCACCCTGGGACCTCAGCAACGTCTCCAGCCGGATCACGGTCCCCACCATGATCTTCGGCGCCGACGGTGACACCGTCGCCTCCGTCGACGACTTCGCCCGGCCCTTCTACAACGGGCTGGCCAACGCCCCCGACAAGTCACTCATCGTGCTCAAGGGCACCGACCACTTCACCTTCGCCAAACCGAACACCACGATCGCCCGGTACAGCGTTTCCTGGCTGAAGCGCTTCGTCGACAACGACACCCGCTACGACCAGTTCCTCTGCCCCACCCCCAACGACCCCAACACGGTCGTCCTCCAGATCACCTGCCCGCTGTAACCCCAGCGGACGCAACCCGGCGGAAGCGCGGCAGGCACGGGACCTCACGGTCATCCGTGCCTGCCGCGAACGCGTCCAGGACGGCGGCGGGCAGGGGTGAATCGGACACGGCCCCGGCAGGGGCCCGTGGTCTCTCGCGGGTGTTCTCTCGATCCGTGACATGGAACCTTGAAGAATGTCCAATCTTCCCAGGTCAGCGACCCAGTGCGGCTTCATCGCCCGCGGTGGGGCGGGTACATGGGCAAGGCGAACGCCCCGTAGCCCTTGATCAACACCGCGCCGCGGGGAGGCAAAGCAGGAGGCGAGGTCACCCACGAGAGGCCGCGCGGACAGGCGTGCGGTCACGGCCGGCGGTCATGCCGATTTCCGACATCGACGACATGGCCGAGCTGTGCGGCGACCGGGTCCGGCTCGTTGCGGTTCCTCTTCACCGAGATCGGTGTCGGGGGTGCAGCCAGATAACTGACTACCCATTAGTATCTGACGGGTCATCAGCTCCAGAGCGCGCGGCGTGCGCCGAATCCGCTCGTCCCGATCGCACACCCCCCTCGATCGCACAGAGGAGCCTCCCCCCATGACGCACACCGTTATCGGCGTCAGCCCCTTGGGTGCACCGGACCCCCGCCTCGTCGCCGCCGTCTGCCGGGCCGGTGGGTCCGGTGTCCTCGACCTCGGCCCGGGCGCCCGCGCCGCCCGCGAGGCCCTGACCCTCTTGCGGCAGTGGGCCCCCGGCCGCCACGGCGTGCGGGTCCCCGCCGACTGTGCGCTGCGCCCCGAAGAGCTGTGGGCCCCGGCGCCCGCCGGAACGCGGCGCACCGCGGACCCGGCCGCAGCGGGACCTTGCACCGTGCTCCTCGCCCCGGACGCGCCCTGGACCGTCGCCGAGGTCCGGGCCGCCGCCCGCGCAGCCGCCGCGGACCCCGCCGTACTCGCCGAGGTCCGCGGCACCGACGAGGCCGTCCGGGCCGTGGCCGACGGTGTCGCCGGGCTCGTCGTGCGCGGCGAGGAGTCCGGCGGCCCCTGCGGCGAACACTCCACCTTCGTGCTGCTCCAGCGCGTCCTCGGCGCCCTGCCGGCCGACCTGCCGGTGTGGGCCTGCGGCGGCATCGGGCCGCACACCGCGGCCGCCGCCGTGCTCGCGGGCGCCCGCGGAGTCGTACTGGACATCCAGCTCGCACTGCTCGACGAGGCCGGTACGGCCCCCGCGGCCGCCGGTCTGCTGCGCGCCGCCGACGGCACCGAGACCGTCGTCGTCGACGGCTGCCGGGTGCTCGACCCAAGCCGCCCCGGCCTCCCGGCCGTCCTGCGCGACCGGCCCCTGCCGCTGGGCCAGGACGCCTTTCTCGCCGCCCGGTTCGCCGAGCGGTACGGCACCGTGGACCGCGCCCTCGCCGCCGTCACGGAGGGCATCGACGCCGCCATGGCCGACGACGGCGCCGTACTGCGCGGCGGCTCGCCGATGTGCCGGGCGCTCGGCACCGCGCTGCCGGTCGTCCAGGGCCCGATGACCCGGGTCAGCGACCAGGCGCGGTTCGCGGCGGCCGTCGCGGACGGCGGCGGACTGCCGGTCGTCGCGCTCGCCCTGGCCGGGCCCGAGCAGACCCGCACCCTGCTCGAACAGACCAGATCCGCCCTCGGCGACCGCTCCTGGGGCGTCGGCATCCTCGGCTTCGTTCCGGACGAGATACGCACCGCCCAACTGGAGGCCATCCGTGAGCTGCGCCCCAGCCACGCCGTCATCGCGGGCGGCCGTCCCTCCCAGGCGGCCGCTCTGGAGGCCGAGGGCATCCGTACCTTTCTGCACGTGCCGTCGCCCGGGCTGCTCGGCCAGTTCCTGGCGGCCGGCGTCCGGCGCTTCGTCTTCGAGGGCGCCGAGTGCGGCGGGCACATCGGGCCGCGCAACAGCTTCCCGCTCTGGGAGGCGCAACTGGCCGTCCTGGAGGACTTCCTCGACGCGGCGGCCGACGACGGTCACACCGATGGCGGTGACGCCGCCGACCCAGGGGACGTACAGGTGCTCTTCGCGGGCGGCATCCACGACGAGCGCTCCGCCGCCATGGTCGCCGCGCTCGCCGCCCCGCTCACCACCCGCGGTGCCGTCGTCGGCGTTCTGATGGGCACCGGCTACCTCTTCACCGAGGAGGCCGTCGAGTGCGGCGCCATCCGGCCGCTGTTCCAGCGCGCGGCCCTGGACGCCACGTCAACCGTGCTCCTGCACACCGCGCCCGGCCACACCACCCGCTGCCTGCCCAGCGCGTTCAGCGACACGTACCAGGAGGTCAAGGACGAGCTGCGGACTCAGGGGATACCCGAGCGGCGGGTCTGGCAGGAGCTGGAGCGGCTCAACGTCGGCCGCCTGCGCATCGCCAGCAAGGGCGTCGAGCGGGTCGGCGACGAGCTGCTCGACGTCGACGAGGAGCGCCAGCGCGAAGCGGGCATGTTCATGGCCGGCGAGGTCGCCGTGCTGCGCTCCGCCGTCACCACCGTCGCCGCCCTGCACCACGCGGTCACCGACGGGGCCGCCGACTTCTACGGGCGCCGCACCGCCGAACTCGCCGCTGACGTCCGCGACGCGGGCGGTGCGGTACCCACGCGGAACCCGGCCCCCGCTCCCGAACGGCTCGACATCGCCGTCGTCGGCATGGCCGGCATGTTCCCGGGCGCCGCCGACCTGCCCGCCTACTGGGCCCAGGTGCTCGCCGGCGCCGACGCGATCACCGAGGTCCCGGACACCCGCTGGGATCCCGCGCTGCACTTCGGCGCGGACGCCGAGGCGGACGACGTGTCCGCGTCCAAGTGGGGCGGTTTCCTGCCCCCGATCCCCTTCGACCCGCTGGCCTACGGCATCCCGCCCGCCTCCCTGGCCGCCATCGAACCCGTCCAGCTCCTCGCCCTGGAGGCGGCCAGGCGGGCACTGGCCGACGCCGGGCTCGACCGCCGGGCCTTCCCGCGCGAGCGCACCTGCGTCGTCTTCGGTGCCGAGGCGGGCAGCGACATCTCCGGCGCCGCGACGCTGCGCAGCGTCCTGCCCTCGTACGTCGGCCGTCTTCCCGAGGAGCTGGAGGAGCAGCTCCCGAAGCTCACCGAGGACTCCTTCCCCGGCATGCTCGCCAACGTCATCGCCGGCCGGATCGCCAACCGGCTCGACCTCGGCGGCGCCAACTACACCGTCGACGCCGCCTGCGCCTCCTCCCTGGCCGCCGTCGACGCCGCCTGCAAGGAACTGGCCTTCGGTGCCGCCGACGTGGCCCTGTGCGGCGGCGCCGACCTGCACAACGGCATCAACGACTACCTGCTCTTCTCCTCCGCGCACGCGCTGTCGCCCACCGGCCGCTGCCGCACGTTCGACGCGGCCGCCGACGGCATCGCACTCGGCGAGGGCGTCGCCTGTCTCGTACTCAAGCGCCGCGCCGACGCCGAGCGGGACGGCGACCGGATCTACGCCGTCATCGAGGGCGTCGGCAGCGCCAGCGACGGCCGCTCCCTCGGCCTGACCGCGCCCCGCCCCGAGGGCCAGCGCACCGCCCTGGAACGCGCCTACGCGCAGGCTCGCGTCTCGCCCGCCGAGGTCGGCCTGATCGAGGCCCACGGCACCGGGACCGTCGTCGGTGACCGCACCGAACTCAGCACGCTCACCCGGCTGTTCGAGGAGGCCGGGGCCGCGCCCGGCGGCTGCGTCGTGGGCTCCGTCAAGTCCCAGATCGGGCACACCAAGTGCGCCGCCGGTCTCGCCGGACTGATCAAGACCGCGCTCGCCCTGCATACCGGGGTGCGCCCGCCCACCCTGCATATCGACGTGCCCAACCCCGTCTGGACCGGCCCCGACAGCCCATTCGTCTTTCACAGCGAGGCCCGGCCCTGGGCCGAGCCCGCCGCCCGCCGCGTCGCCGGGGTGAGCGCCTTCGGATTCGGCGGCACCAACTTCCACGTGGTGCTGCGGGCCCACGCCGACGCCGGAGCGCCGCCGCGCCAGAGCCACGACGTCTGGCCCGCCGAGCTGTTCGTCTTCCGCACCCGCGCGGCGGCCGAGGAACTCGCCGGCCTCGCGGCGAGCGGCCACTGGCGGCTGCGGGACCTGGCGCGTACCGCCGCACAGCGCGCGGAGACCGGTCCGGGCCCGCTCCTCGGTGCCGTGGTCGCCGAGTCCGTCACCGAACTCCCGCACCTGATACGGGACCTCCTCGACGGCACGCCCGGGAGGAGGGGAGTGTTCCCGGCCACGGGCGCCCCCGCCGGGGTGGCCGACGGTGGCGGTGGCGGCGACGGTGGCGAAAGCAACGACGGTGGCAAGGTGGCGTTCCTCTTCCCCGGCCAGGGCAGCCAGCGCCCCGGTATGTTCGCCGAGCTGTTCACCGCCTTCCCCGAACTCGGCCGCCACCTGTACCACGCCCCGGCCGCCGCCCTCTTCCCGCCCGCCGCCTTCGACGCCGCCGAACGCGCCGCACAGGTCGCCCGGCTCACCGACACCCGCCACGCCCAGCCCGCGCTCGGGGCGGTCGGCCTCGCCGCGTACGACACCCTCACCGCGGTCGGTGTCCGCCCCGACATGGCCGCAGGCCACTCCTACGGCGAACTCGTCGCGCTCTGCGCCGCGGGCGCCCTCGACCCCGACACGCTCGGTGACCTCAGCCGGGAACGGGCCGAGGCGATCCTCGCCGCGATCGGCGCACAGGGGTCCGACCCCGGCACCATGGCCGCCGCCGTGGCCTCCGCCGAGCAGGTGACCCGGCGTGCTCGCCGGGGCCCCTGCTCGGCGGCTGCCACGGCGGCGTCCATGGCGCCGGGGTCGGACCCCTGTGCGCCGATCGC
>NZ_LIQX01000543.1 GCF_001418475.1 Streptomyces ossamyceticus | reverse complement strand
GCCATGGCGTCGCCGTCGTACGCGACCTGTACGACGGCGACGCCATGGCCCGCTTCTTCTCCACCCTGATGCTGATCTCCGGGGTGGCCCCGATCGTCGCGCCCCTCGTCGGCGGCCAGATCCTCCGCGTCACCGACTGGCGGGGCGTCTTCGTCGTCCTCACCGTCATCGGCGCCGCCCTCCTCGCGGTCGTCTGGGCGAAGCTCCCCGAGACGCTCGCTCCCGCCGAACGCCACGGCGGCGGCGTCGGCGAGACCCTGCACGCCATGCGCGGCCTGCTCACCGACCGTGTCTTCATGGGCTACGTCCTCGCGGGCGGTTTCGCGTTCGCCGCGCTCTTCGCCTACATCAGCGCCTCCCCGTTCGTGATCCAGGAGATCTACGGCGCCTCCCCGCAGACCTTCAGCATCCTGTTCGGCGTCAACTCGGTCGGCCTCGTCATCGTCGGCCAGATCAACGGCAAGGTCCTCGTCGGCCGGGTGAGCCTCGACAAGGTGTTCGCGGTCGGCCTCACCGTCATCGCGCTCGCCGCGACCGCCCTGCTGCTGATGTCGCTGGGCGCCTTCGGCGAGGTCGGCCTGGCCCCGGTCGCCACGGCGCTGTTCGTGCTGATGTCCGCGATGGGCGTCACCCTCCCCAACACCCAGGCCCTCGCCCTCATGCGGGTGCGGCACGCGGCGGGTTCGGCGTCGGCGCTGCTGGGTACCTCGTCCTTCCTGATCGGCGCGATAGCGTCCCCCCTGGTCGGCGTCGCGGGCGAGGAAACCGCCGTCCCCATGGCCGTCGTCCAACTCACCGCGACACTGGTGGCGGCGACCTGCTTCGTGGCACTGTGCCGTCCTTGGAACAAGCGTACGAAGGCAGAGGATGGGGGTATGCCCCTCCCGAGCGGAACCGAGAGGAAGGGGGAGGACAGCTGAGCGCGCCGAGACTGCGCACGGACACCCCGGAACGGGCCGGACTCGACCCCGAGGAACTGCGCCATCTCGTACGCGAGGTGCGCGCGCTGACGGAAGGCGACCGACCTCGGGCGCCCGCCGCCGTCGTCCTCGCCGGCCGCGGTCCCGTCATCGCCGTCGAGGAGGCGGCGGGCTGGGCGGTCCGCTACGAGTCCTACGACGAACGCACCGACAGCGGGGTGGAACTGCCGCCCGGGTCCCGTGTCCCGGCGACCCCCGACACCCCCTTCGACCTGGCCTCCCTCACCAAGCTGTTCACCGCCGTGGCGGCGGTCCAGCAGTTGGAACGCGGCACCCTCGGTATCGACGCGAAGGTCGCCGCGTACCTCCCCGACTTCTCCGGCGCCGCCGCGCACGGCCTCACCGTCCGCCACCTCCTCACCCACACCTCGGGGCTGCGGCCCGAACTCCCGCTGTACGAGGGCGGGTCCACCGAGGCCCGGCTGGCGATGCTGCGGCGCGAGGAGCCGATGACGGCGCCGGGCACGGTCCACCTCTACTCCGACCTCAACCTCCTGCTCCTCCAGTACGTCCTCGAACGCCTCACGGGCCGGGGCCTGGACGACCTGATCCACGCCGGCGTCACCCGCCCCCTGGGCATGACGGCCACGGCCTTCGGGCCCTGCCCCGGCGCGGCGGCGACGGAGGACCAGCGCCGCCCCTGGGGCAAGGCCGAGCGGGGGATGCTGCGGGGCGAGGTCCACGACGAGAACGCGTGGGCGCTCGGCGGGGTCGCCGGACACGCGGGACTCTTCTCCACGGCCCGGGACCTGGCGGTGTTCTGCCGCACCCTGCTGGCCGGCGGCTCCTACGGGCCCGCCCGCATCCTCGGCCCCGACTTCGTGGAGCTGATGCTGACGCCTCCGGGGCTCGGGTTCGCGCTCGACCAGCCCTGGTTCATGGGCGAACTGGCGGGCCGCGGAGCCGCTGGCCACACCGGCTTCACCGGCACGTCCCTCGTCCTCGACCAGGCCACGGACACCTTCCTCATCCTCCTGGCCAACGCGGTCCACCCCCGCCGGGGAACCTCCCTGAACACGGCCCGAGCCGCAGCGGGCACCCGGGTGGCGCGGGCGGTGCGGGGGATGTGAGCGAGTTCGGGTCCGGTCCCGGCGAAGGCCCGGGGTAGCGGGGGCGGCGGGTGACCGTGGTGGGGTGCCGGGATTCGGTGCGGGCATGAGGTCCGGTTCTCTTAGAATTCCCTCGTGAACGCCCCTCTCTCCCCGTCCGACACCCTCCGCACCGCTCTCGCCCATCTGCTCGACGGGCTTCCGCCGAAGGCGGCCGCGCAGGCGGTGGAGCGGCTGATCGTGAACTACCGGGGGCGGACGCCCACCGACGCGCCCGTGCTGCGGGACCGGTCGGACGTGGTGGCGTATGCGGCGTACCGGATGCCGGCCACGTTCGAGGCGGTGTGCGCGGCGCTGGAGGCGTTCGCGCGGGCCGTGCCCGACTGGGAACCCGGCAGCCATGTGGACGTCGGCGGAGGGACGGGCGCGGCGACCTGGGCCGTGAACGCGACCTGGACGGGCGGGCGCCCGGTGACGGTGCTCGACTGGGCGGAACCGGCGCTCGCGCTCGGCCGGGAGATCGCCGCCGCCCACCCGGACCTCAAGCCCACCGAGTGGCAGCGCTCTCGTATCGGATCGGCGCTCACCATCGAGAGCACTGATCTCGTCACCATCTCCTACGTCCTCGGTGAGCTCACCGACGCCGACCGGACCGCCATGGTCGACGCCGCCGCGACCGCCGCGCAGGCCGTCGTGGTCATCGAGCCCGGCACCCCCGACGGCTACGCCCGTGTCATCGACGCCCGCGACCGCCTCATCGCGGCCGGGTTCCACATCGCCGCCCCCTGCCCGCACAGCGCCGCCTGCCCGATCGTCCCCGGCGAGGACTGGTGCCACTTCGCCGCCCGTGTCAGCCGCTCCTCCCTGCACCGGCAGGTCAAGGGCGGCTCCCTGGCGTACGAGGACGAGAAGTTCAGCTACGTCGCCGCGACCCGCTTCGTCCCGGCCCCGGCCGCCTCCCGTGTCGTGCGCAAGCCCCAGATCCGCAAGGGCCAGGTCCTCCTCGACCTCTGCGGAACCGGGACCCCGACCGCCAAGGACGCCGCGACCACCGCCCTCGCCGCCACGGACGCAGCGACCCCCGCCCCGACCACCACGGAGGCCACGACCATCGCCCCGGCCGTCACCTCCGGCGCCGACGCCGACGGCGGGAATCGGCCCGGCACCGGCCCCGTCCCCACCCTCGGCCGGACCACCGTCACCAAACGCCACGGCCCGCTCTACAAGGCGGCTCGCGACGCCGACTGGGGCGACGCCTGGCCCCCGCCGACCGGGGACGACGACCGGGCCTGAGTCCCCTCTCCCCCTGAGGACGGCGGCTAGTACGACGACGGGGCCGGGCCTGCGGGGCCCGCCGGGCCCGGCGGGTAAGGCTGGGCGGCGGGCGGTGTCGGCCAGGGATGGGACGACTGGGGCAGCGCGGGCGCCGCGGGCGTGGAGCGCTCGGCGCCGACGAGGATGAGCGCGGTCGCCGCGAGGCTCAGGAGAACGGCGCCGACCAGCAGGTAGAAGCCGGGGCCGAAGCTCATCTCCTGGGTGTCCGACTCCCACTGTGTGACGCTGACCGACTCCATCACGACCGCCAGGGCCGTGCCGAACAGCACCGCCCCGCCCGCGACCGCGAGCCCCCGTCGCAGCGGGGGCCGCCGCCCGGGGCCCACCAGCAGGAAGACGGCCGCGACGAGGGCGGCGACGATCCCGACCAGCAGCGAGACCCCGTCGAACTGCACCCTGTCGACCACCCCGTCCGTCGTGGACACCAGGCCCTCGGCGAACTCGGTCCGGTGGGACCACGCCTTCGACACGCTCTCGACGACCACCTCGTCCTTGTCCTTGTCGCGGTAGTCGACCGCCGAGTTCAGCGTGGTGAACGAACCGCCGATCGTGAGCGCCGCACCGACGGCCAGCAGTGCCCCGGACAGCCGGTCGGACACCCCGCCCGTGCCACTCGGTGGGCCGGGCGGGGTGTCCGACCGGC
>NZ_LIQX01000542.1 GCF_001418475.1 Streptomyces ossamyceticus | reverse complement strand
GCCGCCGGAAGACGGAGCGCAGGAGGTCGGGGGAGGCGAGCCGGGGGGAACCGAGGCCGGAGGTGGCCGTCATGGGTGATGTCCTTCGGGTGGGGTCGACGAGCGGGGTCCGTGGCCGTTCAACAGCCTGGACAGCGCGAACTCGCCGTGCGGACCAGGTCCACATGGACACGCTCGAAGAGGAGGAGTTCCCGGGGCATGCCGTCAGATTGACGATACGTGACGCGTACAGTCAAGAGCGTTCCGTCATCCGGAAGGTGCGTCACGGGCCACTCCCCTCACACGGCTTCGCCGAGCGCGGCGATCACATCCGCCTTGCGCGGCTGCCCCGCCGCACGCCGTACGACCCGGCCGTCCGCGTCGAGGACGAGCACGGTCGGGGTCTTGAGGATATCGAGCCGACGGACCAGGTCGAGGTGTTGCTCGGCGTCGATCTCCACATGGGCGACGCCCGGGACCATCCCGGCGACCTCGGCGAGCACCCTGCGGGTGGCCCGGCAGGGGGCGCAGAAGGCGCTGGAGAACTGCAGGAGCGTGGCCCGTTCACCGAGCGCCTCCCCCAACTCGGCGGCGTCGAGCCGCTTCTCGCCGTCCCGCACCCGCACTCCGACCCTCCCGCTCCGCCGCCGTTGCAGCACTCCGTAGGCGCTCGCCGCGGCAAGCACCAGCACGCACACCACCAGTCCGGTCACAGGGTCCTTCAGCGTTCATGAGACTGCAAAGATTCCCGACTCCTCGAAGAGATTGGCTTGCGGAATGCTTGACGCATGGACATCGATGTGAGGGGTCCGCGCTTCGGCGCGGCCGTGACGGCGGTCGTGCTGGCCGTCGCGCTGATCAGTGGCAGCGCCTGGCTGCTGGCCTGGCAGACGTTCGCCTTCGCGCTGGGCGCGGCGGGCGGGGTGGGTCGTTCGCCGTACGGCTGGGTCTTCCGCAGGGTGGTCCGGCCGCGGCTCGGGCCGCCGACGGAGTTCGAGTCGCCCCGGCCGCCGCGGTTCGCCCAGACGGTCGGGCTGGTGTTCGCGCTGGTGGGGCTGGCCGGTTTCACGCTGGGCCCCGAGTGGCTGGGGCTCGCGGCGACGGGGGCGGCGCTCGCGGCGGCGTTCCTGAACGCGGTCTTCGGGTACTGCCTGGGGTGCGAGATGTACCTGCTCGTCCGCCGGGTGACGGTACGCGCCGGGTGAGGGCGGAGGATGGCCCGGCGTGGGCCGTACGGCCGACGTGACGAGAATCTCGCACTTCACCGGCACCAGGGCTGGCTACTCGTGCGTTCTTGGGGCACGATCTGCGACAGGCCGTAAACCTACGGCAGCGTAACTTTTCCGCCGGGAGCCCCCTCTCCCAGGCAGAGAGAAGGGTCCACTCCGTCCATGGCAGAGCTTGTCTACCGTCCCGCGATCGGTCTCGCCCACACCCTGTTCAAGGCCTGGGACCTGAAGATCGACTGCAAGGGGTCGGAGAACATCCCGCGCTCGGGCGGCGCCGTACTGGTCAGCAATCACATCAGCTACCTGGACTTCATCTTCGACGGTCTGGCCGCGCTGCCGCAGAAGCGGCTGGTGCGCTTCATGGCCAAGGAGTCGGTGTTCCGCCACAAGATCTCCGGCCCGCTGATGCGCAACATGCGGCACATCCCGGTGGACCGCACAAAGGGCGAGGCGGCCTACGAGCACGCGCTGGACTCACTGCGCTCCGGGGAGATCGTCGGCGTCTTCCCCGAGGCCACGATCTCGCAGTCGTTCACCCTCAAGAGCTTCAAGTCGGGCGCCGCCCGGCTGGCTCAGGAGGCCGGTGTCCCGCTGATCCCGATGGCGGTGTGGGGCACGCAGCGGCTGTGGACCAAGGGCCATCCGCGCAACTTCAAGCGCAGCCACATCCCGATCACCATCCGGGTGGGCGAGGCGATAGAGGCCTCCAAGGACAAGTACGCCGGTGCGATCACCCGGCAACTGCGCGAGCGCGTCCAGGAGTTGCTGGAGGCCGCGCAGCGCGCCTACCCGGTGCGCCCCAAGGATCCGGACGACACCTGGTGGATGCCGGCCCACCTCGGCGGCACGGCCCCGACCCCGGAGCAGGTCCGCGAGGCCGAGGCCCGCTGACCCGGCCCAGGGCCGGTCGTTCGGATCATGCCGATTTCGGGCTACGGCACCTTGATAGCCGCCGGTGAGCGGGGCTTGGTGCGTGCAACTGCAAGGCGGAGGAGGGCGTCAACGCGGAGCGTTGGCAACCGACGACAACGCCGCAGGTGTGCGTGCCAAGCCCCGCGGCCCAGGCGTGATCCGAACGACAGGCCCTAGAGCGCCACGGGGAGCGTCTCCCAGAGCAGTGTCCGGTCGGGCGCGGCTCTGAGCGCTGCAATGACGTCGGGGTGCGGCGCGGGGTGGAGGACCGGGTAGTCGCACTCCCCCGCGGCCGGGTCGGGGACCCATGCCAGTCGCTCCCCGGTGAGGGAGAAGCGGGCGTCCACGCCCGGTTTGTTGCCGCGGGGGTCCTGCCGGTGCCAGCCCCCGTCGAGGCGCACGGCGACCAGACCGTGCACGGCGTGTCCGCCGTCGTCGTCGTGCGCAAGCCGCTGGTAGCACAGGGCCGTCGGGATGTCCTCGGCCCGTAGAAGCGCGGTCAGCGCGTGCGCCTTGGCGTAGCAGATCCCGGTGCCCTGCTCCAGGACGTCCGAGGCGCGCCAGGTGACACGCGGGTCACCCGTGTCCGCCGAGTGCGGGATGGCGTCGCGGACGAACTCGAAGGCCGCTCGCGCATAGTCATACGAGTCGACCGACCGTCGGGCCAGCCGTGCCGCAGTCTCCCGCACCACCGGGTGATGATGGTCGATGACGTCGTCGGCGGCCAAGTAGGCGGACAGGTCAGGGGTTTCCTGGATCAGCTCCATGCCCGCAGAGCATAGAAATACGATCACCCGAGAGTCAATGCATTTTCAGGTGACCGTATATCTATGCAATCTGTTCCCTGGGGAGGGGACCCTCAGCGGGCCATCTCCTCCTTCAACGCCGCCACGAACCGGTCGACGTCGTCCTCGGTCGTGTCGAATGAGCACATCCAGCGGACGACGCCCGCGGCCTCGTCCCAGAAGTAGAAGCGGAACTTCTTCTGCAGACGCTCGCTCACTTCGTGCGGCAGCCGGGCGAAGACCCCGTTGGCCTGGACGGGATACAGCACCTCGACGCCGTGGACCGCGCGGACGCCCTCGGCGAGGCGCTGCGCCATCTCGTTGGAGTGGCGGGCGTTGCGCAGCCACAGGTCCCTGGCGAGCAGCGCCTCCAACTGCACGGAGACGAAACGCATCTTGGAGGCGAGCTGCATGGACAGCTTCCGCAGATGCTTCATCCGCCGGACCGCGTCCTGGTTGATGACGACGACGGCCTCGCCGAACATCGCACCGTTCTTGGTGCCGCCCAGGGAGAGGATGTCGACACCGACGGCGTCGGTGAAGGTGCGCATCGGCACGTCCAGCGAGGCGGCCGCGTTGGCTATCCGGGAGCCGTCCAGGTGCACCTTCATGCCGTGCGCGTGGGCGTGTTCGCAGATCGCGCGGATCTCGTCGGGCGTGTACAGCGTGCCCAGTTCCGTGCTCTGGGTGATCGAGACGGCCTGCGGCATCGCCCGGTGCTCGTCCTCCCAGCCGTACGCCTGCCGGTCGATCAGCTCGGGGGTGAGCTTGCCGTCCGGGGTGGGCACCGTGAGCAGCTTCAGTCCGCCGATCCGCTCCGGCGCACCGCACTCGTCGACGTTGATGTGGGCGCTCTCGGCGCAGATCACCGCGCCCCAGCGGTCGGTGACCGCCTGGAGCGCGACGACGTTTGCGCCGGTGCCGTTGAAGACCGGGAACGCCTCGGCGGTGGCGCCGAAGTGGCTGCGGATGATCCGCTGGAGGTTCTCGGTGTAGTCGTCCTCGCCGTACGCGACCTGGTGCCCGCCGTTGGCCAGGGCCAGGGCGGCGAGCACCTCCGGGTGGACCCCCGCGTAGTTGTCGCTGGCGAAGCCGCGGACCTCCGGGTCGTGATGGCGTCGTGCGTCGGTCCTGGGGGGATTCACGGCTTCTCGGTGAGCCACAGACGGTTCCCGTTCACTTCGGCGGCGGGCTTCTCCCAGACGTCGACGATGGCCTCGGCCAGCTCCTTGACGTCGGTGAACCCCGCGAACTTCGCGTTGGGGCGGTCAGCGCGCATCGCGTCGTGCACCAATGCCTTGACCACCAGGATGGCAGCCGCGGACGTCGGGCCCTCCGACCCCCCGGCCTTGCGGAAGTAGTCCGCCATGGCCAGCGTCCACGCCTCGGCGGCGGCCTTGGCGGAGGCGTAGGCGGCGTTGCCCGCGGTGGGCTTGCTCGCGCCGGCCGCGCTGATCAGGAGGTACCGGCCGCGGTCGCTGCGCTGGAGCGCCTCGTGGAAGGCGAGGGAGGTGTGCTGCACGGTGCGGATGAGGAGCATCTCCAGGAAGTCCCAGTCGTCGAGGCTGGTCCTGGTGAAGGTCTCGCTGCCGCGCCAGCCGCCGACGAGGTGGACGAGGCCGTCGACCCGGCCGAAGTCCTTCTCGACGCGCAGCGCCCAGTCGCGGGTCGACTTGAGGTCCAGCAGATCGACCGTGTCGCCGACGACGGTGGCGCCGCCGTGCGCGTAGCGGGCCGCGTCCACCGCCTCGGACAGGCGCTCCGGGTCGTTGTCGGAGCCGACGACGATCGCGCCGGCCTCGGCGAGCCGCAGCAGCGCCGCCCGGCCCGCGGGCCCGCCCGCGCCCGCCACCGCGATCACCGCGCCGCTGAGTGCTCCGTTGCCGTTCCCCATGGTCTTCGCCTCCTGAAGCGCCACTGTGACCTCTGCGGATCGGGCGCTCACGCGGCGGCCCGCTCGGCGTTCACCGCGGTGATGCCCTTGGTGGAGGCGATCACGTTCTTGAGCTTCTTGGCGAGCGCCTCATAGAACATGCTGAGCGGAAACTCGTCCGGAAGCACGTCGTCGACGAGCTTGCGCGGCGGCTGCGTCAGATCCAGGGCGTCGGGACCCTTGGCCCAGCGGGAGCCGGGGTGGGGTGCGAGGTAGGTGGAGACCAGCTCGTAGCCGGCGAACCAGTGGACCAGCTTCGGGCGGTCGATGCCGTCGCGGTAGAGCTTCTCGATCTCGGCGCACAGCTCGTTGGTGACCTGCGGGGCGCGCTGCCAGTCGATGAACAGCTTGTTGTCGGTCCAGCGGACGACGTCGTGCTTGTGCAGGTAGGCGAAGAGGAGCTGGCCGCCGAGGCCGTCGTAGTTGCGCACGCGCTCGCCGGTGACCGGGAAGCGGAACATCCGGTCGAACAGCACCGCGTACTGCACGTCACGGGCCTGCGGCACCCCGTCGGACTCCAGCTTCACGGCCTCCTTGAAGGCGGTGAGGTCGCAGCGCAGCTCCTCCAGGCCGTACATCCAGAACGGCTGGCGCTGCTTGATCATGAAGGGGTCGAAGGGCAGGTCGCCGTGGCTGTGGGTGCGGTCGTGGACCATGTCCCACAGGACGAAGGCCTCCTCGCAGCGCTTCTGGTCGTGGACCATCGCGGCGATGTCCTCGGGGAGCTCCAGGCCGAGGATGTCGACGGCGGCGTCGGTCACCCGGCGGAAGCGGGCGGCCTCGCGGTCGCAGAAGATGCCACCCCAGGAGAAACGTTCCGGCGCCTCGCGGACGGCGATCGTCTCGGGGAAGAGGACGGCGGAGTTGGTGTCGTAGCCGGCCGTGAAGTCCTCGAACTTGATGCCGCAGAACAGCGGGTTGTCGTAGCGGGTGCGCTCCAGTTCGGCCAGCCACTCGGGCCAGACCATGCGCAGCACGACCGCTTCGAGATTGCGGTCGGGGTTGCCGTTCTGCGTGTACATCGGGAAGACGACCAGGTGCTGGAGGCCGTCACGGCGGTCGGCGGCCGGCTGGAAGGCCAGCAGCGAGTCGAGGAAGTCCGGCACCTCGAAGCCGCCCTCGGCCCACCGGCGCAGATCCTTGACGAGCGCCTGGTGGTACGCCGCGTCGTGCGGCAGCAGCGCGGAGAGCTCCTCCACGGCGCCCACGACATCGCCTACGGCCTGCTCGGCGTCGGTGGCGCCGGGCGCGCCCTCGGCGTCGAAGTCGATCGAGCCGTCCTTGGACTGCCATGGCCGGATCCGCTCCACGGCATCCTTGAGCACGGGCCAGGCCGGGTGCTCCACCACCCTACCGACCGGAGGAACAGCGCCCTCCGTACCCACCTGCACAAGAATTTCCGTCATGACCCATCCTCCACGGGAGAACCTTTCGTACGGACACCGTATGTAGGGAAGCTCGTCTCCCGCAAGGTCGATCACATGACCAAGCCGGAAATCCTCCCGCCACCCCCAGTAACTAACCGCTGAATCTCCTGTCACACGCGTCCCAGGTCACAGTTTGTGCGAGGCCGTCGGCCAGAGGGGTCTTCTGGGTCAACGCGCACCGGACTCGCCCACTCAGGGATGACCCGGTTCGCGCGGACACGCGAGGAAACGGTCCTGTTCTCCGACGTGACACGGCCTGAGATGGCTCGAAAGGGCTTGTGCACGTACGGATGCATCGCGGGGCCGGACGACTACGCTGCGGCCCAGCCGCGTGCCGTCCCCTCCCGGTCACGCGGCCCGAGCCGCCGTCGACGGAAGCGAGTCCACCTTGAACTTCCTCACCATCGGTCACCGCGGAGTCATGGGTGTCGAACCGGAGAACACCCTGCGTTCCTTCGTCGCCGCCGATCGCGCGGGCCTCGACGTCATCGAACTCGATCTGCATCTGAGCAAGGACGGCGCACTCGTCGTCATGCACGACGCGGATGTGGACCGGACGACCGACGGCACGGGCCCCATCGCCGACAAGACCCTCGCCGAGCTGCGCGCCCTCGACGCGGGGCGCGGCGAGCGGATCCCCACCTTCGAGGAGGTGCTCGACGCCGTCCGGGCGCCCTTGCAGGCCGAGATCAAGGACACGGCGGCGGCCCGCGCCCTCGCCGAGGTCATGCACCGGCGCGACCTGGTGGGACGGGTCGAGGTGCTGTCCTTCCACGACGAGGCGGTCGCCGAGATCGCCCGGCTCGTCCCCGGCGTGCGCACCGCGCTGGTCGCCAGCCGGTACGGCCTGGACGTCGTGGACCGGGCGGTCGCGGTCGGCGCCTCCACCCTCGTCCTGAACATCCGGCGGCTCACCCTGGAGGTCGTCGAGCGCGCCCGCAAGGCGAATCTGCGCATCATCGGCTGGGTGGTCAACACCCAGGACCATCTGCGTCTGGTGCGCGCGCTGCAGTTGGACGGCGCGACCACGGACTACCCGGACATCAAACGCACCGGCCGTTTCACGGCGTGACCGGCCGCCTCAGCTCCTTCACCAGCAACTCGAAGCGCAGGTCGTCCCGCAGCGGGACACCGAAGCGCTCGTCGCCGTACGGGAACGGGCTCATGCGTCCCGTACGGCGGTAGCCACGCCGCTCGTACCAGGCGATGAGGTCGTCCCGTACGGAGATCACGGTCATGTGCATCTCCCCGGCGGCCCAGGTCTCGACCGCGATCCGCTCGGCCTCGGCGATGATCGTCTTGCCGAGGCCGGCGCCCTGGAGCGCCGGGCTCACCGCGAACATCCCGAAGTAGACGTGGTCGCCGCGGTGTTCGAGCTGGCAGCAGGCGACGACCGTGCCGTCCCGCTCCACGGTGAGCAGTCGACTGTCGGGCGACTTGATGACGTCCAGGACGCCCTGCGGGTCGGTGCGCCGCCCGTCGAGGATGTCCGCCTCCGTGGTCCAGCCGACCCGGCTGGAGTCCCCCCGGTACGCCGACTCGATCAACGCGACGAGCACGTCCACGTCGACGTCGGTGGCATCACGGAAGGTCAGGCCGGGGGCGGTGTCCATGGGCGCTCCTGACGGATCTGGCTGCGGCGCGGGCACGCTGAAGCGTAGTCCTGCGCCGACTAGGCTCCGACGGCATGGTCCATGTATTGAGCAGCCGTACCCTTCTGCGCCCCACCGACCCGGAGCGCTCCCGTGTCTTCTACGGCGAGAAGCTGGGGCTCCCCGTGTACCGCGAGTTCGGTACGGGTGACCACCGAGGGGTCGTGTACTTCCTCGGCGGCGGCTTCCTGGAGGTCGCCGGGCACTCCGACACCCCGCCCTCGCCCGCGCTGAAGCTGTGGCTCCAGGTGGCGGACGTGACGGCGGCACACGAGGAGCTGGTGGCGGCCGGGGTGGAGGTGCGGCGGCCGCCGGTGCGGGAGCCGTGGGGGCTGATCGAGATGTGGATCGCCGACCCGGACGGTACGGAGATCGTGCTGGTGGAGATCCCGGCGGACCATCCGCTGCGGTACCGGCCCGGCATCTGAGCCGGCCCGCCGGGCGTCGGCCCGGCGCCGGCCCCGTGCCCGACCCGCGGGGCCCGTCGGACGCTCCACCGGGACGCCGGGGCCCCGGTGGCCGGGGCCGGGGTGCGGGCATAGCGTGCTGGTGGGGGCCGTCCCTTCCGCGAGGAGCGCCATGAAGCTCGACAGGCCGGTGACCGGTGGGCCCTGCTGGACCGAGCTGGGGACCGGTGATCTGGAGGCGGCCAAGCGGTTCTACACCGAGCTGTTCGGATGGCGTCCGGAGACCGACCCGCGCCAGGAGGCCTGGCGGGTACACCGTGGCGCACCTGGGCGACGCCGCCGTCGCCGCGCTCGCGCCGCTGTACCAGGAGTCGCAGCCGGTGGCGTGGAACGTGTCGTTCGCGGTGGCCGACGCGGACGCCGCGGTCGGGTCGGTCCGGGCGGCCGGCGGGTCGATCGTCCTGGAGCCCATGGACGTCTTCGACATCGGACGGTTCGCGGTGGCGTTCGACCCGGGCGGCGCGGCCTTCCAGCTCTGGGAGGCCCGCACCTTCCCCGGTGCCGGTCTGTTCAACGCGCCCGGCGCCCTCGGCTGGGTGGAGCTGCTGACCCGCGCTCCGGAGGGGGCCGAGGCCTTCTACACCACCGTGTTCGGCTGGACCGTGCACGCCTCCGAGCACTACACGCAGTGGGGCATCGCCGGTGCCGACTTCGGCGGCATGATCACCATGGACGAGAAGTTCCCGCACGAGGTGCCCTCGCACTGGCTGCCCTACTTCGCCGTCGAGGACGTGGACGACACCGCCCGGATCGCCGTCGGCGCCGGGGGCACCGTGCTCATGGAGCCGACCACGGTGCCGGAGGGCCCGCGCATCGCCGTGCTGCGCGACCCCCAGGGCGCCATGTTCGGCGTGTACCCGGCGGACGGGGAGCGCTGAGCCGTCGGACGTGCGCGCGCCGGGGCCTCAGGTGCGCGGCAGGCCCAGCCGGTCCTCCAGCTGGATCAGCAACTCTCCCAGCAGACCGGCCAGTTCACGGCGGTCGTCGGTGCCGACGCCGGACAGCACATTCGTCTCGTAGGCCAGTTGCTCCGGCAGGACGCTGTCCACGAGGTCACGGCCGGAGTCCGTGAGCCGGACATGGGCGACACGCCGGTCCCGGGCGTCGCCGCGCCGCTCCACCAGCCCGCGTTCGCTGAGCAGCTTGACGCGTTTGGTGACGGCCGCGCCGGAGGCGAACGTCTCACGGGCGATCTCACTGGGCGTCAGCTCGTGGCCGGTGCGGCGCAGGGTGCCGAGGACGTCGAACTCGGGGCGGGTGAGCCCGGCGCGGCGCAGCGGCGCGTCCTCCGCCTGCTGAAGGAGGGCGGCACATCGGTTCACCCGGCCGATGATCTCCATGGGGCCGGTGTCGAGACCGGGGTGCACCGTCTGCCACTGACGCACCACCTTGGCGACCGTGTCCCCCAGAGCCGCGCCGCTTCCCGCCGCCGTCCGCCCGTTGCCTGCCGTCATGCCGGTGCGCCCTCCGAAGCGTGGAATCCGTGCTGTCGTGCCGTCGCCGTGAGCGTACGGTGTCCGGCCCACCGGACGCGGTCACCCGCTCCGACGGCGGGGCGCGCGCACCCCTGCTCAGCCGCACCCCGCTCAGCCGCCCACCGCTCCGAGGGGCCAAGCCCCCTTCCGATGCACCCCGGCTGTCGCGCCGATGCACCCCGCGCGCTCCCCCGCATACTCCCGTGCGCTTGTCTGCGCGCCACCGGGCAGGGGCATGCCCTGACCGACTGGTCGACCTCACGGTCATCGCTGTTCGACGCCGTCGAGCGTGGAGGTGCACGGTGCACGGACCGGCTTCGCCCGGCTGGCTGCTGGTCGCGCTGTGCGCGCTGACCGGTGGGTACTGCCTGCTGCGGATGCGCAGCGCCGTCGAGGAGCAGCGCAGGGCCGCGGGCGGTGAGGCGCTCATGGGGTTCGGCATGGCCGCGATGGCCGTGCCCGCAGCGACGGCGGCGCCGAACACGACGGCGTAGGCCAGCCAGGCCCAGCGAGGGGGCGCCGCCGTCGCTGCGGGC
>NZ_LIQX01000541.1 GCF_001418475.1 Streptomyces ossamyceticus | reverse complement strand
GGCCCCCGGCTTCGGCCCGCCCCCGTCGTTCGGTCCGCCGCCGCCCGCGGAGACGTCGTACCGGCTCACCCCGCCGTCCGGAACAGGACCTTCCGGAACGGGACCCTCCGGAGCAGGCGCCTCCGGGACGGGGCCCCTTGGACCGGGTCACTCCGGACCGGTGGGATTCCCCACCTCCGGCGCGCAGGGAGCGGGGTCGCCGACCTCCGGGGGCGCCTCGCCGTGGAGCCCGACGGGCCAGGGCGGGCCCGCCGTTCCCGACCTCGGCGTCGTGCCCCAGCCCGCTACCAAGGTGACGGGGGGCGGCAGCCCTCCAAGGCGACGCCCCGTGCTGGCCGTCGTGACGTCCGTCGCCGCGACCGCGCTCACGGGCGTCCTGGTGTGGACGCTGCTGCCCGACTCCGGGAACGACGTCAAGGAGCCCAGGGCGTCGGCGACCTCCCCCGCGGGGGACAAGGCGTCCGATGCCACGGCGTCGACGGACGCCACCAAGGACGACGAGAAGTCCGACGTCGGAGACGACGGCACCTCGAAGAAGACCGGCGACCTCCTCACCGAGGAGGGCCTGCGGACCACCGCCGCCAAGTTCAAGGCGGTCATGGGCGGTTCGAAGGTCACCCGCTACGTCGTCTACCCCGAGTACGCGATGGCCGAGGCGCCCGTGAAGGGCAAGGAGAAGCTGTACGACAGCTTCAGCTACCGGGGTGGCGACGTCGCCGTCAAGGACGGCCCCGGCGGCACGATCACCAGTGGTGACGGCCCCGCCGACCTGGACGACTTCGCGTGGGACGCCGTACCCGGGCTGTTCCGCAAGGCCGACAAGACCCTCGGCGTCGACAACCCCACGTCCCGCTACCTCGTCATCAACCCGCCCGGAGTCTTCGACGACGAGCCGACCATGAGCGTCTACCTCGCCAACGACTACGGCGGCGGCTACCTCAAGGCGAACACCAAGGGACAGACCATCTCGACGTACCCGATGGAAGCCGGCTGACCCACCCGACCCCCGGCCCCCGGCAAGTTCGAACACCGGCTTTCGGCGCCGCGAATTCCCGCCCCCGCAGCGGGAGCACGTCAGAACTCCGTGACGTGGAGGCTCTCTCCGGGGGCCGCGCGTACGGTGACCCGTTTGTGCCCCTGGGTGTCCTGGACGGATTCGATGCTGGGGGTCTTGGAGGTGGTGATGAGTATCGAGGTGCGAAGCAGCTCACGCAGGGTGGGCATCATCTCGCCCAGGCCGTGGATCTGACGCATGAGCAGGTGGTGCAGCAGCTGTGCCAGTTCACCGGGCGCGTGCTGCGCCGGCTCCGGGGCGGAGAGGTCCGGGGCGGAGAGGTCCGGGGCGGGGGGCCGACGCCCGGCCGTCCGGTGCCGGGGGAGATGCTCCACCAGGTAGGGGTCCGTGAAGCGTCCGGGTTCCCGTCGGGCGCGCTCCTCGCGTTTGCGGGCTTCCTCCTCAAGGGCCTCGAGCATGCGCTCGGCGCTGTCGGGCTGAGCCTTCAGCGCGTCGGTGCGAAGAGCCTCCGCGTAGGCCTCGTGGTGCAGTCGGTAGACCGAACGACCGGCGCTGTCGACCCCCTCGGTCACGAACGGAGCGGCGCACTCGAGGACCTTCCGCACATCGTCGTCCGTGAGGGCCAGGCCGTACATGCGCGAGACCGTGTCCTGCCACAGGCCTCCCGCCCACGGCAGCCCCGTGCCATGGGCGAACGCGAGTCCGGTCAGCAGCGCGTGCACCCCGAGATCGGGGCAGCGCGCACGCAGCGCCCTGCGGAAGGCCTCGGGCACCGAGAGGGACCCGTCGGAGCCCTCTGGCAGCGGCCGTGCCCCCGGTGTGGTCAGTCGTAGCACTTCCAGGCGCAGCACGAGCCGGTTGCCGCCGGCCCGGCTGACGACGCCGGGAGCGGCTTCGCGCGCCTGCTCCGGGGTCCAGCCGCTGTCGCTGCCCGGGCCGTCCGGAGCGAGCAGCAGACGCGTCGCCAGATCCGCCAGCGCGCTCTTGTCGTCCTCCGCCGTCCGGTCGAGATCGACGCCGTCGGGGGAGCGCGGGGCGCCGTCACGGGCAGGGTGCCAGGTGGCGATCACACGCGTCTGGCCGACCCGGGCCGCCAGCCCGCTCAGAAAGCGCGCGACCCTCGCCGGTTCGGCGGTGTCGCCCGGTGCCCCGGCTTCCTCGACTCCGTCGACGAGCAGCACGAACGGCGTGACCCGTGTGCGGAGCCCGGCTTCGAGCTGCTCCGGTGGCGTGTCGGGCGGGGCGCCCTCGGACACGGCGATCGCACTGACCAGATCCTCCACATGGCGGTGGCGGAGGTCGACGAGCAGATGAGCCGCCGGGGGCACCGGCTGGGTACCGGCCCGCCACGCGAGCCGCTGCGCCAGTGCCCGCAGGAGGGTCGACTTGCCACTGCCGGGTGACCCGGTGATCGGCAGCCAGCGGCGGGGCGCGGCCTCGGCGTCGCTCCATGTCTCCAAGCGGGCCAAGTCGCGGGCACGTCCGACGGGCGCCTCCGGCGCGGATGCCTTCGTCTCCGGCCGCTCGGCGTCGCGTCGGGACATCACCCAGGCGCGTTGCTCGGCCAGGGAGATGTCCTCGGGCGGAGGGTCGTCGGTGTGGCGGGGGTTGGGGAAGAACGGGTGGCCCTCGGGATCGCTCAGCAACGTCGCATGTGTGGCGTGCTGGCTCGTACCGGATTCCCCCAGTGCCCGGTTGATGTGGTCGACGACGTCTTCCAACAGCAGCCGTTCGGCCCGCGTGCCCCCACATGCCTCGCTGGACACCGCCTGCACCAGTGCCTGCGAGAACCGGCAGTCCACCGCGCGTTCGTAGTCCCGGGCCGCCGAGATCACCGAGAACGCCGTCAGTCCCCGGCCCACGTACAGCTGCGGCCGCTGACCGAGCTCCAGGGCCACGCTGCGGGCCGCTTCGCTGACGCTCTCGGCCCCGCCGATCGCCGCGTAGCAGGTGTCGATGATCAGCAGGAGTCGGCGCGCTCCCCGCTCGTGCATCAGCCGCACCAGATCCTCCGTGCTCAGCGCGGTGGCCGCGGGCCGATCAGGGTCCGAGTCGACGCACAGGAGGTAGTGCCGGCCGTTCATGTCGTCACCGTGCCCTGTGTAGTAGACGACCACGGTGTCGTCCGCGTAGAAGCAGGTGTCAGGATCTCCTCCCAGCGTGCTGCGCAGCGTGCCGGCGCTCTCGTTCAGCAGGGCGGGGGCGCCGCCGTACCCCAGGGTCCGCGTGAACAGTTCCTGCACCCGCTCCAGATCGCCTGCGACCCCGTCGAGTTCGCACAGCTCGCCGTGTTCGTAGTCGGCCGATCCCGCGGCGAAGAACAGACCGCTCATGAGGTGAGCCCCGGCCCCGAGAACTGTTGACCCACTCGCCGCATCCCGTGCACAACCACCACTGACGCCATTGCACAGCCCCCTCGGATCGACCCCCGAGCCATGTGCCGGCCCGTCGGCTGCCCGGGAGGGATCCCTCGGAGCTGCCCAGGCGCACAGACCCTTACGCGTCGCGCCGATGGAGTTACGTCAGGCGAAGGGGTGCCGCCGATCGCCCACACGTACGCCGACACCACCCACCCACTCACTCGACCACCCGACCGCTCGCCCCGCTACCCGACCGCTCGCCCGCCTACCCGCCAGACCGCTCGCCCGCGAACGATCACAGCGGGATCCACCGGCCGCACGCCCCACGTAACCTCTTCCCGTGCCAGCCTCCCGCCTGCATCGCGTCGCGGTCCTCGTGCTCGAGGGCGCGAAGCCGCTCGACGTCGGAATCCCCGCCCAGGTCTTCACGACGCGCGCGAGCATGCCGTACGAGGTGCGGGTGTGCGGGGCGACACCCGGTCTCGTGGCCGGGGGCGACGGCCTCGCGTACCACGTCGACCACGGCCTCGACGCCCTGGCGTGGGCCGACATCGTCTTCGTCCCCGGCTACCGGTTCCCGGACCGCGAGGACCCGCCGCGGGCCGTCGTGGACGCGCTGATCGCCGCCCACGCGAGGGGCGCGCGGCTCGCCGCCATCTCGACCGGCGCCTTCGCGCTCGCCGCCACGGGCCTGCTCGACGGCAAGCGCGCCACGACGCACTGGCACTACACGCGGGCGCTCATGGCCCGGCACCCACTCGTCCAGGTCGACGAGAACGTGCTGTTCGTCGACGAGGGCAGCGTGCTCACCTCGGCGGGCGCCGCCTCCGGTATCGACCTGTGCCTGCACATCCTGCGCGGCGACCTCGGAGTGGCCGCGTCCAACCACGCGGCCCGGCGGCTGGTCGCCGCCCCCTACCGCAGTGGCGGCCAGGCCCAGTACGTGCCGCGCAGCGTGCCCGAGCCGCTCGGCGAACGCTTCGCCGCCACCCGCGAATGGGCGCTGCACCGGCTCGGCGATCCCCTCACCCTCGACCTGCTGGCCCGCCAGGCGGGGGTCTCGCCGCGCACGTTCTCCCGGCGCTTCGTCGAGGAGACCGGCTACACGCCGATGCAGTGGGTGATGCGCGCCCGGATCGACCTGGCCCGCGAACTGCTCGAACGCTCGGAGCGTAGCGTCGAACAGATCGCCGCCGACGTCGGTCTCGGCACCGGCGCCAACCTGCGTCTGCACTTCCAGCGCATCCTCGGCACCACCCCGAGCGAGTATCGGCGCACGTTCACACGGGGCGAGTGACCCGCCCGGGGCGCCGTGCAGATTGCTGCCGGGGGCGAGTGACCTGCCCGGCGCACGCCGCCCCTCGCCCAGAGCCTGCCTCCCACCTGGGACGAGTGGCCTGCCCGGCGGGACGCTCCCCGACCGGAACCCGCCTGGCGGGATCCTTTTGAACCATGGCGATACCGCCACTGTCAGCGTGCCTGCCGACGGGCGAGCCTGGTGGCGAAGGGAAGGGACCCCACTCATGACTCGCATCGCCATCAACGGTTTCGGCCGCATCGGACGCAATGTGCTGCGCGCACTGCTGGAGCGCGACAGCGCCCTGGAGGTCGTCGCCGTCAACGACCTGACCGAGCCCGCCACTCTCGCGCGGCTGCTCGCGTACGACAGCACGGCCGGCCGGCTCGGGCGGCCGGTGACCGTCGACGGCAACGTCCTCGTCGTCGACGGCCGCCGGATCACGGTGCTCGCCGAGCGCGAGCCGGCGCAGCTCCCGTGGGCCGAACTCGGCGTCGACATCGTCCTGGAGGCCACCGGCCGCTTCACCTCGGCGAAGGCCGCCCGCGCCCACCTCGACGCGGGCGCGAAGAAGGTGCTCGTCAGCGCCCCGTCGGACGGCGCGGACGTCACCCTCGCGTTCGGGGTCAACACCGACGCCTACGACCCGGACGTGCACACGATCGTGTCGAACGCGTCCTGCACCACCAACGCGCTCGCCCCGCTGGCCGCGGTCCTCGACCAACTCGCCGGTATCGAGCACGGGTTCATGACGACGGTGCACGCCTACACGCAGGAGCAGAACCTCCAGGACGGTCCGCACCGCGACGCCCGTCGCGCCCGCGCCGCCGGCGTCAACATCGTGCCGACCACGACCGGCGCCGCGAAGGCGATCGGCCTGGTGCTGCCGAACCTCGACGGCAAGCTGTCGGGCGACTCGATCCGAGTACCGGTGCCGGTCGGCTCGATCGTCGAACTCAACTCGACCGTCGCCCGTGACGTGACGCGTGACGACGTGCTCGCGGCGTACCGCGCCGCGGCGGAGGGGCCGCTCGCCGGCGTCCTCGAGTACTCCGAGGACCCGCTCGTGTCGTCCGACATCACGGGCAACCCCGCGTCGTCGATCTTCGACTCGGCCCTCACCCGCGTCGACGGCCGCCACATCAAGGTCGTCGCCTGGTACGACAACGAGTGGGGCTTCTCGAACCGGGTGATCGACACGCTCGACCTCCTCGCCGCCCGCTGAAGGGCTTCTGAAGCCTGCTGACCGACCGCTGACCGACCGCTGACGCCGCCGGGGTGATGCCCCCGGCGGCGTCAGCGGTCGGCTTGTTCCCTCAGTCACACCCTCACTCTANNTAGAGTGAGGGTGTGACTGAGACGACGATTCCGATACTCCCGTGCCGAACCCTTCAGCCCGTCCTCGACTTCTACACCGCCCTGGGATTCGACGTGACGTTCCGGCAGGCGAGCCCCAACCCCTACGCCGTGGTCGAACGCGGCGGCATCCAGTTGCACTTCTTCGGGATGAAGCACTACGACCCGACCCGGTCGTTCAGCACCTGCTACGTCCGCACCGATGACGTCGACGGGCTGCACCGCGCCTTTCGGGCCGGACTCAAGGCCACGTACGGAAGGGTCCCGAGCCGCGGACTGCCGCGCATCGGGGCGCTGAAGGACGCCTCGCACGGCATGCGCCAGTTCCTCATGACCGATCCCGGCGGCAACTGCGTCCGCGTCGGCCAGCCGATCAGCGAGGACCAGCGTCATCGGCCCGCCCCCAAGGAGACCTTCGCCCGGGCCCTGCACTACGCGTCGCTGTTCGCGGACTCACGGGAGGACCCGGCGGCGGCCGCCAAGGTCCTCGACCGGGCCCTCGGCCGTACGGACGAACGGCCCACCCCTGTCCAACTGCTCCGTCTGCTGGTGCTGCGCGCCGATGCCGCCGGACGCCTCGGTGACGATCAGAGGGCGATCTCCGCGCTCTCGGAGGCCATGGCGGTCCACCTCACCGCCGGGGACCGGGACTCGGCCCGCGACGACCTCGCGCGTCTGGAGGAGTTGCTGGACGACCAGGGCATGCGGTGAGCACGGTGACCGGCCCGCCGGAGCCCGGCCGGGCCGGTCACTTCTGGTCGGTGTGCTCGTCGCGCAGCCGCTGGGCGACGTCCCGCAGCTTGATGTTGTGGTGCTGGGAGATACGGCGAAGCACGTTGAACGCCTCGTCCTGGCTCAGCCGGTGACGCTCCATGAGCATCCCCATGGCCTCGCCGATGGCGTGCCGCGTCTCCAGGGCGTGTTCGAGCTGGTCGATGGTGCGGGCGTCGGCCAGAGCGACCGCGGCGTGGGAGGCCAGCAGCCACCCGGCGGTCTCGATCTCCTGCCCGAACGCGCCGGGCCGGCGGGAGTACAGGTTGAGGGCGCCGAAATCCTCGTCGCTGGTGTAGAGCAGCACACCGGTCATGCTGCCGACGCCCAGCTCGCGGGCGTGGGTCGCGAATCGCTCCCAGGCGGGCTCGGGCCGGGTCAAATCCGCTATCCGGTACAGACGCTCGCCGTCCTGCCGGCGGGCGAGGTCGAAACACGGCCCCTCGCCCAGCTCGCCCTGGAGCCGGTCGCACTCCTGCACCATGTCCCCGCAGGCGGCCAGGGTCACGGCCCGGCCCTTGCGTACGGCGAGGATCCCGGCCGCGTCACAGCCGTCTATCAGCTTCACCGCCGACGCCGCGATCTCGTCCAGCGTCGCCTGGACCGACTCCTGGGCCAGCAGATTCCGCGCGAGCAGAGCCATCTGCTCCGCGTACTCCCGCCACTCCATACCCACCACCCGCCTCGCCGTCGGTGCCGTCACAGTACCCCCGGCCGCACCGAACGCCGCCGTACCGCTCGGCTCGCGCCCCGCCGGTTCCTATCGGCAGTCGCTCCACCTCTCGGCGATAGGTCCTATGTATGTTCCATCCCGTGGTGAGGGGGAGGCCGCTCGGCTCATGTCCATCCATGGACTACCACGTGTTTCCAGGCTGCTTGGTTCAATTGTCGTCCGAGCTATAGACGTAACCCTGCCCGGTCTCCTATAAATCCATCCGATGTCTTCTCCCTGACCCATGCCCCCTGACCATGGAGCCGCGCCATGTCCTCAACCCCCCTCAGCAGACGCTCTCTGATGAAGGCCGCCGCGCTCGCCGGGGGAGTGGCGGCCTTCGGGCTGCCGCAGGCCCTGTGGCCCGCCACCGCCGAGGCGTACACCGTCCCCTCGAAGATGGACTGGTGGTACCAGGCCAGGTTCGGGATGTTCATCCACTTCGGGTCCTACTCGTATCTCGGCAAGGGCGAGTGGGCGATGGACCAGCAGCGGTGGAGCAAGGCGAACTACCAGACCCAGGTCAGCCAGCAGTTCGACCCGAGCAAGTTCAATGCCGCCGCCATCGCCGAACTGGCCAAGAACGCAGGCATGAAGTACCTCGTGATCACCGCCAAGCACCACGAGGGCTACGCGATGTGGGACTCCGACGTGGCGAGCTTCACCGACACCACGGGCGCCAAGCTGTACAACCTGCACGACTACAGCGGCTTCCGGACCGACGTGCTCGGGGACCTCAAGAGGGAGTGCGAGAGCCGTGGGATCAAGTTCTGTCTGTACTACTCGATCCTCGACTGGAACCACCCCTCACAGTTCGACCGCTTCCAGGGCGGTTTCACCACGATGTCCTCGCAGGCCGCCCGCACCGCCTACATCGCCGACATGAAGGCGCAGCTCCAGGAACTGCTGGACCGTTACGACCCGGCGCTGCTGTGGTTCGACGGCGACTGGTCCGGCGAGCCGTCCAGCCCCACGCTTACGGACTGGTGGCTGAAGTCGGACGGCGTCGACCTCTACAACTGGCTGATCGCCCGCAAGCCCGGCCTCATCGTCAACGAACGGGTCAAGCGGGACCTCGGTCTCGGCGACTACGCGGTCGCGGAGTTCGGGGTACCCGCCCAGCCGATGGAGCGGCAGTGGGAGAAGTGCGCCACCATGAACGGCTCCTGGGGTTACAACGCGGGCTATGAGACCCGCTACAGACCCCTGAGGGACCTCGTCCGGGAACTCGTCACGGTGGTCTCCCGGGACGGCAACTACCTGCTGAACATCGGCCCCACGGGCGAGGGCCTGGTCACCCCTGGAACGGAATCCGTCCTGAACGGCCTGGCCTCGTGGATGTCGACGTACAGCGACAGCATTCACGGGACCAGCGGCAGCCCGTTCGCCTTCGAACCGGCGTGGGGGAAGGTCACCAAGAAGAGCGGCAAGCTCTTCGCCCACGTCTTCACCTGGCCCTCGAACGGCCAGCTGCGGATCCCGGCGCTCGACAACACGATCAGCCGCGTCTATCTGCTGAACAACCCCTCGGTCTCGCTCTCGTACTCCATCAGCGGCGGCACCATCGACGTCACCGTGCCGGCCACCGCGCCGAACGCCGACGTCTCCGTGGTGTGCGTCGAGGTCCAGGGCATGCCCCTCGGGGTTTCCACGTCAGCGACGGTGTTCCAGAACGTCAACTACCAAGGAAACAGCGCCATTCTGCCGCTGGGCAGCTACACGTCCTCCCAACTGTCCGCCGCAGGCCTGGGGCCCGCCATGGCCTCCTCCGTCCTGGTACCCGACGGCTACCAGGCGACGGGCTACTCCGGCGACAACTTCACAGGCACCGCCTGGACGTTCACCTCCAACACCCCCGACCTCGTGGCGACCGGCAACAACGACGCGATCAGATCACTGAAGGTGACATTCAGGCCCGACAAGTACTTCCGCCTGACGAATGTCACCAGCCGCTTGGTGCTGGACAGCGGCGGCGATGTCGCCAGCGGCTCGAACCTGAAGCAGTGGTCGCCGGGAAACAACTCCAATCTTCAGTGGCAGGCAGTCGAACTCGGCGACGGTTACTACAAGCTCGTCAACCGCACCAACGGCATGGTCGCCGACGGCTGGGGCTCCACCGCCAACGGTGATCCGGCCCGACAGAAGACCTGGGACGGCAGCGACACGCAGCAGTGGCTCATCACCCCTCGCGGCCAGGGCCAGTACTCGATCGCCAACCGCAGCACGGGACTGGTCCTCGACAGCGGCGGCAAGGTCGCCTCAGGGTCCGTGACCAAGCAGTGGACCTGGCAGCAGAACAACAACCTGCTCTGGACGATCCGGCCGGTCACCACCTGACTCAGGACGCCGTCGCGTGCGGCGGGAGTTCGCCGCGCAGCAGCGCCGTGCCCAGCGGGGTGAGCGTGTGGACGACCTGGGAGCCGGTGCGCCGGCTGTGCACGAGGCTGACCTCGCGCAGGGCCGTGATGTGCTCGCTCGCCGAGGGCGCGGAGATACCGAGGCGCAGGGCGACCTCCCCGGTGGTCGCGGTGGTGTCCAGGGCGGCCAGCACACGGGCGCGGGTCCGGCCGAGCAGCGTGGCCAGGGCTTCGGGGCGCCGCTCGCGGGTGGCGGGCGGCGCCCACGCCGGAGGGTGGGTGACGGGGTAGGCCAGGACCTGCGGCAGGGACGGGTCGGCCAGGGCGATGGGCGTCCTCCAGCAGAAGTGGGAGGGGATGAGCCGCAGACCGCGCCCACCGAGGTGGACGTCCCGGTCCTCCGGGTAGCGCACGTGCAGCACGGGCGGCCGCCAGTCCATCAGCGGGCGGAAGGAGTCCAGCAGCCCCTCCACACCGCGATCGCGCAGGACGCGTGTCCGCAGCGCCCGGTCGGCCTCCGTGGTCCCGGCCGCCCCGGTCCAGTCCGGCGTGATGATCGTGCGGTGCACCAGACGGAACGCCGTCGCGACCTCCTCCATCCGGTGCGCCTCGCCCCCGGCGAGACGGTGTGCCCAGCGCGGCAGCGGGTGGGTTCGCGCCAGCCGGTCCATCTCCTGCCGCAACTGCGGCTTGGGCGTCGCCCGCAGTGCCTCCAGCGCGGCGTCCAGGCCGTCGGCCGACGCGCCGGGGGTCAGGAAGTCGGGCCAGTAGCCCGCCGAAGCGGGCGCCAGGGCGGACAGCATCCGCACCTGCCCCACCAGATGACGGTCCGCCAGGCGGGCACGGGCGTCGCGCCGCCAGGGAGCGAAGACCGGCAGTCCGCGCCGCGGCGCGG
>NZ_LIQX01000540.1 GCF_001418475.1 Streptomyces ossamyceticus | reverse complement strand
CGCCCGCCCGTCGCCCACCACCACCCTTCCAACGAGCGCTCCGCGCACACCCCTTTCGCGGCCGAGGAGAAGTAAGACAGATGAGCAAGATCCTGATCCGTGGTGCGAAGGTGCTCGGCGGCGAGCCGCAGGACGTGCTGATCGACGGCGAGACCATCGCCGAGGTGGGCACCGGGCTGTCCGCCGAGGGCGCCGAGGTCGTCGAGGCCGGCGGCAAGGTCCTCCTGCCGGGCCTGGTCGACCTGCACACCCATCTGCGCGAGCCCGGCCGCGAGGACTCCGAGACGGTCCTCACCGGCACCCGGGCGGCGGCCTCCGGCGGCTACACCGCCGTGTTCGCCATGGCCAACACCTTCCCGGTCGCCGACACCGCCGGCGTCGTCGAGCAGGTCTACCGGCTCGGCCAGGAGCACGGCTACTGCGACGTCCAGCCCATCGGCGCCGTCACCGTCGGCCTCGAAGGCCAGAAGCTCGCCGAGCTGGGCGCCATGCACGAGTCGGCCGCCGGCGTCACCGTCTTCTCCGACGACGGCAAGTGCGTGCACGACGCGGTGATCATGCGCCGCGCCCTGGAGTACGTGAAGGCTTTCGACGGCGTCGTCGCCCAGCACGCCCAGGAGCCGCGGCTCACCGAGGGCGCCCAGATGAACGAGGGCGTCGTCTCCGCCGAGCTGGGGCTCGGCGGCTGGCCCGCGGTGGCCGAGGAGTCGATCATCGCCCGCGACGTCCTGCTCGCCGAGCACGTCGGGTCCCGCGTCCACATCTGCCACCTGTCGACGGCCGGGTCCGTCGAGATCGTCCGCTGGGCCAAGTCCCGCGGCATCGACGTCACCGCCGAGGTCACCCCGCACCACCTGCTCCTCACCGACGAGCTGGTGCGCTCGTACAACCCGGTCTACAAGGTCAACCCGCCGCTGCGCACCGAGCGCGACGTACTCGCCCTGCGTGAGGCGCTCGCCGACGGCACGATCGACATCGTCGCCACCGACCACGCCCCCCACCCGCACGAGGACAAGGACTGCGAGTGGGCCGCGGCCGCCATGGGCATGGTCGGCCTGGAGACCGCCCTGTCGGTGGTCCAGGAGACGATGGTCAAGACCGGGCTGCTCGACTGGGCGGGCGTCGCGGACCGCATGTCGGTCACGCCCGCGCGCATCGGGCAGGCCGCCGGTCACGGCCGGCCCGTCTCGGCAGGTGAGCCCGCCAACCTCACGCTCGTCGACACGGCATACCGTGGTGCGGTGGACCCCGCGGGCTTCGCCTCGCGCAGCCGCAACACCCCGTACGAGGGCCGCGAGCTGCCGGGCCGTGTCACGCACACGTGGCTGCGGGGCAAGGCCACGCTCGTCGACGGGAAGCTCACGTGACACCTGTAATTCTGCTGGCCGCCCAGAAGGAATCGGCCGAGGTCACCAACTGGGCCGGACGCATCGGCTGGGTCGTCGGACTCGCCCTCTTCGTCGCCCTCGTCTACTGGCTGATGCGCGAGGGCTGGAAGTGGCGCGGCACGCTCCAGAGCGACCTGCCGGAGCTGCCCGCCGTGCCGGAGGAGCCCGGTGCGGCCAGACTGACGATGAGCGGCCGCTACCACGGCTCCACCACCGCCGGGCAGTGGCTCGACCGCATCGTGGCGCACGGTCTGGGCACCCGCAGCCGGGTCGAGCTCACCCTGACGGACGCGGGCCTGGACGTGGTACGGCCCGGAGCGACGGACTTCTTCGTCCCGCGGGAGGCGCTGCGCGAGGCCCGGCTCGACAAGGGCATCGCCGGCAAGGTCCTCACCGAGGGCGGACTGCTCGTCGTCACCTGGGCACACGGAGACAAGCTCCTCGACTCCGGGTTCCGCTCCGACCACGCGGCCGAACACAACGAGTGGGTCGAGACCCTGAACCAGATGATCAAGAAGACGGAAACGGAAGGCGCACGATGACGACCTCCACTAGGGGAGCCACCAAGGTTCCCGCGGTACTCGTCCTGGAGGACGGCCGGACATTCCGCGGCCGCGCCTACGGGGCCGTGGGGGTGACCTTCGGCGAGGCCGTGTTCTCCACCGGTATGACCGGCTACCAGGAGACCCTCACCGACCCGTCGTACCACCGCCAGGTCGTCGTGATGACCGCCCCGCACGTCGGCAACACCGGCGTCAACGACGAGGACCCCGAGTCGAAGCGGATCTGGGTCGCGGGCTACGTCGTACGCGACCCCGCGCGCGTGCCGTCGAACTGGCGCTCCCGGCGCACCCTCGACGAGGAGCTCGCCCAGCAGGGCGTCGTCGGCATCAGCGGCGTCGACACCCGCGCCCTCACCCGCCATCTGCGCGAGCGTGGCGCCATGCGCGTCGGCATCTTCTCCGGCAACGCCCTGCCCGACGAGGGCACCATGCTCGCCGAGGTCCGCCAGGCCCCCGAGATGAAGGGCGCCGACCTCTCCGCGGAGGTCGCCACCAAGGAGCCCTACGTCGTCCCCGCGATCGGCGAGAAGAAGTTCACCGTCGCCGCCGTCGACCTCGGCATCAAGGGCATGACCCCGCACCGCATGGCCGAGCGCGGCATCGAGGTGCACGTGCTGCCCGCCACAGCGACCGCCGACGAGGTGTACGCCGTGAACCCCGACGGCGTGTTCTTCTCCAACGGCCCCGGCGACCCGGCCACCGCCGACCACCCGGTCTCCGTGATGCGGGCGGTCCTGGAGCGCGGCACCCCGCTGTTCGGCATCTGCTTCGGCAACCAGATCCTCGGCCGCGCCCTCGGCTTCGGCACCTACAAGCTGAAGTACGGCCACCGCGGGATCAACCAGCCGGTGCAGGACCGTACGACCGGCAAGGTCGAGGTCACCGCGCACAACCACGGCTTCGCCGTCGACGCCCCGCTCGACAAGGTCTCCGAGACCCCCTACGGCCGCGCCGAGGTCTCCCACGTGTGCCTCAACGACAACGTGGTGGAGGGGCTCCAGCTCCTCGACCGCCCGGCTTTCAGCGTCCAGTACCACCCCGAAGCGGCAGCCGGCCCGCACGACGCCGCCTACCTGTTCGACCGCTTCGTATCCCTGATGGAGGGCCAGCGTGCCTAAGCGCACCGATATCCAGTCCGTCCTGGTCATCGGCTCCGGCCCGATCGTCATCGGCCAGGCCGCCGAGTTCGACTACTCCGGCACCCAGGCGTGCCGCGTCCTCAAGGCCGAGGGCCTGCGCGTCGTCCTGGTGAACTCCAACCCGGCGACGATCATGACCGACCCGGAGATCGCCGACGCCACCTACGTCGAGCCGATCACCCCCGAGTTCGTCGAGAAGATCATCGCCAAGGAGCGCCCCGACGCACTGCTCCCGACGCTCGGCGGCCAGACCGCGCTCAACACCGCCATCTCGCTCCACGAGAACGGCGTCCTGGAGAAGTACGGCGTCGAGCTGATCGGTGCCAAGGTCGAGGCGATCCACAAGGGCGAGGACCGCGACCAGTTCAAGCTGGTCGTCGAGGCGGTCAACGCCAAGATCGGTCACGGCGAGTCCGCCCGCTCGGTCATCTGCCACTCCATGGACGACGTCCTCAAGGGCGTCGACGCGCTCGGCGGCTACCCCGTCGTCGTCCGCCCCTCCTTCACCATGGGCGGCGCCGGCTCCGGCTTCGCGCACGACGAGGAGGAGCTGCGCCGCATCGCCGGCCAGGGCCTCACCCTGTCGCCGACCACCGAGGTGCTCCTGGAGGAGTCCATCCTCGGCTGGAAGGAGTACGAGCTGGAGCTGATGCGCGACAAGCACGACAACGTCGTGGTCGTCTGCTCCATCGAGAACTTCGACCCCATGGGCGTGCACACCGGTGACTCCATCACCGTCGCGCCCGCGATGACGCTCACCGACCGCGAGTACCAGGTGCTGCGTGACGTCGGCATCGCGATCATCCGCGAGGTCGGCGTCGACACCGGCGGCTGCAACATCCAGTTCGCGGTGAACCCCGAGGACGGCCGGGTCATCGTCATCGAGATGAACCCCCGTGTCTCGCGCTCGTCCGCCCTCGCCTCCAAGGCGACCGGCTTCCCGATCGCCAAGATCGCTGCGAAGCTCGCCGTCGGCTACACGCTGGACGAGATCCCGAACGACATCACCGAGCAGACCCCCGCCTCCTTCGAGCCGACACTCGACTACGTCGTCGTGAAGGCCCCCCGCTTCGCCTTCGAGAAGTTCCCCTCCGCCGACTCCTCGCTCACCACGACCATGAAGTCGGTCGGCGAGGCCATGGCGATGGGCCGCAACTTCACCGAGGCCCTGCAGAAGGCCCTGCGCTCGCTGGAGAAGAAGGGCAGCCAGTTCACCTTCGTCGGCGAGCCCGGCGACAAGGCCGAGCTGCTGCGCGAGGCGGTCCGCCCGACCGACGGGCGCATCAACACCGTCATGCAGGCCATCCGCGCCGGCGCCACCCAGGAGGAGGTCTTCGAGTCCACGAAGATCGACCCCTGGTTCGTCGACCAGCTCTTCCTCATCAAGGAGATCGCGGACGAGCTGGCCGCCGCCGACAAGCTCGACCCCGACCTGCTCGCCGAGGCCAAGCGGCACGGATTCTCCGACCAGCAGATCGGCGAGATCCGCGGGCTGCGCGAGGACGTCGTGCGCGAGGTCCGGCACGCGCTCGGCGTACGCCCGGTGTACAAGACGGTCGACACCTGCGCCGCCGAGTTCGCGGCGAGGACCCCGTACTTCTACTCCTCCTACGACGAGGAGAGCGAGGTCGCGCCCCGCGAGAAGCCGGCCGTCATCATCCTGGGCTCCGGCCCGAACCGCATCGGCCAGGGCATCGAGTTCGACTACTCCTGCGTCCACGCCTCCTTCGCGCTCAGTGACGCGGGCTACGAGACCGTGATGGTCAACTGCAACCCGGAGACCGTCTCGACCGACTACGACACCTCCGACCGCCTGTACTTCGAGCCGCTCACGCTGGAAGACGTGCTGGAGATCGTGCACGCCGAGTCGCTGGCCGGCCCCGTCGCGGGCGTCGTCGTCCAGCTCGGCGGCCAGACCCCGCTGGGCCTGTCCCAGGCGCTCAAGGACAACGGCGTACCGGTGGTGGGCACCTCCCCGGAGGCCATCCACGCCGCCGAGGACCGCGGAGCCTTCGGCCAGGTCCTCGCCGAGGCCGGCCTCCCGGCCCCGAAGCACGGCACGGCGACCACCTTCGCGGGCGCCAAGGCCATCGCCGACGAGATCGGCTACCCGGTCCTCGTCCGGCCGTCGTACGTCCTCGGCGGACGCGGCATGGAGATCGTCTACGACGAGGCGCGCCTGGAGTCGTACATCGCCGAGTCGACCGAGATCAGCCCCTCCCGGCCCGTCCTCGTCGACCGGTTCCTCGACGACGCGATCGAGATCGACGTCGATGCCCTCTACGACGGCGAGGAGCTGTACCTCGGCGGCGTCATGGAGCACATCGAGGAGGCCGGCATCCACTCCGGCGACTCGGCGTGCGCCCTGCCCCCGATCACCCTCGGCGGCTTCGACATCAAGCGCCTGCGCGCCTCCACCGAGGCCATCGCCAAGGGCGTCGGCGTCCGCGGACTGATCAACATCCAGTTCGCGATGGCCGGTGACATCCTCTACGTCCTGGAGGCCAACCCGCGCGCCTCCCGCACCGTCCCCTTCACCTCGAAGGCGACCGCGGTGCCGCTCGCCAAGGCCGCCGCCCGGATCTCGCTGGGCGCGACCATCGCCGAGCTGCGCGAGGAGGGTCTGCTGCCGAAGAACGGCGACGGCGGCGAGCTGCCGCTGGACGCGCCGATCTCCGTCAAGGAGGCCGTCATGCCGTGGTCGCGCTTCCGCGACATCCACGGGCGCGGCGTCGACACCGTCCTCGGCCCGGAGATGCGCTCCACCGGCGAGGTCATGGGCATCGACTCGGTCTTCGGCACGGCGTACGCCAAGTCGCAGGCCGGGGCGTACGGGCCGCTGCCCACCAAGGGCCGCGCGTTCATCTCGGTCGCCAACCGCGACAAGCGCTCGATGATCTTCCCGGCGCGTGAGCTGGTCGCCCACGGCTTCGAACTGCTCGCCACGTCCGGCACGGCCGAGGTGCTCAAGCGCAACGGCATCAACGCCACGGTCGTGCGCAAGCAGTCCGAGGGCACCGGCCCGAACGGCGAGAAGACCATCGTCCAGCTCATCCACGACGGTGAGGTCGACCTCATCGTCAACACCCCGTACGGCACCGGCGGCCGCCTCGACGGCTACGACATCCGTACGGCCGCCGTGGCCCGCTCCGTGCCGTGCCTGACGACGGTCCAGGCGCTCGCCGCGGCCGTCCAGGGCATCGACGCGCTCAACCACGGTGACGTCGGGGTGCGCTCACTCCAGGAACACGCCGAACACCTGATCGCGGCCCGCGACTAGCAGCCCTGAGGGGGACACCGGAAACGGTGTCCCCCTCTTCATGAGGACACCTGTCATGAGGACGTGAGCCCTCATGAGGACCCGAGGACTTCGAGATGTACAAGCTGTTCTTCCGTCTGGTTTTCACCCGGATGGACCCGGAGGAGGCCCACTACCTGGCCTTCCGCTGGATCCGCCTCGCCGCACGCGTCCCCGTGCTGCGCACCTACCTCGCGGCCGCGCTCGCGCCCCGCCACGAGGAACTGCGCACGGAGGCGTTCGGCCTGCGCATGCACGGCCCGTTCGGGCTGGCCGCCGGCTTCGACAAGAACGCCGTCGCCGTCGACGGGATGTCGATGCTGGGCTTCGACCACGTCGAGATCGGCACCGTCACGGGCGAGGCGCAGCCCGGCAACCCCAAGAAGCGGCTGTTCCGCCTGGTCGGCGACCGAGCGCTGATCAACCGCATGGGCTTCAACAACGAGGGCTCCCTGGCCGTCGCCGCCCGACTGGCCTCCCGCAACCCCGTCTTCCGGACGGTCGTGGGCGTCAACATCGGCAAGACCAAGGTCGTCCCCGAGGAGGAGGCCGCCGCGGACTACGTGAAGTCCACCGAGCGCCTCGCCCCGTACGCCGACTACCTGGTCGTGAACGTGTCCTCGCCCAACACGCCGGGTCTGCGCAACCTCCAGGCCACCGAGGCGCTGCGGCCCCTGCTGACCGCCGTCCGCGAGGCCGCCGACCGCACGGTGCGCACCCGCCGGGTGCCGCTGCTGGTCAAGATCGCCCCCGACCTCGCCGACGAGGACATCGACGCCGTCGCCGACCTCGCCGTGGAGCTGGACCTGGACGGGATCATCGCCACCAACACCACCATCGCGCGCGAGGGACTCGGCCTGACCTCCGAACCCTCCCTCGTGAAGGAGACCGGCGGGCTCTCCGGCGCCCCGCTGAAGGCCCGCTCCCTCGCGGTCCTGCGCCGCCTCTACGCGCGCGTGGGCGACCGGATCACCCTGGTGGGCGTCGGCGGCATCGAGAACGCCGAGGACGCCTGGCAGCGCATCCTCGCCGGTGCCACCCTCGTCCAGGGCTACAGCGCCTTCGTCTACGAGGGCCCCTTCTGGGCGCGCGCCGTCCACAAGGGCCTCGCCGCCCGGCTGCGCACCAGCCCGTACGCCACCCTCGCCGACGCGGTCGGCGCCGACGTGAGGAAGAAGACGGCATGACCGAGCCCTTCGGCGCGCGACTGCGCCACGCCATGGACGAACGCGGCCCGCTCTGCGTCGGGATCGACCCGCACTCCGCCCTGCTCACCGCCTGGGGCCTGAACGACGACATCGCGGGCCTGGAGCGCTTCAGCCGGACCGTCGTCGAGGCGCTGGCGGGCCGGGTGGCCGTGCTCAAGCCGCAGAGCGCGTTCTTCGAGCGCTTCGGCTCGCGGGGCATCGCCGTCCTGGAGAAGTCCGTCGAGGAGGCGCGGGCCGCCGGTGCCCTGGTCGTCATGGACGCCAAGCGCGGCGACATCGGCTCCACCATGGCCGCGTACGCCGAGACCTTCCTGCACAAGGACGCGCCGCTGTTCTCGGACGCGCTGACGGTCTCGCCGTACCTCGGCTACGGCTCCCTGAAGCCGGCCGTGGACCTCGCGCGGGAGCATGGCGCCGGGCTGTTCGTGCTGGCGCTGACCTCCAACCCGGAGGGCGGCGAGGTACAGCACGCCGTGCGCACGGAGGACGCCGCCGGACGGGACGTCGGGGCGACGATGCTGGCGCACCTGGCCGCCGAGAACGCGGGGGAGGAGCCCCTGGGGTCCTTCGGTGCCGTCGTCGGCGCCACGCTCGGCGATCTCTCGTCGTACGACCTTCAGATCAACGGACCTCTCCTCGCGCCCGGCATCGGGGCGCAGGGGGCCACCCCGTCCGATCTCCCGGCGGTCTTCGGGGCGGCCGTGCGTCATGTGGTGCCCAATGTCAGCCGGGGTGTTCTTCGTCACGGTCCCGACGTCGTCGCGCTGCGTGACGCCTCGGATCGTTTCGCGGACGAGATCAGGGCCGCCGTGGAGGCCGCCTGAGACCTCCGATGAGTGCTCCGTCGGCGCTTACCGGACGGCTTGAGTCTGAATACATCCTCAAATCCGGGGCAGTATGCGGCTTATGTCCGACTCCAGGGAGGCTGACCAGGACTTTTCCGCTGTTCTCGCTGACTCTGGCGGAGTTGGCCGCTAGTCTCCGACGAGTGAGGGCACCTCCCACGCCCTCCAGGCAGTACGGGGAGAACGGGCAGGCGTGTTGCTCGTACTCCCCAGGTGTGGGGCGACTAGGTTCCTCACCGGTCCGTATCCGACAGTTCGACATCCGAGGTGACGTAGGCGTGGCTCTTCCGCCCCTTACCCCTGAACAGCGCGCAGCCGCGCTCGAAAAGGCCGCCGCGGCTCGCCGGGAGCGGGCCGAGGTCAAGAATCGACTCAAGCACTCCGGCGCCTCCCTGCACGAGGTCATCAAGCAGGGCCAGGAGAACGACGTCATCGGCAAGATGAAGGTCTCCGCCCTCCTTGAGTCGCTGCCCGGCGTGGGCAAGGTCCGCGCCAAGCAGATCATGGAGCGACTCGGCATCTCCGAGAGCCGTCGTGTGCGCGGCCTCGGCTCCAACCAGATCGCATCCCTGGAGCGTGAGTTCGGCAGCACCGGTTCCTGATCCGGGTACTCCGGACAGGAAGTCCCGGGCACTCCGGGATTGCTGGAATAATCGCTGCATGGCTGCAACATTCCGGGGGACGACCCCCGAGCCCCCGGACGTACGTCCGCGGCTGACCGTGCTCTCCGGCCCCTCGGGGGTCGGCAAGAGCACGGTCGTCGCCCATATGCGCAAGGCACACCCCGAGGTCTGGCTCTCGGTGTCGGCGACGACCCGCAAGCCCCGCCCCGGCGAGAAGGACGGCGTCCACTACTTCTTCGTCACCGACGACGAGATGGACAAGCTGATCGCCAACGGCGAGCTGCTGGAGTGGGCCGAGTTCGCCGGCAACCGCTACGGCACCCCGCGGGGCGCCGTGCTCGAACGCCTGGAGCGCGGCGAGCCGGTCCTGCTGGAGATCGACCTCCAGGGCGCCCGGCAGGTCCGCGAGACCATGCCCGACGCCCAGCTGGTGTTCCTGGCCCCGCCCTCCTGGGACGAGCTGGTCCGCCGGCTCACCGGCCGGGGCACCGAACCGCCCGAGGTGATCGAACGCCGCCTGGACGCGGCCAAGGTCGAACTCGCGGCCGAGCCGGAGTTCGACGTCACCCTGGTCAACACCTCCGTCGAGGACGTGGCTCGCGAGCTGCTAGCCTTGATGGACGTTGTGTGATCGTCACTGACGATGCACACTGAATCTTTCCCATCCATCGGAAGGTAGAGCGTGTCCTCTTCCATCTCCGCGCCCGAGGGCATCATCAACCCGCCGATCGACGAGCTCCTCGAGGCCACGGACTCGAAGTACAGCCTCGTGATCTACGCGGCCAAGCGTGCCCGCCAGATCAACGCGTACTACTCGCAGCTCGGCGAGGGCCTCCTCGAGTACGTCGGTCCCCTCGTCGACACGCACGTCCACGAGAAGCCGCTCTCGATCGCCCTGCGCGAGATCAACGCGGGTCTGCTGACGTCCGAGGCCATCGACGGCCCCGCGTAAGCAGAACACGACGGTTTCCTCGGATAGTCATATCCGCGGACCGCGGTAGGTTTTTCCATAGGCCCGGCAGCGCGACTGTCGGGCCTGTGGTGTGTGATGGGTGCGTACGCCGAGAGCCGCGGTGTACGTCGGTCAGGTTCGGGTTCGAGTGCGGGGAGGCCCGGTGGGCAAGCCGAAGGTCGTTCTGGGGGTCAGCGGTGGCATCGCCGCCTACAAGGCGTGCGAGCTGCTGCGCCGGCTGACCGAGTCCGGGCATGACGTGCGGGTCGTGCCGACCGACTCCGCTCTGCACTTCGTCGGTGCAGCCACCTGGTCCGCGCTCTCCGGCAACCCGGTCTCCACCGAGGTCTGGGACGGCGTCCACGAGGTGCCACACGTCCGCATCGGCCAGGAGGCCGACCTCGTCGTCGTGGCCCCGGCGACGGCCGACATGCTCGCCAAGGCCGCACACGGCCTCGCCGACGACCTGCTGACCAACACCCTGCTCACCGCCCGCTGCCCCGTCGTGTTCGCCCCCGCGATGCACACCGAGATGTGGGAGCACCCCGCCACCCAGGAGAACGTGGCGACGCTGCGCCGCCGGGGCGCCCTCGTCATCGACCCGGCAGTGGGCCGACTGACCGGCGTCGACACCGGCAAGGGCCGGCTGCCGGACCCCGCCGAGATCTTCGAGGTCTGCCGCCGGGTGCTCGCCCGCGGCACCGCCGGACCGGATCTCGCCGGACGGCATGTCGTGGTCAGCGCCGGCGGCACCCGCGAGCCCCTCGACCCCGTCCGCTTCCTCGGCAACCGCTCCTCGGGCAAGCAGGGATACGCCCTCGCCCGCACGGCCGCGGCCCGAGGCGCCCGGGTCACCCTGATCGAGGCGAACACCGGGCTGCCGGACCCGGCGGGCGTGGACGTCGTCCGCGTCGGCACGGCGGTCCAGCTGCGCGAGGCGGTGCTCAAGGCGGCGCCGGACGCGGACGTGGTGGTGATGGCGGCCGCCGTGGCGGACTTCCGCCCGGAGACCTACGCCACCGGCAAGATCAAGAAGAAGGACGGCCAGGACCCCGAGCCGATCGTCCTGGTCCGTAATCCGGACATCCTCGCCGAGATAGCGGCCGACCGCCCCCGTCCGGAGCAACTGGTCGTCGGCTTCGCCGCGGAGACCGACGACGTCCTCGCCAACGGCCGCGCCAAACTGGCGCGCAAGGGCTGCGACCTCCTCGTGGTGAACGAGGTGGGGGAACGCAAGACCTTCGGCTCCGAGGAGAACGAGGCCGTGGTGCTGGGAGCCGACGGGAGCGAGACGGCCGTGCCGTACGGTCCGAAGGAAGCCCTGGCCGACACGGTGTGGGACCTGGTCGCGCACCGGCTGGGCTGACTGCTCCATTCGCGCCACGGACCGTGAACAGTCCGCAACTTAGGGGTGTGGCGACCCTGGCGGACAGCGACGGCCATTGGGCAGAATGCACGTGCCGCAGGTCACAGAGCTCCCGAGAGGCGAGACAGGTGGGCCGGTGGTCGAGACCGACCGATAAACTGTTCACGGACGACGCCGGGCGCAGCCCCCGTCCCGTCCGCCAATGATCAGCCAGCAGCCGCTGCAACCACAGGGAGCGTTGTGTCCCGTCGCCTGTTCACCTCGGAGTCCGTGACCGAGGGTCACCCCGACAAGATCGCTGACCAGATCAGCGATGCCATTCTCGATGCACTGCTGCGCGAGGACCCCACGTCCCGCGTCGCGGTGGAGACGCTCATCACCACCGGCCTGGTGCACGTGGCCGGCGAGGTCACGACCAAGGCCTACGCGCCGATCGCCCAGCTCGTCCGCGACACGATCCTGGCCATCGGCTACGACTCGTCGAAGAAGGGCTTCGACGGCGCGTCCTGTGGTGTGTCGGTGTCGATCGGCTCCCAGTCCCCGGACATCGCGCAGGGTGTCGACACGGCGTACGAGAACCGGGTCGAGGGCGACGAGGACGAGCTGGACCGCCAGGGCGCCGGCGACCAGGGCCTGATGTTCGGCTACGCGACGGACGAGACTCCGACGCTGATGCCGCTGCCGATCTTCCTCGCGCACCGTCTGTCCAAGCGCCTGTCCGAGGTCCGCAAGAACGGCACCATCCCCTACCTGCGTCCCGACGGCAAGACCCAGGTCACCATCGAGTACGACGGTGACAAGGCGGTCCGTCTCGACACGGTCGTCGTCTCCTCGCAGCACGCCAGCGACATCGACCTGGAGTCGCTGCTCGCCCCGGACATCCGCGAGTTCGTGGTGGAGCCGGAGCTGAAGGCCCTCCTCGACGACGGCATCAAGCTGGACACCGAGGGCTACCGCCTCCTGGTCAACCCGACCGGCCGCTTCGAGATCGGCGGCCCCATGGGCGACGCCGGCCTCACCGGCCGCAAGATCATCATCGACACGTACGGCGGCATGGCCCGCCACGGCGGTGGTGCCTTCTCCGGCAAGGACCCGTCCAAGGTCGACCGCTCCGCGGCGTACGCGATGCGCTGGGTCGCCAAGAACGTGGTCGCCGCGGGCCTCGCCTCCCGCTGCGAGGTCCAGGTTGCCTACGCCATCGGCAAGGCCGAGCCCGTCGGTCTCTTCGTCGAGACCTTCGGCACCGCGAAGATCGACACGGACAAGATCGAGAAGGCGATCGACGAGGTCTTCGACCTCCGCCCCGCCGCGATCATCCGCGATCTCGATCTGCTCCGCCCGATCTACGGCCAGACCGCCGCGTACGGCCACTTCGGCCGTGAGCTCGCCGACTTCACGTGGGAGCGCACGGACCGCGTGGACGCCCTCCGTGAGGCGGCGGGTCTGTAGCACGCGGAACCCCGCGGTTCTTTCCGAGGCCCGGTGTCCCCTCTGGGGGCGCCGGGCCTCGGCGTTGTCACCGGGCCGAGGGCGCCCGCCGGTTCCGGACCCGCGGGCGCCGTCGGTTGTCAGTGGAGTTTGGGAGAATGCTGGCGTGAGCAGCGAGGACGGGACGCGTGGTGGTGACGCGGGGGGTGCGGGGCCGGAGCAGCTCGCGCTCATTCGGGAGGCCGTGAAGAAGGCCAGGGCGCCGCGGGCCAAGCCGCGGACGTGGCGGGGGGCCGCCCTGGCGAAGGAACTTCCGGTCGCCCGGGTGCTGGTCGACAAAGGGGTGCTGCATCTCGACCGGTACTTCGACTACGCCGTGCCCGAGGAGTTGGACGCCGTCGCGCAGCCGGGGGTGCGGGTGCGGGTGCGTTTCGGGGCCGGGGGGCGC
>NZ_LIQX01000054.1 GCF_001418475.1 Streptomyces ossamyceticus | reverse complement strand
CCGCCCCACCATGCCGTCGCCCCGGCTCCGCGGTCACCGGAGCCGGGGCGACGAACCAGAGCCACAGCCCTGGCCCTGGGAGGTGGCCGCAGTCGCGGCGGTCGTACCCGGTGTTTCAGAGGAGCAGGTCGTCGACCTGCGCCTCGCCGTCGCGGTACCGCCGCGCGATCTCGGCGCTGCACTCGTCCGCCGTGCGCTGGAGCCGCCGGCGGCGGCCGGACACCTGCTGCTCGTAGCGGACGAGGCGGCCGAGCCCGGCGGTGAGTTCCTCGTCGGTGCGGGCGCCGAGGTCGGACAGTTCGACCTCGGCGAGCGTCTCGGCCGCCAGCAGCCGGTACTCCTCGCCGTGCGGCGTCCCCACGGTGACGTGCCGGGCCGACGAGCGGTGCCGGGCCGGCGCGTCGGTGAGGATCTCGGAGAGCCGGTCGACCAGCGCCGGCGTACGCCCGTCGGGGCCGGACGGCTGTGCCGTATCCCCTCGGCGGGCCAACTCGGCGCGCAGGATGTCGATCCGGCCCTGGAGCAGCCGCCGCACATAGCTGAGGTCGGCCTCGTCCCGCTGGGCGTCCCGGCGCAGGGTGCGCAGCTCCGGCAGCCGCAGTCGGGACAGGTCGTGCTCCGGCGGGTCCGGCGGCAGCAGTGGTTCGCTGTCCGTGCGCTGGACCGGCGGCCGGCGGATCCCGGGGGCGGGCCCCGGCCCCGTCCGGACAAACGTGGCAGTGCCCGGGGGCTGCCCGGTACTGGATGTGCTCATGCGCCTCAACCGTCCCCTCGACCGGTGTGTGTGAGCATGGTGCCACTCTCGGTGGCCGCCATGTGACCGAGTCCCCCCGATCCACCCCCAGACGGTCGGTAATGGATCAATAAGAAAGACCGGGCAAAGTGCGCTTCAAACGCCCTTGATCACCAACCCCCCGGAAGGAGGACCCCCTCACGCACGGCTGATGGACGGCGGCGGCATGATGGTCGGCATGCGTGCGGTGGTGCAGAGGGTCGACGGCGCGAGCGTCGTCGTGGACGGTGAGACGGTCGGGGCGATCGAGGGCGAGGGCCTGTGCGTCCTGGTCGGGGTGACCCACGAGGACACGAAGGAGAAGGCCGCGCAGCTGGCACGGAAGCTGTGGTCGCTGCGGATGCTGGACGACGAGAAGTCGTGCAGCGACATCGACGCGCCGCTGCTCGTGATCAGCCAGTTCACGCTGTACGGGGACGCCCGCAAGGGCCGCCGGCCCACGTGGAACGCGGCGGCGCCGGGCGATGTCGCGGAGCCGCTCGTCGACGAGGTGGTCGACCGGTTGCGGGCGTTGGGGGCGACCGTGGCGACGGGACGGTTCGGCGCGAAGATGCGGGTGTCCCTGACGAACGACGGCCCCTTCACGGTCCTGCTGGAGATGTAGGGGCGCCCGGCCGGCCACGCCCGAGCGCCCTCACCTGCACGAACGGGCCCCGGCAGCCCGGCTCCCTACGGCTCGACGATGACCTCCTGGGCCGCCGCGGTCGTGTCAGCGAGGAGCGGCGCGTCCACGGGGACGTTCCGCTTCACCAGGGCCAGCGCGACCGGGCCCAGCTCGTGGTGGCGCACCGACGTGGTGATGAAGCCGAGCTTGCGGCCCTCGGGGCCGTCGTCGGCGAGCCGGATGTCCGTGCCGGGGGGCGGCAGGTGGACCTCGCTGCCGTCGAGGTGGAGGAAGACCAGCCGCCGCGGCGGCTTGCCCAGGTTCTGCACGCGGGCGACCGTCTCCTGACCGCGGTAGCAGCCCTTCTGGAGGTGCACCGCCGAGCCGATCCAGCCGAGCTCGTGCGGGATGGTGCGGTGGTCGGTCTCGAAGCCGAGGCGGGGCCGGTGCTGCTCGACCCGCAGCGCCTCGTACGCCAGCAGGCCCGCCGCCGGGCCGGCCTTCTCGGCGTACGTCTCCAGGTCCGCCCTCGGGAGGAACAGGTCACGGCCGTACGGCGTCTCGCGGACGACGACGCCCTCCGGGACCTCGGCGATCGACCCGGCGGGGAGGTGGACGACCGCGAAGTCGTCCGTGCGGTCGGCGACCTCGACCCGGTAGAAGAACTTCATCGACTCCAGGTAGGCGAGCAGCGCCTCCCGGGTGCCGGGCTCGATGTGGGCCCACACCGTCTCGCCGTCGTCGACGAGGTACAGGGCGTGCTCGATGTGGCCGTTGGCGGAGAGGATGAGCGCCTCGGTGGCCTGGCCGGTCGGGAGTTCGCTGACGTGCTGGGTGAGCAGCAGATGCAGCCAGCTGAGCCGGTCCTGGCCGGTGACGGCGATGACGCCCCGGTGGGAGAGGTCGACGAATCCGGAGCCGTCGGCGAGGGCGCGCTGTTCGCGGAACAGATCGCCGTAGTGGGCGGCGACACCTTCGTCCACGCCCTCCGCGGGGACGGCGCCGGGCAGGGACAGCAGAGGGCTTTTCATACGACTAAGCCTACGACTCGGTATTTGAATCTTTCAGGTCGTCCGGGGCGCTCCGGCCCGCGTCACCCCCACGGCCGCTCGGCGCGGCCTTCCCGGTGCGCGCCGCCTTCTCGGCTTTCGCCGAGCAGTCCGCGCAGCGGCCGAAGATCGCGAAGTGCTTCATGTCCGTGTCGAAGCCGAACGTCTCGCGCAGCTTGTCCGTGAACTCGGCGGCCACCGAGACATCGGCCTCGATGACCGTGGTGCAGTCCCGGCACACGAGGTGGATGTGGTGGTGCCGGTCGGCCAGGTGGTACGTCGGCGCGCCGTGCCCCAGATGGGCGTGGCTGACCAGCCCCAGCTCCTCCAGGAGCTCCAGGGTCCGGTAGACGGTGGAAATGTTGACCCCCGACGCCGTCTTCCTCACTTCGGCGAGGATGTCGTCGGGGGTCGCGTGCTCCAGGGTGTCCACGGCTTCGAGCACAAGCTGCCGCTGCGGAGTCAGGCGGTAACCGCGCTGCCGCAGATCAGTCTTCCAGTCGGTGCTCACCACACTGGAAGTCTAGGGTGTTTGAAAGTCGGGTGCTGTGCCGGACTTTCAAACACCCCCTGGTGACTACTTGAAGAAGGCGATGCCGTCGTCCGGCATGTCGTCGGGGAGGGCCTTGGCCCAGCGCTCGACGTCCTCCGGGGTGACGACCTTCTTCAGGTGGGCGGACATGTAGGGGCGCAGCTCGACCTCGGGGGTCTGCTTCTCACCGACCCACATGAGGTCGCTGTTCACATAGCCGTACAGCCGCTTGCCGCCGGTGTAGGGGCCGGAGGCGGCGGTCCGGGCGACAGCGTCGGTGACCAGGTCGATCTGGGGCTTCTTGTCGGCGAGCTCGCCGTACCAGACCTCGACGACACCGTCGTTGCGGACCATGGTGACCTCGACCTTGCGGTCGGCGTCGATCCGCCAGAAACCGGACTCGGACTCCAGCGGACGGACCTTGTTGCCCTCGTTGTCCAGCACCCACGAGTGGGAGTGGTACTCGAGGAAGTCCCGGCCGTCGTGGGTGAAGGAGACCTCCTGGCCGAAGTTGCACTTCTCGGCGCCGGGGAAGTCGTGGACGCCCGCACCGGACCAGTTCCCGAGCAGGAAGGCGAGGGGGACGAGGTCCTTGTGCAGGTCGGACGGGATCTCGATCATGAGTGGCGGTTCCTGGGGTGGTCGGTCAGCGCTGGCCCTGGTACAGCTTCTTCACAGCCAGTCCGGTGAAGGCGAGAACGCCGACGCAGACCGCGACCAGCAGGAGTTCGAAGAAGAGTTCCACGGAGTGCTCCTCGAAATGAGCGAAGGTTCGGTACTACACAGGGCCGGCCCCCAGCTTACGCGGCCCGGTCCGGGGACCGTCCGTGAGGTCCGCGCGGTCGCGCCCGTGCGGTCGGCGGACCGCCGGGAGATCGTCGGACTACGCTGCGCACATGGCGAAGAAGCTCGTGATCAAGGTGACGGCGGGGGCGGACGCTCCCGAGCGCTGCTCCCAGGCGTTCACGGTGGCCGCGGTGGCCGTGGCCAGCGGGGTGGAGGTCTCCCTGTGGCTGACCGGTGAGTCGGCGTGGTTCGCGCTGCCGGGCCGGGCCGCCGAGTTCGAGCTGCCGCACGCGGCGCCGCTGCCGGATCTGATCGACTCGATCCTGGCCGGCGGCCGTCTCACCCTGTGCACGCAGTGCGCCGCGCGGCGCGACATCACCGAGCGGGACGTCATCGAGGGCGTACGGATCGCGGGTGCCCAGGTCTTCGTGCAGGAGTCACTGGCCGACGACACCCAGGCGCTCGTCTACTGAGACGACGGTCCACCGCCGACGGGGCGCGGGCGGGCCGCTCAGGGCTGTCGTCCGGGCCGCTTCTTGCCGTCCAGCTCGTCCCACCACTCGTCGGACTTGGGGTCGCCGGACGGGTCGTCCCACCAGCGGTCGTCGGGCCCCCGCCGGTTCGCGACGACGGCGGCCAGCGGCGGGATGACCATGGCGACCAGACACATGCCGACCGCGACGGGGACCGACCAGAGGCGTACGACCCCCCAGGCCAGGACGAAGAGCGTGAGGCACGTCCCCATCATGACGAAGTAGTGGTGGCGCCGCCGCGCGTACATGCCTCCAGGGTAGGCCCGGCGGAGCGGGCATGCCGAAGGGCCGCGCCCCAGGCGTCCAACCCAGGGGGGCGCGGCCCTTCAGCCGTTCACGGGGTGCCTCAGACGGCGATCGCGACCTCGGCGAGCGCGCCCTTCTCGGCGACGACGACCGTGCGGTCGGCGGTGGCGCCGGGGACCAGCGCGCGGACGGTCCAGGTGCCCTCGGCCGCGTAGAAGCGGAACTGGCCCGTCGCGGAGGTGGGGACCTCCGCCGTGAACTCGCCGGTCGAGTCCAGCAGACGGACGTAGCCCGTCACCGGCTCGCCGTCGCGGGTCACCTGACCCTGGATCGTGGTCTCACCGGGCTTGATCGTCGAGGCGTCCGGGCCGCCGGCCTTCGCTCCACACATGTCTTTCTCCATAAGGGGTCTGACCGGAAGGAAGGCCGGTCGGGACGAACGGGGGTGTGCGGGTACCGCTGGGGGTGCTTACTTGTTGGCGCCGAGCTCGATCGGGACGCCGACGAGGCTGCCGTACTCGGTCCAGGAGCCGTCGTAGTTCTTGACGTTCTCGACACCGAGCAGCTCGTGCAGGACGAACCAGGTCAGCGCGGAGCGCTCACCGATGCGGCAGTAGGCGATGGTGTCCTTGGCGAGGTCCACCTGCTCCTCGGCGTAGAGCTCCTTGAGCTCCTCGTCCGACTTGAAGGTGCCGTCGTCGTTGGCGTTCTTCGACCACGGGATGTTGCGGGCGGACGGGACGTGGCCCGGACGCTGCGACTGCTCCTGCGGCAGGTGGGCCGGGGCGAGCAGCTTGCCGGAGAACTCGTCGGGCGAGCGCACGTCGACCAGGTTCTGCGAACCGATCGCCGCCACGACGTCGTCGCGGAAGGCGCGGATCGCGGTGTTCTGCGGCTTGGCCTTGTACTCGGTGGCGGGGCGCACGGGCACCTCGTCGGTCAGCTCGCGGGCGTCCAGCTCCCACTTCTTGCGGCCACCGTCGAGCAGCTTGACGTTCTCGTGGCCGTACAGCTTGAAGTACCAGTAGGCGTAGGACGCGAACCAGTTGTTGTTGCCGCCGTAGAGGACGACGAGGGTGTCGTTGCCGATGCCCTTCTCCGACAGCAGCTTCTCGAAGCCCGCCTGGTCGACGAAGTCACGGCGGACCGGGTCCTGGAGGTCCTGCGTCCAGTCGATCCGGATCGCGTTCTTGATGTGGTTCTTCTCGTACGCGGTGGTGTCCTCGTCGACCTCGACGATGGCGATGTTCGGGTCGTCGAGGTTGGCCTCGACCCAGTCGGCGTCGACCAGGACGTCGCTGCGGCTCATGCTGTTTCTCCTCCGGGGCAGTTGCGGCGGGGCGTGCGAGGCGCCTCCGGCGGTTCGGCCGGGCGCGCACGGGTGTGTGCCCTGGCTGGTCAGGGCGGGGGAACGCGGCAGGCCTGGGCTGCCGCTCAGAAAGTGCGACAGAGCATGGCGGCGACGCGGCACAGGTCTACTGCCCGCCGCTTCGTGAGATCCGCCTGTCGCTTCATGGTTGTCGATCGTAGGGACGGACAGGCGGGCGTGTCACCGGCATGTCGTATTCTGAGACACGATCGTCCGGATTGTGAGATGAGTTCCCCGTGAGGCCGGTGCCGGAGGGGCGGACGGGTCGGTGCGGCCGTCGTCACATCTACGGTACGGACGCCGCCGTCTCGCCTTTCGGACACCGCAGCTCGTCGCCCCGGTGGTCTCGGTGGTCCCGGCTACCGGACTACCCGGCCAGCTGGACGTTCGAACCCCGCACCGAGATCTCCACGCCGTCCGACGCGGCCTCCACCTTGTCGAGCTTGATGCCGCCCGGCAGACCGTCGATCCGCTGCTGGAAGTCGGTGATCGAACGGACCTGGCCCTCCGCGGCCTGGACCACGAGGTTCGGCAGGTTGTCGGCGTGGACCTTCACGACGTCGTCGTCGACGGTGACCGTGCTCAGCACCGGGTACGTCGTGGAGGAACCGAGGGCGGAGACCTTGATGTTGACCTTGATCTTGCCGTTGCCGCCGTCGGAGAGGCCGGTGACCTGGGCGGTCACTCCGGGGAGAATCCTCGTCGGCTCGGACTTCGCCGCCTTGAGGAGTTCGTCGTACGAGATGGTCGCGGCGCCGGTGGCGGAGGCGGCCGTGGCGGAGCTGTAGTCGCCGGAGAACTTCACGCCGCGCATGTGCGCCGTCAGGTCGGCGATGCGGATGCTGTCGTCGGAGTTGCCGGTGGTGGCCTCGTAGTCCGAGATGCCGACCTCGACGTCGTCCAACTCGCCGCCCGCGACCTGGGTGAGGAAGGGGAAGCCGTTGATGGAGACGTCCGGGGTGGCGGTCAGGCCCTCGCTGCTCTTGAGCTTCTTGGCGACCTCGTCCTCGGCGAACCCGACGGCCACGCGGTCCGCGACCACGAAGAGGCCGCCCAGGATCACGGCGACGATCACAAGTATCCGCAGTGCGCGCATGTCTCGGTGTTCCCCACGTAGTCCACTCGGCGGCCCGCCCGTCTCAACGACCAGAGTGGCCGCTCCGGGCGAGACTAATCGCGCCGAAGTAAAGCCGGGGCGAACTCCTGAACGTTGTTGATCACCTGTGACAGGACGCGGGCTGGGGGAACCGGGCTTCGGGTGCGGGTGCGTGGGGGCNNCCCCCACGCACCCGCACCCGCCGAACAAACCGCGCGCCCCGAGCTATGAGGCGCCCGGCCGAGCCATGAGGCGCGCCCGGCCTCAGCCCAGCGCCCGGCCCAGCAGATACACCGCCGGCGCCGCCGCGGCGAGCGGCAGCGCCACCCCCGCCGTGAAGTGCACGAACCGGGACGGGTAGTCGTAGCCGGCGACCCGGTGTCCGACCAGCGCGCACAGCCCGGCCCCCGCCCCCAACAGCGCACCGGAGCCGCCGAGATCGATCACCTCGCCGACGGCGAACCCCGCACCGGCCGCCGCCAGCAGCGCCACCACCACGGACGCCGCCGTCGGCAACGGCAGTGCCCGCGCCACCACGGCCACCGCGACCGCGACCCCGCCGACGGTGACCGCGTCCGCGGCCGCCGCCAGATATCCGGTCGCGATGATCGCCAGCGCCGCCGAGGCGATCGTCGCCATCAGCCCGTACATCCGCTCGTCGGGGTCCGCGTGGCTGCGCAGCCCGAGCACGATCCCGAGCAGCACCCACACCCCGAGCGTCCCGAGGATCGCCGCGGGCGCGTGCTCCCGTCCGGCCGCGAACAGCGCCGCGTCCGCCGCGAGCGCGCCCGCGAACGCCAGCACGATGCCCTGCCGGGCCGGCCACATGCCGTTCAGCCGGAACCAGCCCGCCGCCGTCACGGCCTGGAGGATCACCAGCGGTACGGCGAGGGCGTACTCCCCGATCGCCGCCGCGCCCGCCAGCAGCAGCCCCAGTACGGCCGTGATCAGCGCCGGCTGCATGCCGGGCTCGATGATCGGCGACCGTCCCTCGGCCCGCGCCCGCTGCGCGTCGGTGATCCGCGCGTTCCCGGTGAGCGTCGGAGGCCCGTACGCGGGCCCGGCCTCGCCGGAGCCGCCGGAGTCGCCCCCCTGGGCGTGGCCGTGCGGAGCAACCGGCGCCTGCCCGTGCGGCTGACCGGCCGTGGCATGCGAAGGCACCGGGGCCTGCCCCTGGGCAAACCCCTGGCCCTGGGGGTACCCCTGTCCCCCTGGAGCGGGCTGACCCTGCGAGCCGGCCTGCCCATACGGTCCGGGCCGGCCCTGCGCCCCCACCTGCCCGTACTGCCCGTGCTGCCCAGGCTGCCCCTGCTGTCCGGCCTGTCCCTGCTGTCCGGGCTGGTGGTCCGGGGCGTACTGCGCGGGGCGGCCGTCCGTCTGCGGGGGCAGGTACCCCGTCTCCGTCAGGTTCGCCGCGAAGGGGGCCGCCTGCGGCTGCACCTGGGTCTCCCAGGTCTGGCCCTCCCACTGCTGCGTGTACTGCTGCGCGTGGGCGGCCTGCTCCTCGTCGTACCCCTGCCACTGCGGCTGCGCCGCGTACGACTGCTGCTGCTCCGGCTGCTGGTGGGCGTCGTAGCCGGGGTGCCCCTGGTGGCCCTCGTACCCGTACGGCTGGTTGCTCATGATGTGGGGGTCACCCTCCTGCGAACGGCGGGAGCACCTCGACCGTGCCGCCCTCGGCCAGACGTACCGTCTCATGTTCACGGGTGCCCACTGGGTTCCCGTCGACGAGGAACGAGCATCGCCGCAGTACACGGACGAGTTCGCCGGGGTGACGCTCGCGGATCTCGCCGAGGGCCTCGGCGAGGGTGTCCGCGTCGTAGGGCTCCTCGGAGATGCCGGCGGCGGCTTTGGCCGCGGCCCAGTAGCGGACGGTGCCCTTTGGCATCTGCGTTCCTCTTGGTTAGTCGTGACGGGGTTCAGGCTACGGGGGAGTCCGTGCCGTGGAGAAACCGCGGGCGGATCGCGCCGCCCGGCCCGTTCCTCAGCCCCCGGTCCCCAGCACCCAGTCCCCCACACGGTCCAGCAGCTCCCCGGTGGTCGCGTGTTCCGCGTGGCCCATCCCCTCCTCCAGCCACAGTTCCGCGTGCCCGTCCGCGGCCTCCGCGAGCATCCGGGGGTGGTCGACCGGGAAGTAGCCGTCGCTGTCGCCGTGGACGATCAGCAGCGGCGTCGGGGCGATCAGGGGCACCGACTCCACCGGGGAGGGCGGGACCGGGTCCCAATCGCGGTGGTGGATACGGATGCCGAAGCCGTAGCGGCCGACGAGACGGCCGGCGGGGCGGGTGACCAGCCAGTGGAGACGGCGCATGGGGGCCGTGCCCCGGTAGTACCAGCGGGCGGGCGCGCTGACCGAGACGACCGCGTCGACGCCGGCGTCCGGCAGGGCCGCGTGGCGCAGGACGACCGAGCCGCCCATGGAGAAGCCGACCGTGACGACGCGTTCGTGCCCGAGGTCGCGGGCCCAGCGGACGGCCGCCGCCAGATCGAGGACCTCGCGGTCACCCACCGTGGAGTGACCGCCGGACCGTCCGTGGCCGCGGAAGGAGAAGGTCACGACGGAGCCGTACCGGGTGAGGGACGCCACCACTCTTCGAACGTGCGGCCGGTCCACACCGCCCGTGAACCCGTGCGCGACGACGATCGCCGGAGAGCTTCCGAGTGGCTTTCCGGTGTCATCGGGGAGAGGGTGAGAGGCGTTGTATACGACGCTGCCCGGGTCGTATACGGCCTCGATATTCACCCCGTCTTCCGTGGTCAGAAACCTGCGCAATGGGCTCGTCGGCGGTCGGGAAGCGGTTCGGTCCCCCGTCTCAGAGTCCGGGATATCGAAAGATCGCGTCACATCACCTGCCGGACCGGCGCTCATGTGGGCTATTCTGCTGGACAGAGGACTCGGGCAACGTAGCCCCCGGGTCCTTTTGTGCTTTCGGAAGCGTTGTATACGAAGCGGGAAACCCCAGGTGACCGCAGGTGTACGGGGCCCCGGGACGCAGAGCAGAACGCTGTGAAGTTCCGCAGTGCAGTTCGCAGTGCCGTAAACGTCCTCGCAGGGACCGAGGAGGAACCAGACGTATGAGTTCTCTGCTGCTCCTGACCAATGCCCTCCAGCCGTCGACGGAGGTGCTCCCGGCTCTCGGCCTGCTGCTGCACAACGTGCGGGTGGCCCCGGCGGAAGGCCCCGCACTCGTCGACACCCCCGGTGCCGACGTGATCCTCATCGACGGACGCCGTGACCTCCCGCAGGTCCGCAGCCTGTGTCAGCTGCTGCGCTCCACCGGGCCCGGCTGCCCGCTCATCCTCGTCGTCACGGAGGGCGGCCTCGCCGCCGTCACCGCCGACTGGGGCATCGACGACGTCCTCCTCGACACCGCCGGCCCCGCCGAGGTGGAGGCACGGCTCCGGCTCGCCATGGGCAGGCAGCAGATCGTCAACGACGACTCCCCGATGGAGATCCGCAACGGCGACCTGTCGGTCGACGAGGCGACGTACTCCGCCAAGCTCAAGGGCCGCGTCCTCGACCTCACCTTCAAGGAGTTCGAGCTCCTCAAATACCTCGCGCAGCACCCCGGCCGCGTCTTCACCCGCGCCCAGCTGCTCCAGGAGGTCTGGGGCTACGACTACTTCGGCGGCACGCGCACCGTGGACGTCCACGTACGACGGCTGCGCGCCAAGCTCGGTCCCGAGCACGAGTCGCTGATCGGCACCGTCCGCAACGTCGGTTATCGATTCGTTACGCCCGAGAAGGGCGAGCGCGCCGGCGACGAGACGAAGGCCAAGGCCGGACGCGCAAAGGCGGAGGATGCGGACGAGACGGCGCCCCTGGAGGCCGCCGAGGTCGCGGCCGAGGCATAGTGCACCACCCCATCCCCTCCTCGGCGCACGGCGGACACCGGGCTCTCGTACAGACGAGCCCCTGTACGCCCTGCCCAGGGGCGGTCCATCCGCGTAGACTCCGCGCGTGGCCAAGGTGACTCGGGATGATGTGGCGCGACTGGCGGGAACTTCCACCGCCGTCGTCAGCTACGTCATCAACAACGGACCCCGGCCGGTCGCCCCGGCCACGCGCGAGCGTGTCCTCGCCGCGATCAAGGAGCTGGGGTACCGGCCCGACCGGGTCGCTCAGGCCATGGCGTCGCGCCGCACCGAGCTGATAGGCCTGATCGTCCCGGACGCCCGTCAGCCGTTCTTCGGCGAGATGGCGCACGCGGTCGAACAGGCGGCCGCCGAGCGCGGCAAGATGGTCCTCGTCGGGAACTCCGACTACATCGCCGAGCGCGAGGTCCACTATCTGAGGGCGTTCCTCGGGATGCGTGTCTCCGGACTGATCCTGGTCAGCCACGCCCTCAACGACAACGCCGCCGCCGAGATAGAGGCGTGGGACGCACGCGTGGTGCTGCTGCACGAGCGGCCCGAGGCGATCGACGACGTCGCCGTGGTGACCGACGACCTCGGCGGCGCCCAGCTCGCCGTGGAGCACCTCCTCTCGCACGGACACGAGTACGTCGCCTGTCTGGGCGGCATCGCCGAGACCCCCCTGGTCGGCGACCCCGTCTCCGACCACGTCGAGGGCTGGCGCCGCGCGATGGACGACGCCGGCATCTCCACGCAGGGGCGCCTCTTCGAGGCCCCGTACAACCGTTACGACGCGTACAACGTGGCCCTCGACCTGCTCTCCGGCCCGGACCGGCCCCCGGCGATCTTCTGCTCCACCGACGACCAGGCCATCGGCGTACTGCGCGCCGCGCGTGAGCTGCGCATCGAGGTGCCCGGCGAGCTGGCGGTCGCCGGCTTCGACGACGTCAAGGAAGCGGCGCTGACCGACCCGCCGCTGACCACGGTCGCGACGGACCGCACGGGCATGGCCCGCGCGGCCGTCGACCTCGTCCTCGACGACGGCCTCCGCGTCGCGGGCTCCCACCGGGAACGGGTGAAGCTGTTCCCGTCGAAGCTGATCACGCGGCGGTCCTGCGGTTGCGCGTAGCGCCGTAAGGGTTCGGGTGCGTGGTCGGCCGCGGGTTCGTCGTGGCTGGTCGCGCCCGCGCGGCGGAGCCGCATGTGTCACCGCCCGCCCCCGAAAAGCCGCGGCCCCCTGCCGGGACGTCAGACGCGGTCGAGCTGCCAGGCGATCGCGCCGGTTGCCCCGTCGCTGCCGTCGACGTCGATGCGGAGCGGCTCGGCGCCGGTGACGCGCTGCTGGACGAGGGCGCCGTCGCACGGCACGGCGACGCCCTTCGGGCCGGAACCCGCGGGCCCGAACGCCAACCGCGCGCTGCCCCGCCCCACGCACACCAGGGTGATCCGGTACGGCTTGCCGTCCTCCAGGTGAGGCTCCGTGTGCACTCCGTCGATCACCCTCTCCACCCCGGACTCCACCAGCGCCTCTTCCCCGAGACCGGCCAGTGCCGCCTCGGCCCGCTCGGCGAGCTCCGCATCGGAAGGCCCGGCGGCGGTGGCGGTACCGGAGCGTCGGGACGGCGTGGGATCGGCCGCCCCGGCGCCACCGCCCGAGGTGCACGCGACAAGCAGCGCGGGCAGCGCTGCGGCGGCGCACACGGTGAACAACGCCCTGGAACGTGATGAGGTCATGATCAAGTCTCCCAGCGGAGACCTGCGCCCGCAGCACGGTTTCACAGACCGGGAGTTTCCGGTCGCGCGCTGCGTTCCTCGGCATCACGGCACCGCAACCCTTTGTTTCCCATGCGGCCGGGGCCTGGCGCCTTTATATGGGGCATACGAGGTTCTGCCGGGCTTCTCAGGGAGCACTCAGGGAGCTCTCATGGAGGCGCGCCAAGCTCTGTGCCATGACCGAGAGCTTCCGCCGCAGCGGCGAACACGAGAACCCCTATCAGGGTGACCAGCAGCAGCACGGCACCTCTCCGGTGAACCCGGAGTGGCCGCCCCCGCCGGCCTACGAGCCGACTCCGCAGACGCCGGCGCCCGCGTACGGCTCCGCCGAGCACGGCCCGGCCGGGTACGGCTCCGCCGAGCACGGCCCGGCCGGGTACGGCTCGGCCGGGTACGGCTCCGCCGAGCACGGCCCGGCCGGGTACGGCTCGGCCGGGTACGGCTCGGCCGGGTACGGTGCGCCCCACCACGGCCCGACGGGGTACGGCGCAGCCCACCACGGCTCGGCCGGTCACGACTCCGCCGGGTACGGGTCCGCCCCGACCGCTCCGCTCTCCGAGCCGGTGTCCTCCGGTGCCGCGCCCGCGGCGACGGCTCTGTCCGCGTCCGCGTCGAAGAAGCGTGCCAAGGGCCCGCTCGCGCTGGTGGCGGCCGTGGCGATCGTCGCGGCGGCGATCGGCGGCGGTACGGCGTACGGGATCCAGGAGCTGACCGGCAACGACACCGTCGCCTCCAGCTCGACCAGCACGAGCGTGGTGCCGACCAGCCAGAAGGGCACCGTCGCCGGGGTCGCCTCGGCGGTCAGCCCGAGCATCGTGGAGATCAACGCCAGCTCGAACGGGGGTGAGTCCACCGGCTCCGGTGTGATCATCACCAGCGGTGGCGAGATCATCACCAACAACCACGTGGTCTCCGGCGCCTCCCGGATCAAGGTCACGACCCACAGCGGCAAGACGTACAGCGCCGAGGTCGTCGGCACCGACAGCAAGAAGGACCTCGCGCTCATCAAGCTGCGGGACGCCTCCGGGCTGAAGGCGGCGACCCTCGGCAACAGCAACGGGGTCAAGGTCGGCGACCAGGTCGTGGCGATCGGCTCCCCCGAGGGGCTCACCGGCACGGTGACCAGCGGCATCGTCTCCGCGCTCGACCGTGACGTGACCGTCTCCACGGACGAGGGCCGGCAGCAGCAACAGCAGCAGGGCGGTGGTGGTGGCGGCGGGTGGCCGTTCGAGTTCGGCGGCCAGGAGTTCAACGGCGACACCGGCTCCTCGACGACCACGTACAAGGCGCTCCAGACCGACGCGTCGCTCAACCCGGGCAACTCCGGCGGCGCCCTCATCGACATGAACGGCAACATCATCGGCATCAACTCCGCGATGTACTCCGCGTCCTCCTCGGGCGACGCCGGCAGCGCGGGCCTCGGCTTCGCCATCCCGATCAACACGGTCAAGTCCGACCTGAGCACGCTGCGGGCGGGCGGCTCCGACTGACGGCCACGGCGGCCACCGTGCCACTGCGGCCAGCGCGGCCACCGCAGCCACCGCAGCCACCGCAGCCACCGACTGACTCTCCTTCGACCTGGAGGTCGACATGATCAAGCAGGTTGCGCACGACGTCCCGGCCGCCGACGGCCTGGGCCCTTCCGGGCTCGGTCTCGCCCTCGCGGTGGCGGCCGAGCTGCACCCGCCGGTCACCCGGGCCCCCGAGGTCGCGCCCCCCGCGACCCGGGCCACGGCTCCCCGACGGAAGTCGGCGTCCACGGCGGCCCGCACCCGCCTCCGTACGACTGTCGGATGATCGGCTGAGGCTCGACTTATCCACAGCCCTGCCCGACCCGGCGCCCTGGAACGTGCGAGGCTGAGTCCGGATCGACCACTCCTCGCTCCCTCTCCCCCTCCACGTCCCACCGCACCCGAGGAACGACACGACCATGAGCCCCGCCGAAGGCGACCGTGAACCCCAGCGCATCCTCATCGTCGACGACGAGCCGGCGGTGCGCGAAGCACTCCAGCGCAGCCTCGCCTTCGAGGGGTACGACACGAAGGTCGCGGTCGACGGCGCGGACGCGCTGGAGAAGGCGACCGCCTACCGGCCGGACCTGGTGATCCTCGACATCCAGATGCCCCGCATGGACGGTCTGACCGCCGCCCGCCGGATCCGCGGCGCGGGCGACACGACACCCATCCTGATGCTGACGGCCCGTGACACGGTCGGTGACCGTGTCACGGGCCTCGACGCGGGCGCCGACGACTACCTGGTCAAGCCCTTCGAGCTGGACGAACTCTTCGCCCGCGTCCGCGCGCTGCTGCGCCGCAGCTCGTACGCGGCGGCCGTCGCCGAGTCGGTCCAGGAGGACGAGGCGCTCACCTTCGCGGACCTGCGGATGGACCTGGCGACCCGTGAGGTGCGGCGGGGCGACCGGCCGGTGGAGCTGACCCGTACGGAGTTCACGCTGCTGGAGATGTTCATGGCGCACCCGCGCCAGGTCCTCACCCGCGAGCAGATCCTGAAGGCCGTCTGGGGCTTCGACTTCGAGCCCAGCTCCAACTCCCTCGACGTCTACGTCATGTATCTGCGCCGCAAGACGGAGGCGGCGGGGGAGCCCCGCCTCGTCCACACGGTGCGGGGCGTGGGGTACGTCCTGCGACAAGGCGGCGCGGAGTGAAGAAGATCCTTCGCCGCTACCGCACCCTCCCGATCCGCACCCGCCTGTCCCTCCTGGTCGCGGCGGCGGTCGCCTTCGCGGTGGCGGCGGTCTCGGTGACGTGCTGGTTCATCGTGCAGGGGAAGCTGTACGACGAGGTCGACAACGACCTGGAGTCCATGGTCAGCCGTGCCCTGCCCAAGGAATGGGTCGAGGAGAACGTCCTCACGGCATGCCCCGAGGTGCCGTCCCAGACGACTGTCTTCGGCCCGAGGGGCAAGGGCTACTCCCAGGTGGTCAAGGCGGACGGCACCAGGTGCGTCTTCCCGAACTCCACGGGCGTCGTGAAGATCACCGAGAGCGACAAGGAGGTCGCCGAGAGCCCCAAGATCAAGTCGGGAACGATCCGCAACGGCACCGACGGCGCGGGCAAGTCGGTCCGCGTGTTGACCACCGCGCTCGTCGTCGAGGACCCCAGCGGTCAGTACGTCGTGCAGAACGCCGCCTATGTCGTCGCGGTTCCTCTCAAGGGCACCGAATCCACCCTCAACGACCTCGCCCTGATCCTCCTCCTCGTCTCCGGTATCGGAGTGGTCGGCGCCGGAGCGGCCGGGCTGGCCGTGGCCCGGGCGGGGCTGCGCCCCGTCGACAAGCTCACGGACGCCGTCGAGCACGTGGCGCGCACGGAGGATCTGAGCATCCGTATCCCGGTGGAGGACGAGAGCGAGGACGAGGTCGCCCGGCTGTCCCGCTCCTTCAACTCGATGACGAGCGCGCTGGCCAGCTCCCGTGACCTCCAGCAGCAGCTGATCGCGGACGCGGGCCACGAGCTCCGCACCCCGCTGACGTCCCTGCGGACGAACATAGAGTTGCTCAGCCGCAGCGAGGAGACGGGCCGTCCCATCCCGGCCGACGACCGCAAGGCCCTGCTCGCCTCGGTGAAGGCACAGATGACGGAACTGGCCTCGCTGATCGGCGACTTGCAGGAGCTGTCCCGCTCCGACTCCGGTCAGAACGGCGGCCGGCTGCAGATCGTCGACTTCCAGGAGACGGTCGAGGCCGCGCTGCGCCGGGCCCGGCTGCGGGGCCCCGAGCTGACGATCACGTCGGACCTCCAGCCCTGGTACGTGCGCTCCGAGCCGTCGGCGCTGGAGCGGGCGATCGTCAACATCCTGGACAACGCGGTGAAGTTCAGCCCCGGGGGCGGCACGATCGAGGTGACGCTGGACTCGGGTGTCCTCACGGTCCGGGACCACGGCCCCGGCATCCCCGCCGACGAACTCCCCCATGTCTTCGACCGCTTCTGGCGCTCCCCCAGCGCAAGGGCCCTCCCCGGCTCCGGCCTGGGTCTTTCCATCGTGGCCCGCACGGTCCAACAAGCGGGCGGCGAGGTCACCCTGACCCGAGCGGAGGACGGCGGCACGCTGGCGACGGTTCGACTGCCGGGGGCGGCTACGCCTCCACCGGAGTCACCGGAGGCCGCGTAAAGAGGCCCGCAGTCACTGCCAGAAGACCTCATCCACGACGATCTGCGGATCGTCCACACGGGGCACGAAATCGTAGATCAGCCAGCCGTGCCCGTGGTCGAAGAAGAAAATGTGACGCCCCTTCGGATCGGTGGACCGCAGGGGCCGGACCGTCATACCTGCGGGGAGATCCGCATCCGTCTCGACACCCCGAAAGTAGGGATCCTTCGCCGTGACCAGCTCGGCGCGCGCGGCGTCGATCATCTTCCGCACCTGCTCGGGCAGCGAGTCGCGGGTGGCCTGGGCTTTGAGTGCCCAGTCCATCTGCCACGGCGGGCCCATGAATCCGCTACTCGTCACTGGCCGGGCTCCAGCCGGTGTGCCTGGTGACGGATATTGGCCGACTCCTCGATGAGGGCCTTGGCCTCGTCGATGTCGGTGCACTCAGCCACGCGGTGGTGGAGATCAGTGACGTGGGCGTCCAGTTTCGGATCACGGGCGATCGCGTACTCGACCCACCAGCGCGCCATGAATGCCGGCACCGGGCCCAGGTCGTAGGCATCGGCGATCGCCCATTTCCAGTGCGCGTCGAAGTCCGGGAGAAGCTGGGGAGCATGCTCGGCGATCGCCCTGCGCAGTGCCGCGGGGGTCCGCTCAGGCATGGGAGGGACGACCTGATCGAAATCCTCAGCGCGCGCAGCCATGACCGAGGTCCTCCTTCGTCGCGTCGTGTCTACGACCATAACCGCGCTCACCACCCCAGCGCGGCTCGTCCACGCACGCTCTCAGGCCGGGCCTGTGGACGCTCTGACCAGTGGTGGAGACCTGCATCGAAGTTCGTGTTGACCGCCATGCCGCCACCGTGGACGAACGGACCTGCCCCCGTCCCCGTTTTCCGGTCGGTTCACCCCTCGGAGCGGCGCGCGGCGTCCTTGGGGGCAGTACCCGAAGAGACAATAGAGACGGTTGTGTCGGGGTTCGTACGGTGGTCGTCCTTCCCCTGCCCCACCGGGGGGATCCAACGGGGACGATCGCTGTGAGGGACGATGCAGAAGTTCAAGCTGGTCGCCACCGGCGTAGTGACCGCGGCGCTGCTGGCCGGGACCGGGCCGGCGCAGGCGTTGTCGGGACAGGACGCGACGGGCGCCGTGGCGGCGAAGGCCTCGTCGAAGCTGAAGATCCTTAAGGAGTTCGACTACTCGCGGTCGAAGTCACGGACGTTGCCGCTGCGCCAGGGTGAGTACTACCGCAACAGCAAGGGGAAGATGGTCGGCTTCGGCTGGACCAAGATCAAGAAGCGTCACAACATCACCAAGTACGGCATCATCGGCTGGCTGGCCAAGTCGCCCAACATCGCATCGCAGGGCAACCAGCGGTACGGCCTGACCGGGTTCGCCCACCACATCAAGTGCAAGTCCGGCAGCTGCAAGATCGTCGACCGCCGCAAGATGATCCTCGTGACGGACGAGACGGCGACGCCGGTCGGCGAGGGCCCCCGCTTCGCGTACTTCGGCGCGGTGACGTCGTTCTGCTACGACACCAAGAAGACCCTGAAGTGCCCGACCTGGGTGAACACCAAGTTCAAGATCCCGAAGAGCGCGACGGCCGACGTCCAGGCCCTGAACTCCGGCACGGCGCGGAACGGGGAACGCTACGTGTTCACGTACCAGCCGGTGAAGACCGTCAAGGGCGCCCTGACTTTGGCGTCGTAGCCCGCCGCGGAGTCGGGTGGGCGGGTCGGTCGAGGGCCTGTGCGCCGCTTCGGGCATCGTGTGATGTCCGGGGCGGCGTCGCCCTGTTCGGGAAACCTTCGGGAGGACCGCGGATGAGCAGGCACGGGGAAGCCCACGAGCACGGGAAGCCCGGCGAGCGAGGGAAGCGTGGGGCATCCGGGGCGTCCGGGGCGTTCCGGGAGACGTCTCGGTACGTCTTCTCGTACGAGCCGATCGGCGCTCCTGAACCCGGATCGTCGGCTGCCGCCACCGAGCGGGATCGTCGGGACGCCGAGGTCGGCGCGTTCCTGAACCATGTCGCCGAGCTGGCCTTCGAGGCCGGGCCGAAAGGGCTGGAGCTGCGGAGTGTGGACGTGGCGGCCCGCACATGCGCCTTCCGGCAGGAACGAGAGGTGGACCCCCGGCCGCCGGTACGGGCGCCCGGCGAGGCGTCGGGCGGAGCGGTCCTGCTGGGGTCCCCCTCCTGGGCCCATCTCGCCCACCTGGTCGGCGAGCTGCCGTTTCTGTTCTCGTTCCGCGAGTACGGGCCCGAGGGCGGACCGGAACTGCGCGGCGTGGACGCGCCGACACGGGAGTGGGCCGACGTACTCGTGGAGCACCGAGGCGAACAGTGGCGCGTACGGGTCGCTCTGGAGGGCCGCGAACGCCCCGTCGCGTTCCCCGGAATGGAGATCGGCGAGCTGTTCGGCGAGGGCGACTACCGGAGGTTCCTGCTGGACGGCACGACGGATGTGCTGGACGCGGGGGTGTAGGGCCGGGTCATGTTCACCCGGCCAGGCCGGCCTTGACGCTCCCCACGAAGCGGGACCAGGAGGCGGCCGAGAAGAGCAGGGGGCGGGCGTTCGGGGTCTTGCTGTCACGGACGGGGACCAGGGGGAGGGGGCCGTCGGCGACTTCCAGGCAGTTCGTGCCGCCCCCGTCGCTGTAGGAGGACTTACGCCAGGCGGTGGTGGGGCCGGGGGTCCAGTTCATGATGTGTACTCCTCCAGAAGGCGCTTGATGAACGCCGTCGACTCCACCGGGGTCAGGGCCGCGTCCCTGACGAGATCGTAGGACAAGCGGAACTTCAGGACCCTGTCCGGATCATCGATCATCTCGCCGATGCCGTTGCCCTCCGCGTATGCGATCGCGTCGCCGGTGCGCTGCCAGAACAGCCACAGATGACTGTCCATGAGGTCGTGTACGCCGGCCGCGTAAGGCAGCACCTGAAGCGCGATGTTCGGCAGCTCCGCGGCTTCCACCAGGTGCGACAACTGGTCCGTCCAGACCTTGTTGTCGTGAACCGCTCGCCGCAGGGCCCCTTCGTCGAGGATGACGCGGATGTTCGGCGCCGATTGACGGTGCAGCAATTCTTGCCGTCCCATGCGCGCAGCCACCTGCTCCTCGATCTCGTCGCTGTTGCCAGCCGTTGTCTGGGCGCCAGACAACCCTGACAACACCGTGCGGGCGTAGTCCTCGGTCTGCAAGATGCCCGGCACGCGCAGCTGGAACAGCCACATGATCCGAGCCGTCGCCTCCAGTTCCATGAACGCCTTGTACTTGTCCTTGATGACCTCCTTCCGCGCATCCCTCCACAGGCGAACCAGCAGGTCACCGCACTCGTAATAGCTGTCCAGGTCTTCCATGACCGTCCGCTTGGAGAGCCGTTCGCCCTTCTCCAGGCGGAACAGATAGCTCTTGTCGTACGACGTCTCCGCCGACAACTGCGCCAGCGTCTTGCCCGCCTTCTCCCGGAGGAACTTCAGCGTCCGACCCAGTACGGCCCGCCCCGATTCCCGTTCCCCGTCAACCGATTCGCCCACGTCACCCCTCCCCGTTGTCTGGCGCTCCAGGCAACGCCAGGACTCTTCCCCAACGTACGCCGCAGCCGTGACGATCTGATCGCGAACGGTAATCACCGCTCGTCACCCCGACCCTGAAATAACCCTGAGACGAGAAGGGGAGCTTTGCCATGCGCGAATTCTTCGCGAGACTCCGGGAGGTGCTGGCGGCCCTGCTGCCGCCCGTGTTCGTGTCACGGCTCGCCGCCGTGGACCCACAGGCTGTGGATACCCACGAGCCACCCGAGCCCCTTCCGCTCCCCTGCGCCAAACCCGTCGACGACCTCTGGCCCTTCGAGCCCTATGACAATTTCGTGCGGCCCTACGTGCTGAGCCCCGAGGAGCTGTACGTGTACGGCGTGGACCTCGGCGAGGTGTCCGCGTGATGCCCGGTCTTCGGTTGCTGCCCTGGACGTCGCCGGACGGCAAGCCCTGTTATCTCGACCCGGACACCGCGCACCCGGGCACCCTGTCCCTGCTCGCCGACCACGTCGAGGTGATGCAGCTGGGGTCGGCGGAGGAGGTCGCGGCCGGTGGCCGGGCCGTACTCGCGGACGCGGTGGCCGGGGAGCGGGCGTTGCGGTTCGCGCTCACGCGGGCCGTGGAGTCGTTGGAGGACGTCGTACGGATCGCCGTCAGCCGGGGGCGACGGCTCGACGAGACCTCCGCGCCCATCCCCGATTCCGACTGACCCGACCCGGCCGGGCACAGGATGTCGGGTGCGGTGCGGTGTCCTCTTCCTAGCGTGGACAGCGCAAGGGAAGGAGACCGAGTTGCTGGAGCGGCTGAACGAGGCCCTGGACCACGTCGAGTCGCGGCTCGCCGAGCCGACCGAGCCGATCGAGGTGACCGAGCTGGCCCGGATCGCGGCCACGTCGGAGTACCACTTCCGTCGGCTGTTCTCCGCACTCGCGGGGATCCCGCTCTCGGAGTACATCCGGCGCCGACGGCTCACCGTCGCGGGCGCCGAGGTGCTCGCCGGGGAGCGGACCCTGCTGGAGATCGCGGTGCGCTACGGCTACGGCTCGGGCGAGGCGTTCGCACGGGCGTTCAAGGCGATGCACGGGGTGGGGCCGGGCGAGGCCCGGCGGGGCCGCGCGGCGCTGCGGTCGCAGCCTCGGATGTCCTTCCGTCTCGTCGTGGAAGGGAGGAGCAGCATGCGATACAGGGTCGTGGAGAAGCAGGAGTTCCGTGTGGTGGGGAGGAAGGTCAGGGTGCCGCTGGTCCATGAGGGGATGAACCCCGGGATCGTCGAGTTCGTCCGCGGGCTCGGGCGGGACACGATCGAGCGGATCGCCGCGCTGTCCGACGGGGAGCCGGCGGGCATCCTCGGGGTGAGCGACAACCTCGACCCGAGCCGGGCGGAGGGGACCGAACTCGACTACTACCACGCCGTGGTGACCTCCTCCGCCGCGGCCGACGTCCCGGACGACCTGGACTCGCTCGTCGTCCCGGCGGGCTCGTGGGCCGTCTTCGAGAACTCCGGCCCGTTCCCGCAGGCCCTCCAGCACCTGTGGCGGGACGTCTTCACCCAGTGGTTCCCGTCCAACCCGTACCAGAGCAGGCCGGGCCCGGAGATCCTCCGTACCCGCCTCTCCGAGGACGCCACCGAGGCGGACGCGGAGCTGTGGATCCCCGTGGAGCGGACCCCCGTCGGCGACTGAGCGATCGCGGCACGCCTGAAACGCGGAACCCCGCGCCCCTGAGAACACGGGGACGCGGGGAACCGACGGATACGGCTGACCAGCCGGCCGATCAGCTGACGATCGTGATGCGGTTGGCCGCCGGCGGGGCGATCGGGTTGCCCGCCGAGGAGTTGGCGAGCAGGTACGCCTCCAGCGCGGCGAGGTCGTCGCCCCCGACCAGGTCGTTCGTGCCCAGGCCCAGCGTGGTGATGCCGTCGCCGCCGCCCGCGAGGAAGCTGTTCGTCGCGACGCGGTACGTGGCGGCCGGGTCGAGGGCCGCGCCGTTGAGCTTGATGGAGTCGACGACGATCCGGTCGGCGCCGGTCTTCGTCATGTCCAGCGTGTACGTGAAGCCGGTCGACGGCAGCAGGATCTTCGGCGAGGCCGCGTTGGAGCCGCTGACCTGCTCCTTGAGGATCTGCACGAGCTGGGCGCCCGTGAAGTTCTGGAGGTTCACCGTGTTGGAGAACGGCTGGACGGTGAAGCCCTCCGCGTAGGTGACGACGCCGTCACCCTCGCTGCCCTTGGCGGCGTAGGTGAGGGGCGCGCGGACACCGCCGGGGTTCATCAGCGCGAGGTCGGTCTCCGGGTCCAGCTTCTTGCCGGCGGCGAGCTGCGCGTCGGCGATGAGGTCACCCATGGGGGACTCGGTGCCGGTGCTCGGGATGTCGGCGGATATGTAGCCGATGGGCCGGTTGCCGATGGGCGCGGCCAGCGTGTTCCACCGGTTGATGAGGTCCGTCATGTCGGCGGCCTTCGCCACGTCACGGGTGACGACGTGGTTCGCGGACTTCACGGCCGTACGGGAGATGTCGCCGGTCTTGCGGTCGTACGTCAGCGTCGTGTCGGTGTAGAGGCGGCCGAAGGACGCGGCCGAGGTGACCATGCGCGGCTTGCCCGACGGGTCCTTGATCGTGCAGGCGTACGCGGCGTGCGTGTGGCCGGTGACGAGGGCGTCGACCTTCGGGGTGATGTTCTTGGCGATGTCGACGATCGGGCCGGAGATGCCGTCACCGGCGCCGGGCGAGTCGCAGTCGTAGTTGTACGACGTGGAGGCGGGGGCACCGCCCTCGTGGATGAGCGCGACGACGGACTTCACGCCCTGGCGCTCCAGCTCCTTGGCGTACTTGTTGATCGTCTTGACCTCGTCCTTGAAGGTGAGGCCCTTCACGCCCTCGGCGGAGACGACGCCCGGCGTGTCCTCCAGGGTCACACCGATGAAGCCGATCTTGACGCCGTTCTTCTTCCACACCCAGTAGGGCTTCAGAAGGGGCTTCTTGGTCTTGTTCTCGATGACGTTCGCCGCGAGGTACGGGAAGTCCGCGCCCTTGAACTTCTTGCCCTTGACGTAGCAGCCGGCGGTGGGGTGGCAGCCGCCCTTCTGCAGGCGGGCCAATTCCTTGGCGCCCTCGTCGAACTCGTGGTTGCCGACGCTGGTGACGTCGAGGTCGAGGTTGTTCAGCGCCTCGATGGTGGGCTCGTCGTGGAACAGGCCCGACAGCAGCGGCGAGGCGCCGACCATGTCACCGGCGGCCGCCGTGATCGAGTACGGGTTGTCCCCGCGGGCGTCGCGCAGATGCGTGGCCAGGTACTCCACACCACCGGCGTTGATCGTCGTGGTCGTGCCGTCCTCGTGCAGCTCGGTCACCCGGCCCGAGGAACCGGCCGGCGGCTCCAGGTTGCCGTGCAGGTCGTTGAACGACAGCAGCTGCACGTCCTGGTACCGGCTCGGCTTGGTCTTGCCCGGCTTGGCCTCACCGGCGCTCGCCGGCATGGCGGCGGCCAGCGCACCGACGGTCGCGAGGCCGGCCGCGACCGCGACGATCCGGTTGCGGCGGCTGCCACGGCGTTGCGCGTGGGGTGTGGCTGACATGTGCCCCCCTGGTTCGTAAGAGACGTAAGGAAAACGTGAGAACAGGCCCCGTCGGCCCGAAGCGTAGATTCAACGCGCGTAGCGCGACAGGGGGTTCATGGTTACGACCTGGTTGCCATCGAGGAGGATGGTTGACAAAACGGGGCGTTCGGCCCGTCCGAAAGGGGCGCGGGAGTGCCACATGCGCCACTCCGCCGCGAGGTCGGACAGCCCCCGGCCCGGCTCGACCACGGTGGCGTGATCTCGTCGTCCACGGCGCCGCCACGGGGCGGGATTCACGTCCCCGTGCCGGTCCACCGCGCAGGTGGGATCACGTCACGCGCCGCCCGCCACGTAGGCGGGTTGGCGTCACGCACCACTCCGCCCG
>NZ_LIQX01000539.1 GCF_001418475.1 Streptomyces ossamyceticus | reverse complement strand
CCCCCCTGCCCCATGCCCGCCCGGCCGGGCATGGGGCAGGGGGGAGGGCCGGGTCGGTAGGAGGCGTGAAATGTCGGCTCCATCCCTGCACAGTTGGAGGCTGGTGGTGAGGGAGAGGATTCCGCCGCCGCTCTCACCGGCCATGATCACCCGCGCAGGGTCGACGTGTTGCGGAAGTCCATGCCGGCGACCGCCACGCCCTGGTGGGCGATGATGCGGAGCCACGCCTGGACACCGGGGTCCAACGCCGACCCGGTCCGCATGGCGAGGCGTCCTGGGGAGCGAACGCGGTCTGATGGACGTGAACATCGACGTTCCCAGGAATCTGCAGGTCGCCGGGGCGGCCGGAGCGGACGACCCGCCGCCCGGCGACTACGGTGTGCCGGTCTCGGCGGCCCCCCGTCACCGGGACGATCTGTTCGAGCAGCCCGTCTACGACGCCCCCTCTGCAAAGGCGTGTGCCTTGGTGCACACGCTGGGGCGGTGCCGCTGGCTGAAGCGCTCCAACACGGCTGTCGCCGCGGCTACGGGCGTGATGCGTAGGGGGTGTAGTCGCCGCCCTCGGCGGAGCTCACGAGTGCGGCCTTCAGCGCGCGGAAGGCCCAGTCGAGATGCTGCTGCTTGAGGAAGGGGGGCGGCGCCCGCCACATGCGGGGTTGCCATCGAGGCTGGGACGACGGGAGGACGCGGTGGAGCCTGGCCCCGGAGGACAGGAACCAGTGGGCGGGCAACGAGATGCCCGGCCGGACGCACTTGGACGGCTCCCGTCCTGCGAACAGGAAGAGAGCCGCCCAAGTGCGTCCGGAGGCATTGTGCCTTCAGCAGGTCATGCGTGACGGTGCGAGTGTCGGTTGCCGGTGACGAGGCGGTAGAGGGCAAGGAGGATGACGGAGCCGACGATCGCGGCGATCCAGGTGGAGAGGTCGAAGAACCCGTCGATGGAGTCGACGCCGAAGATGACCTTGCCGAGCCAGCCGCCGAGCAGACCGCCGACGATGCCGATGAGCATGGTGATGATGACGCCGCCGGGGTCCTTGCCCGGCATCAGAGCCTTGGCGATGGCGCCGGCGAGCAGGCCGATGATGATCCACGCGATGATGCTCATGGTGCCTCTCCACTTCCTGTATAGGGGTTAGGGTTTGTGGCAGTTCATCGTCTGCACCGATTGCGCTCGAACAAACATCTGGCCATGTCGGCTCCTGACTCGTGAAGAGCGGGCTCCAGGAGGAGGGCCGCGATCAAAGAGCGCGGACTGCCGACTCTGTGGCCTCGCTCCTGTCCGAGTGCGAGCGTGAGAGCCATGCGCGTACGGGAGCTGGTGGTCACCTCGCCCCCGCTCACGTCCGGCAGCCTTCGGCGATCAGTAGCGCCAGCGCGGTTGACGCTGGTGACGTTGAGCTTGCGGCCCTCGGCGCGAAACCCGCGGGCGGCGAGGAGGCTTCAGGGCCCCTCTGACGGGACCTCAAAGGGTCCGCGCTTCCAGCGGTCGGAACGGACATCACCGGACATCCAACCGCCACGACCGGCAACCCGGCGAAGCTGTGCGGTCGGAGCACTGGAAGTGGCAAGGCGAGGGCTGGCTCCAGGCGGGCGCCGCACGCCCGCCCGGATGCCCGTCACATTCCGCTCGGAGTCGGCGTCGAGGACAAGCAGCGGACCGTGCGCGTACACGCCGCCGGGTCCCAGCGCATCGCTTTCAGGTACGAAACACAATTGACGGTCGCCAGTTCCGTCGTCCAGCGGGACGCGGCTATTCGCGCTGGGCTGGCCGGGAAACCAGTTTCCCGGGGCACGGTCACGCACTCGGTCGCCTAACGACCGCTCGACGGGAGAGCCCTGGATCTGAGAGGGAAACTCCGCCTCTCGGACGGTCCCGGCGACGCCGTACCGGCCAGACGCACCCGCGATGATCGTCGAACGGTTGAGCGGACAGGAACGGGGCGGCTGCGATGGGCCGTCCAGATGATGGTGACGGAGGAGATCGCCGCATCTGCACGTGACGGTGAACACCGTCAAGACCCATCTGAAGAGTGTCCAACGGATGCTGACCGTGAACCGGCGCAACGACGTGCCATACGCCGCGCGCGTGAACTCCGGCTGCTGCGCCCCTCGCGTCGTCAGCGTGGCGCGCCGATGACCGGGGTCCGTGTGGTGTGCCCTGAGATCTCGGAACAGCGCACCCGTGAAGGAGAGACAGGGCATGTTCGGACAATCCAAGGCGTTCAGTGGCTTCGCGGTCGACGACCTCGGTGAGGCCCGCCGGTTCTACGGTGAGACTCTCGGTCTGCGCGCGGAGGAGAGCGGGGAGGGGGACATGCGGATGCTGACCCTCACGCTCGGCGGAGGCGCCCAGGTCTTCGTCTACCCGAAGGAGTCGCACACCCCCGCGACCTTCACGATCCTCAACTTCCCCGTGGAGGACATCGAAGCCGCTGTCGACGAGTTGGAGCGGCGCGGCGTGAGCCTTGAGCGCTATCCCGGGTTCGACCATGACGAGAGGGGCATCGTACGGGCCGGTGACGGCGGCCCCGCCGCGATCGCGTGGTTCACCGACCCCGCCGGGAACGTTCTCTCCGTACTCCAGGAGACATGAGGACAGCGGGCACGCGCGCTGAGGGAGGAGCGTGCGTGCCCACCGGGGAGGTATTGCCGGAACTCTGGGCGAGCGGCGCTCACCGCCCCGAGCCGGACATCGGGTTCAGGAGAGGTCGAACCGATCGAGGTTCATCAGTCCCACGCGGCTACGAAGTCACGCACGAACTTCCACTTCAGCTCGCCTGTGGTGCGATCTCAGCCTTCCAACACGTCTCGTCGGAAGCCGACGTCTTCCACCTTGTGCCCATGTCGAGCAGATTGATGAAGAAGTCGTTGGTCAATGTCTCCGGTCGGTGTGTTGTACGCCGTGCGGCGAGCGCTCGTAGCCGGTGTTCAGAACGCGCATCCCCCCGATCGGGGCCGTCATCTCGGGAGCGGCGAGGGTCGGTTGACCGGAGCGCCTGGCGCGCCGGGGAACCCGGGGATCGCGGTGGCCGCAGGGCTGCGCGTCGGCGGGCCCTGTACCGGAAGTGTGTGGTGACAGCCTGGTGGTTCGGTTCAGCGTGTTCCGGTCGGCGGTTGTCAACAGGGCGTGGTCAACACCCCGGAGTTCCGGTGGTCCTGCTCGTACGGCTCACCGCCGCCTTTGGACGACACTCCGACGAGCCCACCGGTGACGATCTGCGGTGCGCGGTCGTGAACCACATCCCTGAGAGCGTCGACCTCGACTGGAGGAAGGAGTTCTACCCGGGCGCCGACGCGGACGGCAAGGACCTCGCCAAGGATGTCCCCGCCACGGTCGGCACCGCCGACGGCAAGGCCGTCATCCAACGTTGGCGACCGCAAGCAGGACCACGCCCCCTCCATGCCCCCCTTCGGCCCAGCGCCGGGCCGCGACGAAGAGCGGATCCCCTGAGCACCCGCGAGCCCGCCCGCGGTCGCAGCCCCGGGCAACGACCACAGTCTTCCGCGTCCACGTCCGGCACGGCCCGACGCCCCGCACTCTCGCCGCTCTCGGGGGGCCGTCAGCCGCAGCACGGTGCTCTGACTGGTCGATGCGCTGCCCGAGCCCGACGTTCTGCGCGCCGCAGGAGCTCGGGGTCTATGCCCGGGATGCGTCTGTTTTCAGCCATGCCTCTGTGACGTCCCTGCACGGAAAGGTACTTCCGTTCACGGGCATGCACCTGACATCTTGCTTCCACCACTCGTTTCGTACGGCTCGGCCGGTGCCCTCAGCGCGGCCGGGCCGTTTCCGGAGGACGCATTGATACCCCACATATCCAGCCGCTCTAGACGCACGTGGGTGCTGGCGGCCACGATCGGTGCCACCCTCGCGTTCGGCGCCCCGGGAGCCCTCGCGGGCACGCTCCCCGTCGTCCCCTCCACCGCGCCGACCGCCAAGGCCCCCACTTCGGCCGCCGTGCCCGCTTCCCGGAGCGCGACCTGGGTGGCCGGCACGCGTGCCTACCTTGTGATCACCGCCCCCGGTGACAACGCGGCGGTCCGCTCCGCGATCGAGGCCAACGGCGGCACCGTCTTCTCGAACTTCGAGGCCATCGGCGTGATCGTCGCCCACTCGGCGTCCAGCGGATTCGCCGCCACGATGCGCGGCGTCTCCGGAGTGCAGCAGGTCGGCGCCACGCGCACCTCGGACGTCCCGGCCGACGCCTACAACCCGGCGCTCCCGCCCAATCCGTCGCAGGCCTCGACCCCGGCCGGAGAGCCGGTCCGGGCCGACATGAGCCAGATCAAGGCCGACCAGGCCTGGGCCGTGAACCCGGGCTCGGCCTCGGTCAAGGTCGGCATCCTGGACACCGGTGTGGACGACCAGCACCAGGACCTGGCGCCCAACTTCAACGCGGCCGACTCGGTCTCCTGCGCCTACGGCAAGCCCGACACCCGGGCCGGCGCCTGGCGGGACGTGGACACGCACGGGACCCACGTGGCGGGCACCGTCGCCGCGGCCAAGAACGGCAAGGGCGTCGTCGGTGTGGCCCCCGGGGTGACGATCTCCGCGGTCCGGGTCGCCGAGCCGGGCAGCGCCTTCTTCTTCGCCGAGAACACCATCTGCGGCTTCGTCTGGGCCGGTGACCACGGCTTCAAGGTCACCAACAACAGCTACTACACGGACCCGTGGCAGTTCAACTGCCCGGACAACATCGACCAGGCCGCCATCATCGAGGGCGTCAAGCGCGCCCAGGAGTACGCCGAGGGCAAGGGCTCCCTCCAGATCGCCGCTGCGGGCAACGAGAACTACGACCTCGCCCACAAGACGACCGACTCCGCGAGCCCGAACGACTCGACACCGGTCACCCGCACCATCACCAACGCCTGCCTCGACATCCCGACCGAACTGCCGGGCGTGGTCACGGTCGCGGCCAACGGCACTGGCGTCACCAAGGCCTCGTTCTCCAACTACGGTCAGGGAGTCATCGACGTCGCGGCACCGGGCAGCAACGTGTACTCCACCGTCCCCGGCGGCGGCTACGGCAGCAAGAGTGGCACCTCGATGGCCACCCCGCACGTGGCCGGCGTGGCGGCACTCATCGCCAGCGCCAACCCGGGCATCACCCCGGCGCAGCTCCGCGCCAAGCTGGACACCCAGGCCAATGACATCGCCTGCCCGTCGGACAGCCGCTGCACGGGCACGACGGCCAACAACGCGTTCTTCGGCGAGGGACAGGTCGACGCCCTCAAGGCCGTCGGGGCCACCCCGCCGCCCGGCAAGTACTTTGAGAACCTCGCGGACTTCACCATCGCCGACAACGCGACCGTGGAGAGCCCGATCGCCGTCACCGGTGTGACCGGCAACGCCCCGGCCACCCTCAAGGTGGGTGTGGACATCAAGCACACCTACATCGGTGACCTGAAGGTCGACCTGGTGGCGCCGGACGGCACCGTCTACACCCTGCACAACCGCGCCGGTGGCAGCGCCGACAACATCACTCAGACCTACACCGTGAACGCCTCCTCGGAGGTCGCGAACGGCACCTGGAAGCTGCGCGTCAACGACAACGCCGCCTCCGACACAGGCAAGATCGACGCCTGGAACCTGACCTTCTAGCGCAGGGCCCGGCAACGCCCGCGCACAGCACGCACAGCGCCGCGACGACTCCCCGCCCCGCGGCCGCGTGCCTTCCTGGCGAGCTGGGGGCTGTGTCCGCGCCGACCGTACGGTCAGCGCGGACACAGCCCTGAGGAGCTGGCCGGCTGCGTGCCGACCACCGCGATCCAGACGCACGGCTACTACCTGGGCGTGCCGTTCGACGAAGCCCTCACCCGGCACGCCACCAAGCCGATCGCCGATGACGTCGACGAGACTCAGCTGCGCCAGTGGTGTCGGCGGGCGACCTGATGCCGTGCACTTCGGCGTTCCGTGGGAGGGACTGGAGGGTCTCCACCAGCTCAGCCGTTGCGGTGGTGGCCGGCAGGCTGACAAGCCGAGACTCGATGCCCGCCTTCGCGCAACGCGCCCGCTTCATCCGTACGTCACCGAAGCCGGATCTTCACCCACCAGCACCGTTGCCAGGCAAGGCGTCACACCGACACGCCGCGCAAGCTCTGCCGCCTTGCCTGATGTCTCCTCGACGATGCGTCGGGCATCCGCGCTGCACCCGACGCCGACAGCCGAACGCAGATCGCCCAACCTACCGGGTCTACGCGGCCATCCGCCCCGCCGACGCGATCCTGGCGGCGCCGCTCGTCGCGTACTTCGTGCGCACCCTGGAGGCCCGCAGGACGGTGCTGATCGACGACGCCGCCGAGGGCGACTTCAGCTGGCGTCTGTGCTCGGGGATCGACGACGCCGTGCGCTCCGGGCAGCGCGCCGTGATCCGGCGTTCCCTCGCCGCCGACGGCGATACGACGGCTTTCCGCGCCCTCGCGACGTCGGTGACGGAAGGGGGAGCCGACGCGGTGGTGTTCGGTGGCGGCTACGCTCGGGCCGCACGGCTGGCCCGGGCACTGCGCTCCGCGGGCTACTCCGGCGCGCGGCTGGCCACCCAGCGCGCCCTCGACGCGCGCTTCCTCACCTCGGCCGGCGAGGACGCCCAGGGCTGGGTGTTCGCCACCGCCTTCCTCGATCCGACCCGGTTGAATGCCGCGAAGTCGTTCGTCACCACGTACCGGACGCGCTTCGGGTCCGCCCCGCCGTGGTACTCCGCCGAGGCCCACGACGCGACGCTCTTCGTCGCCCGCGCCATGACGGACCTGGGCGCGTCGCATGCCGAACGGGCCGCGATCACCGGCCGGTTGCGGGAGACCGACTACCGGGGCATCACCAAGAGGCTCCACTACGACCCGTCCACCTACCGCTACACGGACGCGATGTACCTGTTCCGGGCGACGGCGGGCGCCTTCCGCTGCCTGGGCGACTACCGGGACGCCACCGCCTGAGCCCGCCGTTTGCGCCCTCGGTCAAGGGCCGCACGCGCTGCCGGACGACCCACAGGTCCTGCTGCTCGGCCAGGCACGCCTGCTGTACTCCCGAGCCGGCCAGATCGACGGCACCGGCCGTGACGAGACGCCTACGCGTACTTCCGGGACCGGAAGACTTCCACAACGTACGCCTCGCCGAACTCCCCGGCGGCGACTTCGCGTTCTGCGTCACCCACTTGCTGTCCCTCTCCACCTGGACACTCGGTGTCAGCCCCCGTAGAGGCAGGTATCAGCCGACCTCAGCGATGGTGCGAGGGTCACCATCACGGTGACGATGATCGTGGTGAGCCACACCCGATATAGATCTATGGGCCGCGCCTGGCGACGCGAGCACGCCCACATGAGCCACGAGGCGGCCGACCCTGCGGCCAGCGCCACCATGACGGCGGTGGGCACCTCGCCCCCCGACAGTCGGTCCGGGTTGGTGGGCTGTGGTCCGGGGCAGTAACGGCCGTAGTCGTCGAACGCCACCGCGAAGCCCAGTAGGAACAGCGGGGTCGTGACCACCGTCAGGATCCCGGCCATGACGGCCACGAGCCGGGGCCACACCCCGCGCCGGTCGTCCAAGGCGTGAGCCAGCGCCAGGCGCATCAGCAGGACCGGCATCGCCATTGTCACCGTAGTGAGCCACAGGGCCGAGTAGCGCTCCCCTTCGTCCCGCCAGGTGCCCTGCCAGTAGAACCACAGGAATGCCTGGCAGATCGCGGTGCCGAACATCAGCGCGGCCAGCGCGTTCGCGGGGACACGGGCGTGGGGTGGCGCGCCCCGGAACGACGGGGGCCACAGGACGTGGTGCGGGCGGATGCCTTCCCCCAGGCTGACGGCCTCTCGCCAACGATCACTGATCACACGTCCCACGGCCAGGGTTCCCCATTCGCGCTCTGCCGGACTCCGCAGCTGCACGGGCACCGGAAGCTGTAAACATGCACGACCGTGGCATCCGCGCGCCCGGGCAGCATCGGTGAAACCGCGTGTTTCACCATGTAGTCGGGCGCTGGGCGTGTAGCTCAGTCGGCCGCCGCGGCGAGTGCGGCGCGCAGGTGGCCGTCGGACTCCTCCAGAAGGCGGGCGGCCGAGGCACCGTCGACACCGCCGAGGAGGACGAGGATCGCGTTCTTCACCTCGCCGCCGGTCGCGGCGAGGGCGCGCTCGATCTCGTCGTCCGTCGCGCCGGTCGCGAGGGCGACGATGCGGCGGAACTGGCCAGTCCCGCCTCGACCCTCTTCCCCATGGGCGGTGGGTGAGTTGAGGGCCGGCCGAAGGCCAGGCAACCCGTGGGCGGGTGTGGTCAGGGCCTCTGCTGCGGGGGTGGGCTTGGAGACGGTTGACCACCGTGATGTTGCCGGTTGCTCCGATGGCGCTATCGCAATGGTGCGACAATTGGACGGCCCGAGGCTCGGTGATCTCTTGGCGGGACTGCTGACCGTCAGCGCCAAGACGATCAGTCGTGTTGAGCCTCGCGGGACGCCTGCTGCTGTCGGCGTACACGTGAACGTGCCCCCGTCAGGCAATCACCTGCGCAAGGTCCATCCGGTTTCTGTTATTGCCCCGCCGTCCCCCTCGTCTCCTGTACATGCACGCGACACGACAGATCAGTCGGCGCACCACGCTCAAGGCCACAGGCGTCGCAGCCGTCGGTCTCGCCAGCGTCGCCACCCCCTCGGTGGCGGTGGGCGGAGCCCTGCATGGCCGCCAAGGCGAAGGCCGACGCCGCGCCCTGCACCGCCGGGTACGCGAAGCGGACCGCCAACCCGCATTCACAGAGCGGCTACACGGCCCGGCCGTAGCCATCGTGTACCGGGGCGTGGAACTGCGTCCCCGCAGCACGTGGCCGCAGAACAACGGGATGACCCGACAGCCGGTAAGAATTTTGTTTCCACACGGCTAGACACAAGTAGCGCCCATATACGTTAATTCATCCGATGTGTCAGCAAAGATGTGCGTTCTGCATTTCGGACGACGTTTGAAAAGTCGAACCACGTGAGGAAGATGTCGTCGGCCTTTCGGCCGTAGGGCGCCAAGTCGGCAGCACGCAAGCCCTTGACGCGCCACGTCCGACCGTCGGACGTGTGAGCCGGCACATCAAAAGTCCAAGAGTCGCTCTGCCGTATCGAAAGGTGCACAATGTCTTCCTCCGTTAGTAGACGGCGCCTCCTGCAACTGACCGGGGCCACCGTGGCCGCCACTGCCACCGGGTCCTTCATCGGTGCGTCTCCCGCCCATGCGGTCGTCCCTCCCGCGAGGGCCGACATCGGGGTCTTGGCGCACCCGTTCGAGCTCGGTCAGGTTCGGCTCACCGCGAGCCGGTGGTTGGACAACCAGGACCGTACGCGGAACTATCTGCGGTTCGTCGATGTGGACCGGCTGCTGTACAACTTCCGTGCCAACCACAAGCTGTCCACCAACGGCGCGGTCGCCACCGGCGGCTGGGAGGCGCCGAACTTCGCCTTTCGCAGCCACGTCCAAGGGCACTTCCTCACGGCGTGGGCTCAGCTGTACGCCGTGACCGGGGACACCACGTGCCGGGACAAGGCCACCTACATGGTCGCGGAGTTGGCCAAGTGCCAGGCCAACAACAGCGCCGCCGGTTTCAACGCCGGGTACCTCTCCGGCCTCCCCGAGTCCGACTTCACCGCTCTCGAGCAGGGGACCCCGAAGGGGGTGCCGTACTACACCATCCACAAGACCCTCATGGGCCTGCTGGACGTGTGGCG
>NZ_LIQX01000538.1 GCF_001418475.1 Streptomyces ossamyceticus | reverse complement strand
GGCATCAGCGCGGCGACGATCAGGCCCGTCCATCGCTTTCCGAGCAGAGCGAACACACGCGTCATGCCTTCCCCGACCGGCTGGCACGGACCGGCGCCATGGAGCTCCTGCTGCTTTTCCGCCATGCGTCCAGGGTACTGGGCTCCCGTTCGGGGATGAAAAAAAGTAAGTGACTGTGTTATCCATAGTCGAGTACGAAAACGAAGCGACTTCCTTGGAGTGCCCCATGGCCACCCTTCTCCACCTGGACTCGTCCGTCTTCCCCATCGACGCCTCGACGTCACGCGCGGTGACGGAGACCTTCCGCAAAGCCTGGGAGGAGCAGCATCCGGACGGCACGGTCATCTACCGCGACCTCAACATCGACCCCGTGCCGCACATCAGCGCCGACGCGCACACCGCCGGCTTCGCCGACCCGGCCACGCACACCCCTGGGCAGGCCGCCGCCTTCGCCGAGCGCGAGAAGCTCATCGCCGAGCTGGAGCAGGCCGACGCGATCCTGATCGGCGCCCCCATGTACAACTTCTCGATCCCGTCGACCCTCAAGGCGTGGCTGGACAACGTGGTCCTCATCGGCCGTACCGCCATGACCGAGGACTCGAAGGTGAAGGGCACCCCTGTCACCGTCGTCGCCAGCCGTGGCGGCTCCTACGCGCCGGGCACGCCGCGCGAGCCCTTCGAGTACGTGCAGAACTACCTGAACGCGGTGCTCGCCGACGCCCTCGGCCTGGACGTCGACTTCATCGTCCCGGAGCTGACCATGGCGCCGCACAACCCGGCGATGAGCGAGCTGATCCCGCTCTCCGAGGCCTCCCGCGCCCAGGCCCTCGACGACGCGGCCACCAAGGCGAAGACCCTCGCGGAGCGTCTGGCCGCGTGACCCGTCGACCGGTCGGCGCACGGCGGCACACCTGCCGACCACGCGCCGGCCGACCCCGTCACGACGAGATCCGCAGTCCGGCGCCGCCCCTCGAAGTCGAGCATGACCACACAGACGCATGAGGCTCAGGGCTGGCGCTGTACAGGTTGACGTACAGGGCGCTGCCGTCGGGGATGGCTCGGCCCGCCCCAGGTGCGGCGCAGGGTGCCGGTGAGGCCGCGTCCGGAGGCGTCGCAGAACGGGCCGCCGCCGTCGGCCGCGAACGAGCAGGACGCGAGGCCGCCCAGCCTCGCGGAGCATTTCCTGGCCCCGTGGGACTGGAGCGAGGTCATCTCGTCCGCCGCAAGAGCTCGGGACCAGACCTTGACCTCGTCGAAGGCGCCCGCGTACACCGGGTCGCCGGAGAAGTCGGAGCGTCCCAGCCAGTTGCGCGCCGACGTGCCCAGGACGGACGGGTCGAGCGTCATCGAGGCGTCCCGGGCGACGGCTGCGCCGTTGACGTAGAGGGTGCCCGTGGAGCCCGAAAGGGTCACCGCCAAGTGGCTCCACTGGTGCAACGGCAGCGCGGCTGTGCCGTTGAGCCCCTGCTCGCCGCCCGGCCCGCTGGTGGTGACGGCGAACCGAGGCACCCCGTCGGCGCATCAGCTGCCGCTTGCCGGCGAGCAGGGGACGCAAGGGACCAGACAACAATCATTCGAAATGACGAACGTTGTGCGATTTGCCGACCAGAACATAGGTAGGCGGCGAGCGAGCGTCAACGGTGCTCACGGGAATGCACAGGCCTCGCACCCGGGCAGAAGACCCTCCGCCGCCCGCGCGCGTGGCGCCAAACCAGCGCGAACCCGGCCTCACGCGCCCCCGGAAGCCACGGGGAATCCACCCGCAGGCGAACCCGATAGACGCTGGTCAGCCTCCCCGCCCATACCTCCACCCCAGCGGCTGGCGATCGACGCGAAGGCCGACCGGCTGATCCTGTCCGGACCATGGATAGCCCAATCGAGTTCAGCGCTCTGCGCCCCCGAGCCCTCTCCGACGGCGAGCGCCAGGAGTTCCACGCGGTCATACGACACACGCGCACTGGTCTGATCGCCTGCTCCGACCGGGTCCCGCCCCCTCTCACGCACTGCCAACAACAGCCCGCCATCGCCGAGCACCCCGTCTACCAGGACCTGCTGGTCCGAGCGCGTCGCCTCACCAGCTACGCCCCGCGCTGCTTCACGTAGAACATCACCGATAGACCGCTCTGCGACGTTTCACGTGAAACATGACCCCGCCCGCGCACAGGGGACTCGGCACGCCCCCACCCCGTCTCACGCCACCCAAATCACGAAAGCCCTTACTGAATCCGCTGAGAGACTCCTCACACTTCACGAACCAGGCGGTCGCGCGTCGGGAGTCCCCTCGGACACAAAAAGAAGCGGTCCCATCGTCTTCACGATGGGACCGCTTCACTGTGCGCGAGGGGGGAGTTGAACCCCCACGCCCTTGCGGGCACTGGAACCTGAATCCAGCGCGTCTGCCTATTCCGCCACCCGCGCATTGGGTGTGTCCTCGGGCCCTGCCCTTTCGGTGCCGGGGCCTTCCGACATCCAGAAGATTAGCACGCTGGAGAGGGTGGGTTCACATCCCTTATCCGTGGCCGCCCCCGCCCCGGCTCACCCGGAACGGAGCCCCCGGCAGGGACCGAACACCTGCCCAGTTCCGTCACGTATCAACGAGTGCTGGTTCACGTATCAACCTCGTACCGGTCCCGGCCATCTCCACTGGAGGAGGGCAGGGTCCACGGTCAGGTGCGGGACACTGGTCTCGTGCCGCCTCTACGATCCTTGGCAGAGTTCGGGCGGGGGTAGTTCGAAGAGGAGCTCCGGTGGGAAGCCGGGAGGGGACCTCAGTGGGCGTCGGCGCCGGTGACACCGGCCGACGGAGCCGACCGGGGGAACCAGCCGATTTCCCGGCGCGTGGATACGATCAGTAAGCAGTACGGACGCAGTACGCAGAGCGGTGACGACGGAGGAGGTGCCCCATGGGAGTCCTGAAGAAGTTCGAGCAGCGTCTCGAAGGTCTGGTCAACGGCACCTTCGCCAAGGTGTTCAAGTCCGAGGTCCAGCCCGTGGAGATCGCGGGAGCGCTCCAGCGCGAGTGCGACAACAACGCGACCATCTGGAACCGCGACCGGACGGTCGTCCCCAATGACTTCATCGTGGAACTGAGCACGCCCGACTTCGAGCGCCTCAGCCCCTACTCCGGCCAGCTCGGCGACGAACTCGCCGGCATGGTGCGCGACTACGCCAAGCAGCAGCGATACACCTTCATGGGCCCCATCAAGGTCCACCTGGAGAAGGCGGACGACCTCGACACCGGCCTGTACCGGGTGCGCAGCCGTACGCTCGCCTCCTCCACCGACCAGCAGGGCCCCGGGGGCGCCCCGGCGAACGCCGGCGGTGGCCGCCCCGGCGGCTACGGCTACCCGCCCACCGCCGCGCCCGCCGGCGCCCCGCCCATGCCGCCCACGCCGCCGCCCGGCGCGCTGGAGGTAGGGGGCCGAGCCGGGACGGCCGCCGGGCGGCGGCGTGGGCGGCATGGGCGGGGCGCCGGCGGGCGCGGCGGTGGGCGGGTAGCCGTAGCCGCCGGGGCGGCCACCGCCGGCGTTCGCCGGGGCGCCCCCGGGGCCCTGCTGGT
>NZ_LIQX01000537.1 GCF_001418475.1 Streptomyces ossamyceticus | reverse complement strand
GCGCGAGAAACCACGACGCACCCGCGCCCGCCGACGAACCCGCACCACCGAGCTGTCAGGCGTAACAAACACCCGGACCCGCAGGCCTCGAAAGGCCCACGGGTCCGGGGTTCACATCAACATCCGGCTCAAGGCCAGCGCAGCGTCACGCGGCCTTCGGCGCGTTGACGTCCGCCGGCAGCGCCTTCTGCGCGACCTCGACCAGCGCGGCGAACGCGGTGGCGTCGTTGACGGCCAGCTCGGCGAGGATCTTGCGGTCGACCTCGACGTTCGCGGCCTTCAGACCCTGGATGAAGCGGTTGTACGTGATGCCGTTGGCGCGGGCAGCGGCGTTGATGCGCTGGATCCACAGCTGACGGAAGTCGCCCTTGCGCTTCTTGCGGTCGTTGTAGTTGTAGACCAGCGAGTGGGTGACCTGCTCCTTGGCCTTGCGGTAGAGGCGCGAACGCTGACCGCGGTAGCCGGAGGCCTGCTCGAGGATCGCCCGGCGCTTCTTGTGGGCGTTGACTGCCCGCTTGACGCGTGCCACTTTTTAACTCCTTGTAGCGGGGCCGTGGTTGTCCTCACACGACCCGAAATCGATTGGGTCCCGGTCCTGACGTACGGCGCTGAGTGATCGACGGACGATCAGCGCCGCTTGGTCACTTGCCGAGAAGCTTCTTGATCTTCGCGGCGTCGCCCGGGGCCATCTCGGCGTTGCCGGTGAGGCGACGCGTCACGCGGGACGACTTGTGCTCGAGCAGGTGGCGCTTGCCGGCGCGCTCACGGAGCACCTTGCCGGAGCCGGTGACCTTGAAGCGCTTGCTGGCACCGCTGTGCGACTTGTTCTTCGGCATAGCGCCGTTCTCTCCTCGTCAGTGGCGCTCCGGTGCCCGGTCGCTAAACCGGGCACGACGGAACGTCATTTCTATCGGTTGACACCCCGGACTCGCGTCCAGGGCTTCCCCCGGACTCTCGTCCAGGGGACTTACGCCTCGGCAGGCTCCTCGGCCGGCGCCTCGACCTCGACGTGCTCGGCGTCGGCGGCGTTCTGCGACTTGCCAGGGTTGGCCTTCGCTTCCGCCTTCCGCGCTTCCTGAGCCTGACGGGCCTCGGCCATCGCCTCGGTCTTCTTCTTGTGCGGACCGAGGACCATGATCATGTTGCGGCCGTCCTGCTTCGGGTTCGACTCGACGAACCCGAGGTCCTGGACGTCCTCCGCGAGACGCTGCAGCAGTCGGTAGCCCAGCTCGGGCCGGGACTGCTCGCGACCACGGAACATGATCGTGATCTTGACCTTGTCGCCCTGCTTGAGGAACCGGACGACGTGACCCTTCTTGGTGTCATAGTCGTGCGGGTCGATCTTCGGCCGGAGCTTCATCTCCTTGATGACCGTGTGCGCCTGGTTCTTGCGCGCCTCACGGGCCTTCATGGCCGACTCGTACTTGAACTTCCCGTAGTCCATGAGCTTGCAGACCGGCGGACGTGCGTTCGCGGCCACCTCGACCAGGTCGAGGTCGTACTCCTGCGCAAGCTCCAGGGCCTTGGCAAGCGGAACAATCCCGACCTGCTCGCCGCTGGGACCGACAAGTCGCACCTCGGGAACGCGAATCCGGTCGTTGATGCGGGGCTCGGCGCTGATGGATCCTCCTCGGTAGCACCCCACGACGGTCTGGCGGACCGCCGCGTCATGTCTGGTTGACATAAGGACCAACCATCGGGGCGCATGAAAAATGCCCCGGACGGGACACAGGCGGGGCTCCAATGACTGCCGGAGCACCGCCGCGGTGGCCGCGGGGCGCGATTCGGACGACTCCACCGTCCGTACGGAACGGTGGGGGCCGTCTGACCGGTGACCTGCCGTCCCGGAGGATGGTCAGGTGGGAGTTCGGAGCCTCCACTTGCGGGCCGGGCACACAGGTGTCCAGCCGGTCGTAGACATAACCATAGCGGGTTCAAACCTGGGGTGCCAATCGGGGCGCAGCGGACTCCCGCAGGTGGGAGCGTACGCGCCGGGGCCTATCGTGTGGGGCATGAGTGACACCCCTCCTGAGTCCCCCGAGTCCCCCGACTTCGACTCGATGACCCGTGACATCGCCGAGGTCCCCGCGGTCGAGGTGATCGTGACGGTCGCCGTCAATCTGATGAGCGCCGCCGCGGTGAAGCTGGGTCTGACCGAGGAGGGCGACAAGTACAAGGACCTGGACGAGGCCCGGAAGCTGGTGCACGCCCTCGCCGGTCTGCTCGACGCGTCCACGACGGAGATCAGCTCGTTCCACGCGGCGCCGCTGCGCGACGGTCTGAAGTCGCTGCAGCTGGCGTTCCGCGAGGCGTCGGTCGTCCCGGACGACCCGGGCCAAGGCCCGGGCGAGAAGTACACCGGCCCGATCTACGGCTGAGCTAACCCTTCACGTACAGGGGCTCGCCCGGAGGCGTGGTTCCGGCCGGCAGGAGCGCCAGGTCGAGGCCGCGCACCAGGCGGGCCCTCAGTGTTTCGTCGGTGGCGAGCCGTGAGGCGACCGCGCGGGCGGCCTCGGCGGGAGCGGCCTCGGCGGGGTCGAGGACCAGGGCGAGGGTGCCGTCGGACTGTCCGGGGCCGAGGTGGGCGCGGAGCACGGAGGGCTCGGCGGCCACGGCCGCGCGCACCGCGGCGATCACGGCGGGGTCGGCGAGCGGGTCGGCCGTGGTGCGTCCCTCGGCGAGCGCGCGGAGCGCGGATCCGGTCAGTTCGAACGGCACGGGCCCCGCCAGGTCCAGGACGAGGGTGTCGGCCTTCTCGTGCGCGGCGGCCTGGAGGGCCTGGTGCGTCGGTACGGCGACGGGGCGGGCGGCCGGGTCCCAGCGGGCGAGGGAATCGGTGGAGGTGAAGGCCGGCAGGGCGGTGCGGTGGCCGGCCTTCAGGGTGGGTACGGCCATGTCGCTGGTCTTCTCGCGGCGCAGCCCGTTCTCGTCCTCCTCGACCTCGCCGAGCACGGCCACCACGGGCACGAGCAGCCGGGCGCCCTTGAGCGCTTCGAGGACGGGGCCGACGGCGGTGCGGTCCTCGGCCCAGGCGGCGAGCGCGGCGCTCAGCCGGGGGTCGGCGGAGCCGTCGTCGTCGGAGTAGCCGGGGTCGGGGATGTTCTTGTTCGCCACGGTTGTCGACCCTATCGGGGGAAGCCTCCTGGGCCTTCGCCGGGCCGGAAACGTGACCGTCACCTCACTCACAGCTTTCTCAGTCGGTCCTGACCTGGCTCTAACATCCGCCTAACCCACCGCACAGCACGGCCCATCACCATCGCGGCATGCCTCTTCGCAGAGCCCGTCGCCGGGTCCGGTCGGCCGTGCGCCGCCCCCTCCTCTGTGCCTTCCTGGCCGCCGCTCTGCTGGTGTGCGGAACCGCTGCCGGGACTCTGTACGTGACGGCCCGAGCGCAGGAGGGCGGCGGCCCGGCCGTATCGTCAGCGGCGTCATCGTCGGTATCGCCCTCGGCCTCCGCTTCCACCGCGCCGGGCGCGGACGTGGAGGAGGCGTCGGTGGAACCAGTGGCGGTGCCCGAGGTGGATCACGACGCGCTGCTCACGACGGCCCTGGCGGAGATACCGGTCGAGGACGGGGCCGCGTTCTCGGTGGCCGTGCTGGACGTGGAGTCCGGGGCCGGCGCGGTCCACGGGGACGGGCGGTTCGAGACCGCGAGCATCGTGAAGGTGGACATCCTGGCCGCGCTGTTGCTCCAGGCGCAGGACGCGGACCGGGGGCTCACGGCGCGGGAGAAGGCGTACGCCGCCACGATGATCCGCGACAGCGACAACACGGCCGCGACGGAGCTGTGGAAGAGCATCGGTGAGGCGGAGGGCCTGGACGCGGCGAACGAGCGGTTCGGTCTGACGCGGACGGTGGGCGGCGACGGCCTGTACTGGGGCCTGACCCGCACCACGGCGGCCGACCAACTGGTCCTGCTCCGCCAGGTGTTCGGGGACGACGACGAGTCGGAGCTGAGCGGGGCGTCGCGGACGTATGTGCGGGGGCTGATGGGGCGGATCGCGGCGGGCCAGGACTGGGGGGTGTCGGCGGCCGCGGCAGCGGACGGCTCCACGGATTCCACCCGCGTGGGGTTCGCGTTGAAGAACGGGTGGCTGCCGCGTACGGCCACCGGGCTGTGGGTGATCAACAGTGTCGGCCGGGTCACCGTGGACGGGCGGGACCGCCTGGTCGCGGTGGTGTCGCACGGCAACACGACGAAGGCGAAGGGGATCGCGCTGGTCGAGGCGGCGGCCAGGGCCGGGGTGTCGGTGTTCTCGTCGTAGTGGCCGGTGGGGCACCCCGCGACGCCGGCGAGCGGGTGCGCGGCGGGCTGCAACCCCGTCCTGTCAGATCAGGAACTCGTCCGGTCGTCGGCGGTCGCCGCGCCAGATGACGACGGCCGTGATGAGCAGGGCGACGCCGAGGCCGCCGGCGGCGGGGGCCACCCAGCCGGAGGCGGTGTCCTCCTCCTTCACCTGGTCGGGGCCGGGGCCGAAGTACTTGCGGCCGTACGCCGCGGAGGTGAGGTCGTCGGGCCTGAGCCTGCCGCCCTCCCTGATGGCGGCGGCCGGGTCGACGAAGCCGAACCCGCGGGAGTCGTCGCGGCCGCCGACGGGGGCGTTGCGGGCGGTGTCCTCCAGGAGCCGTTTCACCTGGGCCGGAGTCAGGCCGGGGTGGGCCGCCTTGACGAGGGCGGCGGCGCCGGAGACGAAGGCCGCGGCGGCGCTGGTGCCCCAGCCCTCGTAGTACTTGCGGTCGGGATCGGCGATGACGACGTCGACGCCGGGCGCGCTGACGGTGGCGTACCAGCGGCGGGTGGAGAACGGGGCGCGGTTGCCGTCCTCGTCGACGGCGGTCACCGCGATGACGCCCGGGTAGGCCGCCGGGTACGAGACGTGGTCGCCCTTCTTGCCGCCGTTGCCGGCGGAGGCGACGACGACCGAGCCCTTCTTCAGGGCGTACTGGACGGCCGCGTCCTCGGAGGGCTCGGGGTGGGCGGACTCGGAGTCGTCGCCGAGGGAGAGGTTGATGACGTCGGCGCCCTGGTCGGCGGCCCAGCGGATGCCCTCGGCGAGGGCGTTGCCGCGGGTGCTGCGGGCCTTGGAGCGGGCGGAGTCGCCGTCCTCCAGGATGACGCGGACGGGCAGGATCCGCGCCTCGGGGGCGATGCCGAGGACACCGTCACCGTTGTTCACGCCGTGGCCGTGACCGGCGATGATGCCGGCCATGGCGGTGCCGTGCCGGGCCCAGGAGCGGTCGCCCCGCGAGGCCCCGAAGCCGACCAGGTCCCTGGTCGGGAGGACGTTCCCGACGAGGTCGGGGTGCTCGTCGTCGACGCCCGTGTCGAGCACCGCGACGGTGATCCCCTCCCCCTTGGTCGTCCGCCACGCCTGCTCGGTGTGCATCGCGTCGAGCGCCCACTGCTGGTCCCGGATGCCGTCGGCGTGGGCTGCGGTGGCGGGCAGGAGGGCCAGGGAGAAGGCTAGGGGGAGAGCCAGGAGGGCGGTGCGCCGGTGCCGGCGGGCACGGCGGGTGCGCGCCGGTGCGGAGGAGGCGGGTGCGGGGTCCCCCGCCGTGACGACGGTCGCGGTCACGGTCGCTTCCGGCTTCCCCGGCTCGGGGTACGACGTGACGCGGGTCGGGGCCTTCTGCGGGGACGCGGCGGTCGGAGAGGGGCAGGCCTGCCGGACGCCCTCGGCCGTGTCGGCGCGCCCGGTCCCGCCGAGGCGGCCGGCTCCGCCCACGCTGCCGGTTCGGTCGGCGCGGCCGGCTTCGTCGGCGCACCCGGCTTCGTCGGCGCGGCCGGTCACGTCGGTGCTCCCGGTCTCCTCGGCGGTCATGAGGGCTGCTCCGAGGCGGACGCGGCGGTCTTGCGGAGCCCGCGTTCGATGCGGTCGGCGAGGCCCTGGGCCTCGTGGCCGAGACCGGCCTGGGCGGGGGCGGTGGTGGCGTCGGACCGCATCGCGTCGTCGGCGGGCTGCGGTTCGGTGACGGTGCGGCCGTCGGCGAAACCGGAGACCGCGTACACGACGACGGGGACGTCCGTGAGGACGGAGAGGGTCCATGAGGCCCGCTGGTCGTCGCCGAAGCCGGCGGCGACGGTGCCCTTGGCCGCGTACGGGCGGGGCATCAGGTCGGTGCGCCGGTCGAGGCCGTCCCGCGCGAAGTGGGCCTTGAGGGTGGCCATGCCGGTGGCGTCGGCCTTGGTGAACATCAGGCCGACGGTGGTGACGTTGCTGCGGGTCGCGTCGGTGTAGGTGGCGCGCAGCAGGCGCAGGCAGCCGACGGGGGCGAGGGCCTGGCGCAGCAGGGGGTCGAAGGCGTCGGCGCAGCCGCTGTCGGGGGCGACGGCGACGCGGGTCCAGGTGCGGTCGGTGCCGCCGGGGCCGGCGCCCTCGCCCTGCACGGTGGGCGGGAACAGTTCGTCGACGGGTACGCCGTGCCAGAGGGCGCCGGCCGCGGCGAAGCCGACGCGGGTGCCGTCGGGGCCCGAGTCGCCGGTGAGCCAACTGCCCGCCGCAGCGCCGCCGATGAGGCCGACGCCGAGCACCACGCAGGCGGCCATCGCCGCGGCGCGGGCGCCGGTCGGGCGCGGCCTGCGCCGTACGTCGCCGTCCGACTCGGTCGAGGTCCACGGCGAGGTGTCGGGCTCGGCGAACGTCACGTAGGGCCGCCCCGAACTGCCGCCGAGCGCGTCGTCGATGGCGTCGGCGGACCGCCGGGAGGCGCCGGAGGGCGGCTGCCAGGCTCCCGGATGACCGGGATCCCCGGGGCGCAACCGCCGCCCGGCCGTGGCACCGCCGTCGCCGTCGGAGCGCGCTTCGGGCGCACCCGGCTCCGAAGTGGCGGCACGTGCGACGTGGCGCGGCGTCGGTGTCGGCGTCGGCGTCGGTGTCAACGGTTCCTGGGGGCGGGGGGCCGTGCCGGCGAGCACTTCGCGGTGGGCCTCCTGGAGGGCCGGGCCCGGCTCGACGCCCAATTCCTCGACCAGTGTGCGGCGCAGCGAGCGGAAGAGGGCCAGCGCCTCGGCCTGACGCCCCGTGCGGCCGAGGACCAGCATCAGCTGGCGGTGCAGCGTCTCCCGGAAGGGATGCTCCTCGACGAGGGCACCCAGTTCAGCGGCGAGCCCGTCGAGGCGGTCGAGGCGCAGCAGGGCCTCGAAGCGGCACTCCAGCGTCTCCACCCGCTGCTCCTGGAGGTACGTGACGACGGGGTGGCCGGCGAGGGCGGGCACGTCGGCGAAGGGCGCGCCCCGCCACAGCGCGAGCGCGGCACCCGCGTCCCGCTCCGCCGCCTCCCAGTCGCCCCGGCCGCGGGCATCCTGCGCCTGCCGTACGAGGTCCTCGAACACCTCTCGGTCGGCCTCGCCCTCCTCGACGCGCAGGTGGAGACCGTGGCTCATCGTGCGCAGTCGGGTGCCGTCGCTGTCGCGGAGGGCGCGTCGCAAACGGGCGAGATGGTTGTGCAGCGAGGCGGTGGCCGTGGGCGGCGGCTCCTCGCCCCACAACACCGCCATCACCGAGTCCAGCGGCACAGTGCCGTTGGGATCCAGCAGCAGGGCGGCCAGCAGCGCCCGGGACTTGGCCCCTCGGAGGACGACGGCCTCACCGTCGTCGCCGACCGCCGTCACCGCTCCCAGTACTGCGAACCTCACCGGCACTCCCCCGCGCCGACCGCGGAACAGCGCGCGCCCGGCGTCCGACGTCGATCGAACAACACCCCCATCCTCCCTCGTGCACCGCGCAACGCGCTCAAAGGGCTTCCTGAGCAACGTTGTTGGCAGGGTGGCATCGCATTGAAGGCCTGTTGAAGGCCTGTTGAAGGCGCGTTGATGGCCTGTTGAAGGCTCGTTGATGACCCACTGATGACCCGTTGGTGGCCGGTTGAGGGCGGTCGACACCATGCGGCGAAGTTCCCGAGCCGAGAGAGAGGCAGATGCCCATGTCGACCCGCCTGATACGGACGACGCTGGCCGGCGTGACAGCGGTCGCGGCGGCGGCCACGGCCCTGTCGGCCACCCCCGCCGCCGCCGACCCCGCCACCAAGGCCGACCAGCCGACGGCCGCCACCCGAACCGTCCCCTCCGACCACGCCGCCACCCGAACCGTCCCCTCCGACCACGCCGCCACCCGGGCCGCGATGGACGCCGCCGTCGCCGCGGGTGTGCCCGGGGTCGTGGCGGAGGTGCGCGACGCCCGCGGGGTGTGGAGGGCCACCTCCGGCGTCGCCGACCTGACCACACGCCAACCGCGCGGGGCCGGCGACGCGTTCCGCACCGGCAGCGTCACCAAGTCGCTCGTGGCGACCGTTCTGCTCCAACTCCAGGCGGAAGGCAGACTCGACCTCGACGCCACCGTCGACCAGTACCTGCCCGGCCTCGTCCGGGGCAACGGCCACGACGGTACGAAGATCACGGTACGGCAGCTGATGAACCACACCAGCGGCGTCTTCAACTTCACCGAGGACGCCACCTTCGTGAAACAGGTCCTCGGCATCGAGTTCCTGAAGACCCGCTACGACGACTGGACCCCGGAGCAGGTCATCGCCCTCGCCCTGCGGAACCCTCCCCAGTTCGAGCCGGGCACCTCCTGGAAGTACTCCAACACCAACTACCTTTTGCTCGGCCTGATCATCGAGAAGCTGACCGGCAGGCCCTACGCCGACGAGATCGAACAGCGCGTCACCCGGCCCCTGGGGATGCACGCCACGTACTTCCCCGGCACCGACCCGCACCTGCCCGCGCCCACCCGCCACTACTCCACCTTCACGGAGGACCCCGGCACGACCCACGACGTCACCGAGCTGAACCCGTCCTGGGCCTGGGCGGCGGGCGAGATGATCACCGACACGTCCGACCTCAACCGCTTCTACACCGCCCTGTTCACCGGCCGCCTGCTGCGCCCGGCCCAGCTGCGGCAGATGACCGACACGGTCCCGACCGAGGGCAACCTCCCGAGCCAGCGTTACGGCCTCGGCCTCATCGAGTACGAGACGACGTGCGGCATCAAGGTCTGGGGCCACTCGGGCGGCATCCACGGCTCCTCCACCCAGTCCTTCGGCACCCGCGACGGCCGCCACATGATCACCCTGAACTTCAACGGCGACTGGGTCGGCGGCGGCAAGAAGGTCGTCTCGGCCGAGTTCTGTCCGCCCGAACCCCCGGCCTCACCCGCCGCAGGCGACTGAAGCGGCGACCGGGAGAGCCGCTCAGCTAGGCCCCTCAACGAGTCCCCTCAGCAAGAGCCCCGTCAGCGCAGGGTGAAGAAGATCATCGGGGTGTCCCGGCCACTGCGGAGCGGGCGGCCGAGCGCGAGGTTCCGCTTGACGTCCTCCAGCCCGTCGTGGACCTCGCTCTGCGCCGACAGCAACGCCGCGAACCCCGAACGCACCATGTCCTGGTCGTCCACGACGACCACCCGGATGACCATGCTCATCCCTCCTGTCCCGATCCCGCGAGAACCCGCCCGGCCACCGTCTCCGCCATCAGGACATGCCGTAGGACGAGATCACGACCCACGCACGGTCAGGCCGGAAAGGGGACCGGGCCCCACCCTCCCCTCCCGGAACCGACCACCACCTCAGCCGAACGGCCATGAGAATCCGCCCCGATCACCGAGACCTCAGCCGAACGGCGGACAGCGGACAGCGGACAGCGGACAGCGGACAGCAGACGGCAGACGGCAGACG
>NZ_LIQX01000536.1 GCF_001418475.1 Streptomyces ossamyceticus | reverse complement strand
CGGCCAACCAGGACAAGCTGAGCGGACTGCACGCCAACACCCAGGTGCCCAAGTGGATCGGGGCGGCGAGGGAGTACAAGGCCACCGGCACGACCCGCTACCGGGACATCGCCACCAACGCCTGGAACATCACGGTCAACGCGCACACGTACGCCATCGGAGGCAACAGCCAGGCGGAGCACTTCCGCGCCCCGAACGCCATCGCCGGCTTCCTCAACAACGACACGTGCGAAAGCTGCAACACCTTCAACATGCTCACCCTCACCCGTGAGTTGTTCGCGCTGGACCCGAACCGGGCCGCGCTGTTCGACTACTACGAGCGGGCGTGGCTGAACCAGATGATCGGCCAGCAGAACCCGGCCGACGACCACGGCCATGTCACCTACTTCACCCCGCTCAAGCCGGGAGGCCGACGCGGTGTGGGCCCGGCGTGGGGCGGGGGCACCTGGAGCACCGACTACGGCACGTTCTGGTGCTGTCAGGGCACGGGCCTGGAGATGCACACCAGGCTGATGGACTCCATCTACTTCCGCACGGACACCACGCTGATCGTGAACATGTTCGTGCCCTCGGTGCTCACCTGGTCGGAGCGCGGTATCACGGTCACCCAGACCACGTCGTACCCGACCAGCGACACGACGACCCTGCAGGTCACCGGCAGCGTCAGTGGGACCTGGGCGATGCGCATCCGCATCCCGAGCTGGACCACCGGAGCCACCGTCAGCGTCAACGGTGTCAAGCAGAGCATCACCACCGACCCCGGCAGCTACGCCACCCTGAGCCGCTCCTGGACCTCCGGCGACACGGTCACCGTCCGCCTGCCCATGCGGATCGTCATGCGGGCGGCCAACGACAACGCCAACGTCTCCGCCATCACCTACGGGCCGGTGGTCCTGTCCGGCAACTACGGTGACTCCGCGCTCAGTTCCCTGCCGACACTGAACACCTCCTCCATCACACGGACCAGCACCAGTTCACTCGCCTTCACCGCCACGGCCAACGGCTCCACCGTCAACCTGGGCCCGTTCCACGACGCCCACGGCCACAACTACACCGTCTACTGGAACACGAGCGGCACTGTCCGTCTCGTCAACGCGGCCAGCGGTCTCCTGCTGGGCATCCAGAACATGTCCACGGCCGACGGCGGCCGCGCTCTGCAGTGGTCCGACAACGGCACCGCCGACCACGACTGGTACATGATCACCGACGGGGACGGCTTCCGCTTCCGCAACGCCAACAGCGGCAAGGTACTCGGCGTCCTGAACATGTCCACGGCCGACGGCGCGACCGTCCTGCAGTGGTCCGACAACGGCACCGCCGACCATCGCTGGACGCTGCTCGACCAGGGCGACGGGACCTACAAGATCCGCAACGTGAACAGCGGCAAGCTGCTCGCCATCGCGGGCAACTCCACCGCCGTCGGTGCGTTCGCGGTCCAGGACGCGGACGACGGCACCGCCGACAACCGGTGGCGCATCGTACGGAACTAGGGTCCGCCGGCGGCAGCGGTTCTCCTTCGCTCTCCGCCCCTTCCTTCTGCTCGACACTTCGACCGCCGTTCGATATGGAGGACATCAGAGAAATGAGGCCCCATGCGCAGACGTAGTCTCAGCCGCAGACATCTGTCTGTGGTGCTCGCGGCCCTGGTCGCTTCGGCGGCGACCCTCGTCGCGAACCCGGCCCAGGCGGCCACCAGCGGCGCCCTGCGCGGCACCGGTTCGGGACGGTGCCTGGACGTGCCCGGCGCGAGTCAGACCGACGGCACGAACCTTCAGATCTGGGACTGCTGGAGCGGGACCAACCAGCAGTGGACGCTGACCGACAACAACCAGCTCACCGTGTACGGCAACAAGTGTCTGGATGTGCCTGGTCACGCCACCACGCCGGGGACCCGGCCGGTGATCTGGAGCTGCAACGGAGGTACGAACCAGCAGTGGCGGGTGAACACGGACGGCACGGTCGTCGCCGTGGAGTCGGGGCTGTGTCTTGCCGTCACGGGTTCCGCCACGGCCAACGGCTCGGCGGTGGAGATCGCGACGTGCAACGGCGCCGCCAACCAGAAGTGGACCGGCCTGTCCGGGTCGGGCACCACGTGCTCCCTTCCGTCGACATACCGGTGGACCTCGACAGGTGCGCTGGCACAGCCGGCGAACGGCTGGGCCGCGCTGAAGGACTTCACCACGGTGATGCACAACGGCAAACACCTGGTCTACGGGACGAACTACGGGACGAACTGGGGCTCGATGGCGTTCGCCCCCTTCACCAACTGGTCGGACATGGCCTCGGCCACCCAGACCGGGATGAGCCAGGGGGCGGTGGCGCCCACCCTCTTCTACTTCGCGCCCAAGAACATCTGGGTGATGGCCTCCCAGTGGGCCGGCGGCTGGAAGTTCAACTACCGCACGTCGAGCAACCCGGCCGACCCCAACAGCTGGTCCGCGCCGCAGCCGCTGTTCACCGGCTCCCTCCCCGCCGGCGACAACTCCCCCACCGGCCCGATCGACCAGACCCTGATCGCCGACGGTCAGAACATGTACCTGTTCTTCGCCGGTGACAACGGCAAGATCTACCGGGTGAGCATGCCGATCGGGAACTTCCCCGGTAACTTCGGCTCCTCGTACACGACGGTCATGAGCGACACGGCGGACAACCTGTTCGAGGCGCCGCAGGTGTACAAGCTCCAGGGCCAGAACCAGTACCTCATGATCGTCGAGGCGCGGGGGGCGAACGGGCGCTACTTCCGCTCGTTCACGGCCTCCAGCCTGAGCGGTTCGTGGACCCCGCAGGCCACCAGCGAGAGCAACCCCTTCGCCGGGAAGGCCAACAGCGGCGCCACCTGGACCAACGACATCAGCCACGGTGAGCTGGTCCGCAACAACCCCGACCAGACCATGACCATCGATCCCTGCAACCTGCAGTTCCTCTACCAGGGCCGGGGCGCCACACCCGCGGGCACCCCCTACGAGAAGTGGCCGTACCGGCCGGGTGTCCTCACCCTGCAGCGCTGACCCGCCCGTCCACACGCACAGGATCACCGGCTCATGTCGCGTTGTCCGGCCCGCGGAGCGGCTTGCGCTCCGCGGGCCGGGAAGCCAGAAGGGAAATCGCCGCCGCAGCGTTCGCCTCACGGGCCGTCGCGCCCCGTGAGGCCGTCGTGCTGCTCGACCCGCGCGCATGCGGCAAGTCCACCCTGCGACAAGGCCGTTGCTGCGAGGGTGGGTCGATGCAGACGACACCTGACGGACGGCCCGTACCGCCCCCGCACGCCGACGAACGCACCATGCTGGAGGCGTGGTTGGACTTCCACCGTGCCACTCTCGCCCTGAAGTGCGCCGGCCTCAAGGATGAGCAGTTACGGCTTCCGGCGTCCCCCTCGTCGATGACGCTGCTGGGGCTCGTCCAGCACATGGCCGAGGTGGAACGCAACTGGTTCCAGCGCATATTCGCGGGTCAGGACGTACCGCCTGTCTTCGGGGCGGACAATGTCGACGGCTTCGCGCTCCAGCCGGACCGCGGACTCGACGAGGCGACGGACGTCTGGCAGGCGGAGATCGCCCGAGGCCGTGCGCTGATCGCCGACGCGTCGATGGACGACTCCGGCCTTCTGCCCGACCAGGAAGCGGGCCACGTCGGCGGTTCCAGCATCTCCCTGCGGTGGATCCTGGTGCACATGATCGAGGAGTACGCACGGCACAACGGCCACGCCGACCTCGTCCGCGAGCGGATCGACGGGACCACCGGGGCGTAGGACGAGAGCACCGGGGCGTAAGACGCGCTCGCCCGGCCCCGAGTACAGCGCGAGGCCGGGCTCGGATCGCCGTCGTTCTCCAGCGCACGCGACAGTGCCTGACCCGTCAGCTCGGCGCGGCGGACTTCCCGACAGCCTGCGCACCATGGGTGCCCTTCTCGGCGACGGCCGCTTCACCGGATATCTGCTCACCGGCAGCCTCGGCCCGCTTCCCCTCCCCTCGCGTCCTGGGGGCGGGTCTGGCCGCCCTCGGTGCCGCGGGCACCGTCCTGGTCCTCCTCGCCACGACTTCCGGCACGGGGCTGCCCTGGATCGCCTCCGCCCTCTTCCTCACGGCCCGCCCCGTCGGCCTGATCCTGCCGATCACGACGGCACTGTGCGGCCGACTGCTTCCTCCTGCTGTGCCGCTCCTGCTGTGCCGCTCCTGGCGCCTCGGTCCGGACCCGCTGGCCCGGTGACCCCGGGATCCGGGCCGCATCGTCGTTTCCTCGACGGCGACGCTCCCGCGAACTCGTCTGCTGTGAAGGGCAGTTGACATTACTCGTGGGTTGCAGGAGCCGTTTGAGCCGATCTGCGACTGCATGCCGCCATGGATGTGGAGGATTCGTGACGGACTCGTGTGCGTGTCGGATGCTGGTTCGGGCTCCGGCCCGGGATCCCGCACCACCGACCAGCCCACACATTCGTCGAGCCTGCCACGAGGAGTACCATGAGAAAGTTGCTCCGCCAGGGCATCATCGGCCTCTCGGCCGCCGCCTCGCTCGCGCTGTTACCCACAGCGGCAACCCCCGCCCAGGCCGCTCCGTCCGCCATCCCGTCCGGGATGACCTGGACCGTGCTCACCCAGGGCGCCGGGAACGGCACCGTCCGCGTGGGTGCGGACTCCGCGACCGACCCGTACTACGGCGACACCCCGGCCACCGCCACGCTGCCCGTGCTGTGTCTGCGCGTCACCGGCAGCGGCGTGCCCGCCGGCATCACCCCGGACTTCTACGCGGGTTGGGCCCGTGGCACCGTCGCCGCCACACCTCCGGTCCAGGGCAAGACGCTGACGAGCCTCTCCGTCGCCAACAACCTCTGCGTCCAGTACTACGGCACCGGTTGGCGCATGGCCGAGTTCCACGACGGCCGCTACGGCAGCAACCTGGAGTCGAGCGGCGGCTGGTCGTTCTGGGCCCACGGGTACCTGCCCGCGAACACGCGCTTCTGGGCCACCATCAACGACCAGCCCGCGAACCCCTGGAACTGAGCCACCGCCGCCCTCCCGGCTCCACCGGTCGGCAGGTGTGACCGCACCGTGCGGGAAGGCGTCACCGCGACGCCTTCCCGCACGACGGCGGCCGGGCCCCGTGGGTCACGGACCCGGACCCGGGTCCGGACGCACGGCCTCGGTGATCCCGGCCCGGGCCGCTTCGAGTTGCGCGGCGAACGCGATGCCCAGGAACAGTGCCACGCCCGTCACGTTGGCCCACAGCAGCAGGGCGACGAACGCCGTCAGCGGTCCGTACACGGCGCCGAACGAACCGCTCTCGGCGACGTACAGCGCCAGCAGCCAGGTGGCTGTGACCCACAGGACCAGGTGGACCGCCGAACCGAACGCGAGCCAGGTGTAGCCCGGCTGGTCCCTGCGCGGGGCCCAGCGGAAGATCACCGCCGACGCGACCCAGGCGAGTGCCACACCCAGCGGCACTTCGAGGGGCCGCCACCGGTCGAGCCAGTGCTCGGACCAGCCGAGGGCCTCCACCACCGCGTTGCCCACGGCTTCCCCGGCGACGAGGACGAGGAAGCCGAGGACCATCGGCATGCCCGCCGCGAGGGCGAGCAGCAGGGACCGCCCGTACTTGGAGAGGAACGGGCGGTCCCGTTCGATGCCGTAGATGCGGTTGGCGCCTCGTTCCACCTGCCCCATCGCCGAGGCGAGGTTGAGCACCGCGAAGGCGAGGCCCAGCCACATGGCGACGGCGTTCCACACGCCGGAGCCCGCGCTGCGGGCGGTGGCGTCGAGGGCGTCCTCGACGAGCTTCGCGCTGGCGCCCGGGACGATCCGGCCCAGGGTGAGTTCGATGATCCGCCCGACGCTCTCGGTGTGCACGGTGGTGGCCACGCCGACCAGCGCGATGGTGAACGGCACCAGGCCGAGGACCACTTGGAAGGCGAGCGAGCGGGCGTTGGTGAACCCGTCGGCGTAGCGGAAGCGGGCGAAGGCGTCGAGGAGGAGCCTACGGCCTCCGTAGTGACGCAGCGCGGTGAGCGCCTCGTCCCCGGACAGCTCCTCCCCGATCATGTCCCGGGTCTGCGGGACGTGCACGACGGTCCCCATCGCGAACGGCTCCTCCTGTCTCGTGGTCACGGCCGGACGAGAAGACGTGATCGTGCCGCCGGGAGAAACCGTACAACCGGAGGTGCGCTGCGGACCCATGCCGGGTCAGCGGGGGCGTGATCCGCTCGCCAGCTCCATGTAGAAGACATAGGCGATCAGCTGCTGCAGTGTGGCGAAGGTGCGCAGGAACGCGCCGGCCCCTATCTGGAGCGGCCGTACTCCGGCGTTCTGGAGCACCCGGTAGGTCCAGTTGGAGATGGTTCCCCAGTTCTGCTGCAAATCGACGTTCTCCTCGCCCATCTGGGCGCCGCCGCTGCCGTGGTTCCTGATGTTGGTCCTGATGTTGTCGAAGACGCGGCCGAAGCGAGCGGCCTCGGACGTGGCCTGAATGATCATGACGAGGGCGTGGCTCAGGACCGACCGGCCGTTCTGGGTCTGGAGATGGGTGCCGGCCCTGCCCAACTGCTGTAGGGCGTTGTCGAGTCGGGGACCGTTGATCTGGAGGTTCCGGCGGCTGCTCTGGTCCCCCGCCCCGTCGGAGAAGTTGGTGTAACTGCCGTTCCACGGGAGCGCCGTGGAGTTGACGCGCAGCAGCTCGTTGAACCTGGCGCGGCGGGACTCGTTGAAGGCGTAGTGGCCGCCGCCCGGGCCGGCCTGGTAGAAGCCCGCCAGGTACAGGTCGTTGGTCCAGAAGTACAAGGCACCCACGTAGGTGCCGTACCGGTGCACGCTGACCTGGAAGAGGGCGTTGTTGTTGGTGGTCGTCTCGTCCAGCGTGTCGCGGAAGAAGTCGTGGCCGGTGACGCGGTGCATCGCCGCGATCATGTTCCAGTACTCCTGGTGCGGGTCCTGACCGCCGTTGAGCAGGTCGTCGATGACCCAGTCGTGCACGGTGAGCGTCCGGTCGGGATCGGCGGACGCCGCGGGCACCGCGAGGCCCAGCAGGCCGATGGACAACACCAGCGCCACGAGGGCGCCGAGCGCACGTCGGCCGATTCGTCTGAGAACCGTCAACTGGAGCATGGGGATGAGGTGTCCTTCACGTTCTCCGGGTCCGCCGGCGCAGACCGGCGACGCGGAAGGGGAGCCCCTGGCGGGGCGGGTCTCCCCGACGCTATGTGCGGGCGCCCCGCCGGAATGGACTGCGGGCGCCCCGGCTCCGACCCGACAGCGCACACTCGCCCGGGTCCCCGGCGCAGGCTCCGCGGTCAGCGGGACACGCCGAGAAAGGCGGTGACCTCGTCGGCGAAGCGCGCGGGTGCGTCGTGGTGCACGACGTGACCGGCGGGCAGCTCGGCGAGGCGGACTCCACCGGCGCGGCGGGCGGCCATCTCGGCCGCGTGCTCGGCCGCCAGTTCGTCGCTGCGCGTTCCACGGATCAGCAGCGTGGGGCAGGACACCGCCGTCCAGTCGTCCCAGTGATCGCCGCCCAGGGCCTTCTGGGAGGCCACCGTGTCGGCGGTGTCGAAGGAGAAGCCCCAGCCCCGCTCCGTCCGTCGGAAGGAACACTCCAGATAGGGGGCCGCCGTGCCCAGAGCGGCCACCAGCGCTTCCCTGGACGGCATGACGTCGGGAAGGCGGGTGGTGAACGACCAGTCGCAGTCGACGACCGCACCGATGTCCTCGACGATCAGCGCGCTCACCTTGTCCGGGTGCCGGGCCGCGAACTGGTAGGCGTTCACACCTCCGAGGGAGTGCCCGAGCACCGCCACGGGGCCGACGGCCAGCTGCCGGTGGAAGGCGGCCAGGTCGGCCACGTACGCGTCCCGCTCGTAGGTGCGGGCACGGTCGGAGTCACCGTGCCCGCGTTGATCGAGGGCGATCACCCTCCACCGTGGGGTCAGTGCCGCGGCCAGCGGCGCGAACGCCGAGGCTTCGTTGTAGTGCCCGTGCAGGGCGAGAAGCGGTGTTCCCGGACCCCCGAAGTCCAGATACGACAGCTTCCGCCCGCCCACCATGAAGAACTCGCGCATGATGCGGATGGTAGGAGCCGGCACTGACACGTCATGGCGCGATCTCGAAGCGGGGCGGTTGAACCCGTGCCAGGCAACGGATGTTCGGCCTGTTCGGGGTCGTGAAGAAGGACGTGGTGATGGTCTGCGCGCACCGTGAGTCGGCGAACACGACGTGGGCGACGTAGGGGACGGTGACGGCGGTGGACCGGCTCAGGGTGCGGGCCGCGTACGCACCGTTGCTCGGCGCGGTCTGGGCGTCGAAGCCGCCGGACAGGAGCAGGGTCGGGATGTCGCTGCGGGTCACGTCCCGGATGGAGGGCGGTGCCGCGGGGACGTCCCAGGCACGGCAGTCGTCGTGGAGCCAGGCGAGCTGCGGGGCGTTGGCGAGCATCGAGCGGGGGAAGGACGGGAACGCCCGCCGTCCACCGCGGATCACGTCGGCCTCGCTCTCGTACGGGGTCCACTGGCTGCAGAAGATGCCGTAGAGGAGCCCGTGCGCGACCCTGCCCATGGCCTGCGGGCTGAGCCTGCCGCCCGCCAGTTGCTCGGCGATGCGCTGCGGGTCGCCGTGGGCGAGTTCGTCGATGGAGCGGGGCACGCCGGCCGCCACATGGGTGGCGGAGGTGAGCCAGGTGACCAGGGCTCCCCCGTCCAGGACGACCTTCANNTGGACGGGGACCGTCACGGTGGTGGTGATCGGCCGGGCCTCCAGCTCCCTGACCAGGCGCAGGAAGGTGGCCTTCAGCCTCGGGTAGCGGGCGTCGCAGTCGGGCTGTTCCGCGCACGCGGCGAAGAGGCCGTCGAAGCCCTCCCGTGCGGCCTTCCAGGTCACGGCCCCGCCGGCGATGGACGGCGGCAGGACGCCGTCGATGCCCACCGATCGGATGCCCCTCGGGTGCAGGCGCATGTAGTTGAGCGCGAGGTGGGTGCCGTAGGAGATGCCGAACACGTTCCACCGCTTGAGGCCGAGGGCTCTGCGCAGGGCGTCGTAGTCGGCTGAGCTCTCGATGTCGTCGTAGGCGCTGCGGCGGGCGCCTTGGCGTGCCACCCGGTCGCGGCACACCCGGGTCGCCTGGACGTGCAGGCGTCCGGTGGAGGGGGCGTTGGAGACGAGGCCGAGGGCGCGCGCGTTGAAGGCGTCGATGTTGGGGCAGGTCAGCTCGGGAACGGCGGAGTAGGTACCCCGCTGGGACATGAAGACCAGGTCGCGGTCGCGGTTCAGGTCGCCGTTGAGCGCCAGGGGGATCTCGGAGATCGCGTCGTCGCCGGGTCCGCCCGCGAACCAGACGATCGGGTCGGGTGCCGGTCTGCGGGTGGCCGCGGGCACGATCGCGACCGCGAGGGTGATCTTCCGTCCCTTGGGCCGGGAGCGGTCCTCGGGCACGGTGAGCGTTCCGCAGCGCGCCGTCTCCAGAGCGGGCACCGGGTCCGCCGTCCTCGGGCAGGGGCCCGGCGCGTAGCGGGCGTCACCGGCCGTGCGGGCGACCGAACCGAGGGGCGCCGGGGTGTCGGGCCGGGCCTGGGCGGGGGTGGCGAGGCCCGCGACGAGGGCTCCGGTCGTGGCCGCGGCGAGCAGGACCGGTAGCCGTCCGGGGGCGCGGCGTGGGCGGGGCGGGTGAAGGGACATCAGCTGCTCTCC
>NZ_LIQX01000535.1 GCF_001418475.1 Streptomyces ossamyceticus | reverse complement strand
CTTCCCCTCGGCCTTCTTCCCTTCGGTCTTCCCCGCCGCGGTCTTCTTCCCCGGACCCCTCTTCGCCGCGCCCGTACCAGCGGCCTTCTTCTTCGTCACCCGCACGGCCCCGGCACCAGGGGTGCCCTCCTCCTCGGCGCCGGACCTCGGCCCCACCGCGGCGGTCTTCGCGGCTCCCTTCTCCGCCGTCGTTCCCTCGGCGTCCGTCTTCCGGGCGCTCGTCCTGCTGGTGGCCGCCTTCGTTCCCGGGGTCGCGGGGACCCGCTTCTTGCCGCTCACATCCTTCGCCACCATGGCCGCGGCCCCTTCACATATTGTGATTTTGCACGCGAATCGTGCTGGGACGATAAATCGACCCGAGTCCCGCGGCAACGGGGCACACCACACATTCCGGCCGCCCCGCGACCGTCACGCGGCGAGCCTGCAAGCGTTGTGCCCAGCTCCTCGCCGGGTATTCCGCCCCGTCGCGGGTCCCGGGACCCGGACGTCCGGGCCACTCCATTCGGGTCACCCCGCAGGTCACCGCGTCACCCGGCCGCCGAGCCCGCCCAAGGCCCCTCCGGCCCCTCCGGGGGCGCCGCAAAACCGGTCGGCCGCTGTCCGCCCGGCGCCGTACACTGGGCGCAGCGAAAAGCGCGGATGGGGACGAGTAGCGCCGTACGCAGCCAAGAGCGACCCGGGGACGGTGGAAGCCCGGGGGCGAGCGCGACGTGAAGATCACCCCGGAGCCGCCGGAAGAACGCCGAGACCCTCGGGGCGCGGCCAGTAGACCCGGCATCGCGACCTCAATGAGAGGGCTCGTCACGGCGTACGACGCGACGACGGGCCAAGGAGGGTGGTACCGCGGGAGCGCGCCGCACACGGCGTACGCAGGATGAAGGCTCTCGTCCCTCCGACGGAAGGCAGCAAGTCCGTTGGAGGAAGCTCGCTCATGACAGAGCCGACGTACCGCCAGGTGCCCGCCCAGGTCGACCTGCCCGCGCTCGAGCACGCGGTGCTCGACTTCTGGCGCGAGCAGAAGATCTTCGCCAAGAGCCTGGAGCAGTCCGAGGGTCGCCCCGAATGGGTGTTCTACGAGGGCCCGCCCACCGCCAACGGCATGCCGGGCGCCCACCACATCGAGGCCCGCGTCTTCAAGGACGTCTTCCCCCGCTTCCGCACCATGCGCGGCTACCACGTGGCCCGCAAGGCCGGCTGGGACTGCCACGGCCTGCCGGTGGAGCTGGCGGTCGAGAAGGAGCTCGGCTTCAACGGCAAGAAGGACATCGAGGCATACGGCATCGCCGAGTTCAACGCCAAGTGCCGTGAGTCCGTGCTCCGCCACACCGACGCGTTCTCCGACCTGACGACCCGCATGGGCTACTGGGTCGACCTCGACGACGCGTACGTGACCATGGAGCCCGAGTACATCGAGTCCGTCTGGTGGTCGCTGAAGGAGATCTTCAACAAGGGCCTGCTGGTCCAGGACCACCGCGTGGCCCCCTGGTGCCCCCGCTGCGGCACCGGCCTGTCGGACCACGAGCTTGCGCAGGGCTACGAGACGGTCGTCGACCCCTCGGTGTACGTCCGTTTCCCGCTCACCTCCGGTCCGCTCGCGGGCGAGGCCGCGCTCCTGGTGTGGACGACCACGCCCTGGACGCTGGTGTCCAACACGGCGGTCGCCTCCCACCCCGAGGTCACCTACGTGGTCGCCACGGACGGCACCGAGAAGCTCGTCGTCGCCGAGCCGCTCGTCGCCAAGGCGCTCGGCGAGGGCTGGGAGACCACCGGCCAGTCCTTCACCGGCGCCGAGATGGAGCGCTGGACCTATCAACGTCCGTTCGAGCTCGTGGAGTTCCCCGAGCCCGCCCACTTCGTGGTGAACGCCGAGTACGTGACCACCGAGGACGGCACGGGTCTGGTCCACCAGTCCCCCGCCTTCGGTGAGGACGACCTCAAGGTGTGCCGGGCGTACGGCCTGCCGGTGATCAACCCGGTCCGCCCGGACGGCACGTTCGAGGAGGACGTCCCGATGGTCGGCGGCGTCTTCTTCAAGAAGGCCGACGAAAAGCTCACCGAGGACCTCCAGACCCGCGGCCTGCTGTTCAAGCACATCCCGTACGAGCACAGCTACCCCCACTGCTGGCGCTGCCACACCGCGCTCCTCTACTACGCGCAGCCGTCCTGGTACATCCGCACCACCGCCGTCAAGGACCGCCTCCTCCAGGAGAACGAGAAGACCAACTGGTTCCCCGACACGGTCAAGCACGGCCGCTTCGGCGACTGGCTGAACAACAACATCGACTGGGCGCTGTCCCGCAACCGCTACTGGGGCACCCCGCTGCCGATCTGGCGCTGCGAGGAGGGCCACCTCACCTGCGTGGGCTCCCGCGAGGAGCTGAGCCGGCTCTCCGGCACCGACCAGTCGGAGCTGGACCCGCACCGCCCGTTCATCGACGCGGTCACCTTCGCGTGCCCCGAGGGCGGCTGCGCCGCCACCGCCACCCGCGTCCCGGAGGTCATCGACGCCTGGTACGACTCGGGCTCGATGCCGTTCGCGCAGTGGGGCTACCCGTACAAGAACAAGGAGCTCTTCGAGAGCCGCTACCCGGCCCAGTTCATCAGCGAGGCCATCGACCAGACCCGCGGCTGGTTCTACACGCTGATGGCGGTCGGCACCCTGGTCTTCGACAAGTCCAGCTACGAGAACGTCGTGTGCCTCGGCCACATCCTCGCCGAGGACGGCCGCAAGATGTCCAAGCACCTCGGCAACATCCTGCAGCCCATCCCGCTCATGGACCAGCACGGCGCCGACGCGGTCCGCTGGTTCATGGCGGCCGGCGGCTCCCCCTGGGCGGCCCGCCGCGTCGGCCACGGCACCATCCAGGAGGTCGTCCGCAAGACCCTCCTCACGTACTGGAACACGGTCGCCTTCCAGGCCCTGTACGCCCGTACGACGAACTGGGCGCCGTCCGAGGCGGACCCGGCCCCCGCCGACCGCCCCGTCCTGGACCGCTGGCTGCTGAGCGAACTGCACGCCCTCGTCGACCAGGTGACGCAGTCGCTGGAGGCGTACGACACCCAGCGCGCCGGCAAGCTCCTCTCCGCGTTCGTGGACGACCTGTCGAACTGGTACGTCCGCCGCTCACGCCGCCGCTTCTGGCAGGGCGACAAAGCCGCGCTGCGCACCCTGCACGAGGTCGTCGAGACCGTCACCAAGCTGATGGCCCCGCTGACCCCGTTCATCACCGAGCGGGTCTGGCAGGACCTGATCGTGCCGGTGTCCCCCGGCGCCCCGGAGTCCGTGCACCTGGCGTCCTGGCCGGAGGCGGACCTCACCGCCATCGACCCGGAGCTGTCGAAGCAGATGGTGCTCGTCCGCCGCCTCGTGGAGCTGGGCCGCGCCACGCGCGCGGAGTCGGGCGTCAAGACCCGCCAGCCGCTGTCCCGCGCCCTGGTGGCCGCCACCGGGTTCGACTCCCTGGACCCCGAGCTGCACACCCAGATCACGGAAGAGCTGAACGTGAGCTCGCTCGCCTCGCTGAGCGAGGTCGGCGGCAGCCTGGTGGACACCACCGCCAAGGCGAACTTCCGCGCGCTGGGCAAGCGCTTCGGCAAGCGCGTCCAGGACGTGGCCAAGGCCGTGGCGAACGCGGACGCCGCCGCCCTCTCCCTCGCCCTGCGTGAGGGCACGGCGTCGGTCGAGGTCGACGGCGAGACGATCACCCTGGCACCGGACGAGGTGATCATCACGGAGACCCCGCGCGAGGGCTGGTCGGTCGCCTCCGACTCGGGTGCGACGGTGGCCCTGGACCTGGAGATCACGGAGGAGCTCCGCCGGGCGGGCCTCGCCCGTGACGCGATCCGCCTGATCCAGGAGGCCCGCAAGAACAGCGGCCTCGACGTGGCCGACCGCATCGCGCTGCGCTGGACCGCCACCGACGAGGCAGTGGTCGACGCGCTCACCGGACACGCCGGGCTGATCGCCGACGAGGTCCTCGCGACGGACTTCGCCACCGGGGAGGCCGACGACACCTACGGCGCCCCGTTCACGGACGAGGCCCTGACCCTGACGTTCCGCCTCCGCAAGGCGTGACGCCCCGCTGAACCGCCCGGCTCGCAGCCGACCGCTCCGAGCCGCGGCGCCGATCACGACCGAAGGCCCGGTGACACCGCCTGAGCGGTGTCCACCGGGCCTTCGGCGTGGTGTGCGCAGGACACACGCCCCACCCGCGAACAACCGTCCCCGACACCCCCGAACGCACATAGCACAAGGGCGGGGCCCCGGACCGAGAGATCCGGGGCCCCGCCCTGAACGCTGCCGACGCCTATGGCGTGCCGGTGATGATCAGTTGTCGTCCTCGTCGATGAGGAAGCCACGCATCGGCGAGGGAGCCTGCCCCATCGGCGACGGACCCTGCGGCCGGACCGGAGCCATCGGCTGGGTCATGGCCGGGGACATCTGCTGCTGACCGCCGTAGGAGGGCGCGGCCGGCGCCGGGGCGCCACCCATGCCCTGGCCGCCGTACGACGGCGCGCTCGCACCGGCCGGCGCCATGGACGGCGACGGGGACGGCGGCAGCGACGCGGTCGCCGGAGTGCGCGGCGGGGCCAGCGAGTCGTCCGCCTGGGTCTCCAGCTGACGCAGCTGCGACTCCAGGTAGGACTTCAGACGCGTGCGGTACTCGCGCTCGAAGCCGCGCAGGTCCTCGACCTTGCGCTCCAGCGTGGCGCGGGCGGACTCCAGGGAGCCCATCGCGACGCGGTGCTTCTCCTGCGCGTCCCGCTCCAGGGCGTCGGCCTTGGCACGGGCGTCCCGCTCCAGACCCTCGGCGCGGCTACGGGCCTCGCCGACGATCTTGTTGGCCTCGGAACGGGCCTCGGCGATCGCCTGGTCGGCGGTCTGCTGGGCCAGCGAGAGCACACGCGCGGCACTGTCGCCGCCCGGGCCCTGACCGGGTCCGCCCATCGGACCACCCATGGGGCCGCCCATCGGACCACCCATCTGCTGCATGGGCGGCTGGCCGCCCATCGGGCCCTGCCCCATCTGGGGCTGACCCATCGGGCCCTGCCCCATGGGGCCCTGGCCCATCGGCCCCTGACCCATCGGTCCGGGACCCTGCTGCCCCTGGCCACCGGGGCCGGCAGGCAGCTGCGGCGCACCGCTCGGCAGCTGGGGCGGGCCACCCATGGGGCCCCCCATCTGCTGCGGCGGGCCCGATATCCCAGCGGGTACGGGAGCGCCGGGTCCTCGCATGCCCTGCTGCTGCATGCCACCTTGCTGCATTCCGCCCTGCTGCATGCCACCTTGCGGCATGCCGCCCTGCTGCATGCCACCCTGCTGCTGGTCCTGCGGCTCGGGGGGCTTGCGCATGTTCTGCTGATTCTGGGCAGCAGCACGCGTGGCCGCGGCGAGCTTGGCGCGCAGGTCCTCGTTCTCACGAAGCAAGCGCGTCAGTTCGGCTTCGACCTCATCGAGGAAGGCATCGACCTCGTCCTCGTCATAGCCTTCTCGGAGGCGGACGGTCGTGAACTGCTTGTTCCGCACGTCCTCGGGGGTCAACGGCATCTCTTCACCTCAACGTAGTCGTCGGCATTCGGCAAGACCGCATCTCTCACACCGTTCCCATCCCGCTGGCCACTAGCGTGCGCAGGATAAAAACGATGATCATCAGCACGAAGAAGGACAGGTCGAGCGCCACGCCCCCGAGACGCAGCGGCGGAATGAACCGCCGCAGAAGCTTGAGCGGTGGATCAGTGACAGTGTAGGTGGCCTCCAGAACGACCACCATCGCCTTGCCGGGTTGCCATGAGCGGGCGAACTGGAAGACGTAGTCCATGACCAACCGGAAGATCAGCACGATGAAGAACACCGTCAGCGCGATGTAGAGGATCGTCAAGACCACGCTCATGTCCGGTGTTTCCCTCTCCCCGTTCCGTGCTGCCTGTACTGCTGTTTCCGGGTGGTGCGTCTCAGCTCTGGTTGAAGAACCCGCCCTCTGCGATGCGGGCCTTGTCCTCCGCCGTGACATCGACGTTAGCAGGCGACAACAGGAACACCTTCTGCGTCACCCGCTCGATGCTGCCGTGAAGACCAAACACCAAACCTGCCGCAAAGTCGACAAGTCGCTTCGCATCTGTGTCGTCCATCTCAGTCAGATTCATGATCACCGGGGTGCCCTCACGGAAGTGTTCCCCGATGGTACGGGCCTCGTTGTAGGTCCGCGGGTGCAACGTCGTGATCCGATACGGCTCCCGTTCGGACACGACCTTGGGCATGATCACCGGTGCGTTCTTCTCCAGGCTGGAACGGTCTTGTGTGATGGACGCCACGGGTGCGATCCGGGCGGGTCGCACCGATTCCGCGGGGAGCGAAGTGGCGTGCGCCACCGGCTCGCGCTGCGCCGGAGGCTGCACCACTCGCACCGATTCATCCCTTTGGGACTGATGTGACTGGTGCACCGGCTCATGGCGCCGGTGGTCCCGCTCGGGCTCGGGGTCGAGCTCGGGCTCGAAGTCGTCATCGGGGTCGAATCCCCTGCCGTCGTACCCATCGTCCTCCACGAGGCCGAGGTAGACCGCCATCTTGCGCATCGCGCCGGCCATGCTCTGAGTCCTCCGCTCTGTGGTGGATCGACTGACGACTTCCCAAGTGCCCGCGATCCACGAGGTCGTTGCGCCGCCCTTCGACGGAATGACCATATTTTCTGCTGTGGTCCGACTTCTTGGCGACGTTACCCGAGCCTGGGACGGACTCCGAGTACCGCAGTGCCGACGCGCACATGTGTCGCACCTGCCGCCACGGCCTCCTCGAGGTCCGCACTCATCCCTGCGGAGACCATGTTCGCAGCCGGATGGGCGCGGCGCAGGTCGGTCGACAAATCCATCAACCGCCCGAAGGCCTCGCGTTGGCGCCCGGCATACTCGCCGGTGAGCGGCGCTACGGTCATCAGACCATCGAGCCGCACCCCCGGGGAGTCGGCGAGGAGATCGGCCAACTCCGCGATCCCGTCCGGCCCGACACCGCCGCGCGCCCCCCGGCCGCTCTCGTCCGCGTCGAGGGCGACCTGGATGAGGCACCCCACCTCGCGTCCGACCCGGACCGCCTCCTTCGACAGCGCCGTGACGAGCCGGGAACGGTCGACGGACTGCACGAGATCCGCATAACGCACCACAGAACGGACCTTGTTGGTCTGCAATTGCCCCACGAAGTGCCACACAAGGGGCAGATCCGAGCACTCGGCCGCCTTGGGGGCCGCGTCCTGGTCCTTGTTCTCGGCGACGTGGCGCACACCGAGCTCCGACAGGATCCGCACATCACTCGCGGGATAGGTCTTGGTGACCACGATCAGGGTCACCTCCTCACGCCCCCGCCCCGCGGCCGCGCACGCCGCCGCGATGCGACCCTCCACCTTCGCCAGATTCGCGGCGAGTTGTGCCTTACGGTCGGTCATGCCCATCAGTCCAGCCAGACATATCCCGCGAGTCGCCCCGTGGCGCGGTCGCGGCGGTACGAGAAGTGGTCGCGCGACTCCAGCGTGCACACCGGCGACTGCTCCCGGTCGTGCACCCCCAGTCGCTCCAGCTGGGAATGCACTCCGGCGCTCACATCCACGGAGGACGTGCCCCAACTGGTCTCGGCGTACGCCGTCGGCTCCACGGCGGCCACGTCGGCGCGCATGGCTTCGGGCACTTCGTAGCAGCTGCCGCAGACGGTGGGGCCGGTGCGGGCGACGATCCGCGCGGGGTCGGCGCCGAGTTCGATCATGGCCTTGACGGCGGCGGGGACGACCCCGGCGACCATTCCGGGCCTGCCCGCGTGGGCGGCGGCCGCGACCCCGGCGACAGGGTCGGCCAGCAGGACGGGTACGCAGTCGGCGGTGAGCACCGCGAGCGCGAGACCGCGCCCGGTGGTGACGATCGCGTCGACGGAGGGGATGTCGGCGGTGGAGCCCCACGGTCCGTCGACCACCGCGACGTCCGCGCCGTGCACCTGGTTCATCCAGACGACCCGGCCGGGGTCTAGGCCCAGCGACTTCGCGGCCAGTTCCCGGTTGGTCGTCACGGCGGCGGCGTCGTCCCCGACCGCCCCGCCGAGATTGAGCTCCTCATACGGAGCGGCGCTCACCCCGCCCCACCTGTCGGTGAAGGCGAAGTGCGCGCCGCTCACGTTCTCGCGCTGTCCTATCACTTGAGGAAGTCCGGTACGTCCAGCTCCTCCGCCGCGCTGTCCGTGTAGGACCGGGACGGCGGGACCGGCGGGGCGACGGGCACCTCGCTCACCGGCTCCGGTGCGGGCGCCGACTCCTCCTTCGGCTTGACGCTGCCGAGCGAGCCGAAGGACGGGCGGGCCTCGGCGGCCCGCACCGGGGCGGGCTCATCGCGCTTGGCCGCGGCCGAGCCGAGGATGTTGTCCCGCTTGGCCGGGGGCTGCCCGCCGTCGAAGCCGGCCGCGATGACCGTGACCCGGACCTCGTCGCCGAGAGCGTCGTCGATGACCGCGCCGAAGATGATGTTGGCCTCGGGGTGGGCGGCCTCGCTGACCAGCTGGGCGGCCTCGTTGATCTCGAAGAGACCGAGGTCGGACCCGCCGGAGATGGAGAGCAGCACCCCGCGGGCGCCGTCGATGGAGGCCTCCAGCAGCGGCGAGGAGATCGCCATCTCGGCGGCGGCCACAGCGCGGTCGTCGCCGCGGGCCGAGCCGATGCCCATGAGGGCGGAGCCGGCCTCGGACATGACGGACTTGACGTCGGCGAAGTCAAGGTTGATCAGGCCCGGCGTGGTGATGAGGTCGGTGATGCCCTGGACACCGGAGAGCAGGACCTGGTCGGCCGACTTGAACGCGTCCAGCACCGAGACCTGGCGGTCCGAGATGGACAGCAGCCGGTCGTTCGGGATGACGATGAGGGTGTCGACCTCTTCACGGAGCTCGGCGATGCCGTCCTCGGCCTGGTTGGCGCGGCGGCGGCCCTCGAAGGTGAAGGGGCGGGTGACCACGCCGATGGTGAGGGCGCCCAGCGAGCGGGCGATGTTGGCCACGACGGGCGCGCCGCCGGTACCGGTGCCGCCGCCCTCGCCGGCGGTCACGAAGACCATGTCGGCCCCCTTGAGGACCTCCTCGATCTCCTCGCGGTGGTCCTCGGCGGCCTTGCGGCCGACCGCCGGGTTGGCGCCGGCGCCGAGTCCGCGGGTGAGTTCACGGCCGACGTCGAGCTTGACGTCGGCGTCGCTCATCAACAGAGCTTGCGCGTCGGTGTTGATGGCGATGAACTCGACGCCCTTGAGACCGACCTCGATCATCCGGTTGATGGCATTGACACCACCGCCGCCGACACCGATGACTTTGATGACTGCGAGGTAGTTCTGCGGTGCTGCCACGTCGAAGGCCTCTCGCCTCGAGTTACGTGTCGCCGCCTCGCGGGGTACCCGCGATCCGACGACTGATGCCGAAGTGGGACGGTCCGAACGCCGACCCGAACCCTAACGCTGAAGTTTAGGGTTACCAGTGTGTCTGTTCCTTGGACTCTTCCGAACAGGACACTAAGTCGACAAGTGGCGCACGTTCAACGAACACGCCGAACCTCCCGTTTTTCTTTTCACCCTATGTGATCAGCCGTAGCGGTGCCCAACCAGGGTGCTGGCCTGCACGGATATGCGTCAACTCCCTGATGACGCAGGCGCCGTGGGGACACTCACGTCGAAGTGCCCCGCGTCAGGGGCGGCTTTCATGAGCGCGCTGAGTGCACGGGCCTTCGCCCGCCCCTTCTCCGCGCTCCCCCAGGCGACGGTGCGGTCCCCGATCAGCTTCAGCACGATGGAGTCGTAGGAGCGGACCTCGACGACCAGGGTGTCCGGCGCGACCGCGGCCGGAATGTCACCCGCGACCCGCACCGCCTCACGCACGAGCCGGTCCTCGCCGAATCGCCGCAGACTGGCGGCGGAGGACCCCGGACGGGACAGCGCCAGTTCCAGGACGGGAACACCCTTCGGGGCACGCGAAACGGTGGCGAAACGAACACCCTTCGCGTCGACTTCGACGTACTTGCCCGAATTTCCGGGGGCTTCGACAATCAGGACCGGAGTACGTTCGGTGACTTTCAGCCCGATTCCATGAGGCAAGGAACGAATGACCTCAACCGAGTCGATTCGGGGCAATTTCTCCAGCAATCGCGACTCGATCGCTTCGATGTCCACGGAAATCAGCGGCTCCCCGAGGGGCACCTCGGCCGCCTCGCGCACCTGGGCCTCGGTGAGCACCCGGGTGCCCGACACGGAGACCCGCTCGGCCCGCAGCCACGACGAGCCGTACAGGGCCCAGACCGAGACCCCGCCGAGCAGCACCAGAGCGACCGCGGCGGCGATCAGGGCCCGCGGGCCGGGCAGCCGTCGGCGGCGTCGTGGAAGCGGGCCGGAGTCCAGATCGTCGTCCGCGCCGCGTTCGGCGGTGGTCGGTCCGGCCACGCTCCCCTGCCTTCTGTCGCGGCCCTAGCGGCGCGACGCGATCGCCTCGTACACCATCCCGACGAGCAGGTCGTCGGCGTCCCGGCGGCCGAACTCGCTGGCGGCGCGGGACATCTCGTACAGCCGGTGCGGGTCGGCGAGCACGGGCAGGACGTTCTGCTGGACCCACTGGGGGGTCAGTTCCGCGTCGTCGACCAGCAGTCCACCGCCCGCCTTGACCACCGGCTGGGCGTTCAGCCGCTGTTCGCCGTTGCCGATGGGCAGCGGGACGTACGCGGCCGGGAGCCCGACGGCGGAGAGCTCGGCGACGGTCATCGCGCCCGCGCGGCAGAGCATCATGTCGGCCGCGGCGTACGCGAGGTCCATCCGGTCCACGTACGGTACCGGGATGTACGGGGGCATCCCCGGCATCTGGTGCACCTGCGGCAGTTCGTTCTTCGGGCCGACCGCGTGCAGGATCTGGATCCCCGCCTGCTGGAGGTACGGCGCGACCTGCTGGACCACCTCGTTGAGGCGGCGGGCGCCCTGCGAGCCGCCGGAGACCAGCAGCGTCGGCAGGTTCGGGTCGAGGCCGAACAGGGCGCGGGCCTCGGGGCGCGCCGCGGCGCGGTCGAGGGTGGCGATGGAGCGGCGCAGCGGGATGCCGATGTAGCGGGAGTCGCGCAGCTTGCTGTCCGGGGTGGAGACGGCGACCTGGGCCGCGTACCGGGAGCCGATCTTGTTGGCGAGGCCGGGGCGGGCGTTGGCCTCGTGGACGACGATCGGCACCCCGAGGCGCTTGGCGGCGAGGTAGCCGGGCAGGGCGACGTAGCCGCCGAAGCCGACGACGCAGTCCGCCTTGGTGCGCTCCAGGATCTGCTCGGTCGCCTTGATCGTGCCGCGCAGCCGGCCGGGCACGGTGATCAGCTCGGGCGTGGGCTTGCGTGGCAGGGGTACGGCGGGGATCAGCGCGAGTTCGTAGCCGCGCTCGGGGACGAGGCGTGTCTCAAGGCCGCGCTCCGTGCCCAGGGCCGTGATGCCCACGGTCGGGTCCTGCCTGCGCAGGGCGTCCGCGAGGGCGAGCGCGGGCTCGATGTGACCGGCGGTTCCGCCACCGGCGAGGACGACATGCACCGAAATTCACCGCTCTCCGGACGAACACGCCGTTCAGGCGCGCCGTCGCATCGTGTTCCATCTCCCGGGCCGCCCCGAAGGGCCGCCGCCCCGCTTTCTACCAAAGCGAGGTTGCCGCATCGCAAGCGCCGCCCGCGCAGCGGGCTCGTCGCGTGCGAAGGCGATCAGCAGCCCGATGGCGAACATGGTCGGCAGCAGGGCGGAACCCCCGTAGGAGAACAGCGGGAGCGGGACTCCGGCGATCGGCAGCAGACCGAGCACCGCACCGATGTTGATCACCGCTTGAGCGGTGATCCAGGTGGTCACGCCTCCCGCGGCATACCTGACGAAGGGGTCCTCCGTGCGTCCGGCCACGCGGATACCCGCATAGCCTAGAGCCGCGAAGAGGGCGAGCACCGACAGCGTCCCCGCGAGGCCCAGTTCCTCACCGGTGACGGCGAAGATGAAGTCGGTGTGCGCTTCCGGGAGTTGGCCCCATTTTTCCACACTGGCACCGAGCCCCGAGCCGAAGATTCCGCCCGAGGCGAGGGCGTAGATGCCGTGCACGGCCTGCCAGCAGGTGTCCCCCTGCCCCGGTTCCGTGGCACCGATGCACGCGAGCCGGGCCATACGGTTCTCACTGGTCCTGATCAGGACGAAGCCGATCAGTCCGGCGACGGACAGCACGCCCACGAACAGCCTGGTCGGCGCGCCGGCCAGCCACAGCAGGCCGAACAGGATGGCCGTCAGGATGATCGCGGTGCCCATGTCGCCGCCGAGCATGATCAGCCCGAGGAGCATGAACGCCACCGGCACCAGCGGCACCAGCATGTGCTTCCACTGGGTCAGCAGCCGCTTGTCCTCCTTGCGGGCGAGCAGATCGGCCCCCCACAGCACCAGCGCCAGCTTGCCGAACTCGCTGGGCTGGATCTGGAACGAGCCGCCGACGGCGATCCAGTTCTGGTTGCCGTTGATCGACTGCCCTATCCCCGGCACCTGTACCAGGGCCATCAGGAAGACACAGCCGGCCAGTATCGGGTACGCCAGTGCCCGGTGCAGCTTCACCGGCATACGCGAGGCCACGAGCAGCAGCAGGGCGCCGATGGAGGCCGCGAGGAACTGCTTGCGGAAGAAGAAGGTCCCCGGCAGCGACTTCTGCAGCGCCGTGATCTGCGAGGCCGAGTAGACCATCACCAGGCCGAGCACGGTGATCAGCAGACTGCCGCCGAGGATCAGGTAGTACGCGGTCAGCGGACGGTCCCAGGCCCGCCGCGCCCGTGTGTGGAGCCGGCGTACGGGGTTCTCGCGGGACGGGCGGGGGACGGGCGGCCTGCGGGTGAGGCGCTGGACGGGAGGGCGGCCGGTACGGCTACTGGGCATCGGGGGCGCCCTTCCCGCGGCGCACCGGCGACATCCGTGTCACGCGTTCCCTCCCAGGTTCGCCCAGCTCCGCCGCCAGGCACGGGCGGGCCGGTCAGCCGTCCGCGGAGGCGAGTTCGCGCACTGCCTCCGCGAACGCGTCCCCGCGCCTGTTGTAGTTGACGAACATGTCCATCGACGCGCAGGCCGGTGCCAGCAGCACCGTGTCGCCCGCCTGTGCGAGCGCCCGTGCCTCGCGAACCGCCGCGAGCATCGCCCCAGTGTCTGTCCGGTCGAGGTCCACGACCGGCACTTCGGGGGCGTGTCGCGCGAGCGCTTCGCGGATCAGCGCGCGGTCCGCGCCGATCAGCACGACGCCCCTCAGCCGCTTCGCCGCCCCGGCGACGAGCTCGTCGAAGGTGGCGCCCTTGGCGAGTCCGCCCGCGATCCACACGATCGACTCGTAGGCCGCCAACGAGGCCTGCGCGGCGTGGGTGTTGGTGGCCTTGGAGTCGTCGATGTACGTGACGCCGTCCAGGTCGGCCACGTGCGCGATGCGGTGGGCGTCCGGGGTGAAGGCCCGCAGGCCGTCCCGTACGGCCTTGGCGGGCACACCGAAGGCGCGGGCGAGGGCGGCCGCGGCGAGGGCGTTGGCGACGTTGTGCGGGGCCGGCGGGTCGATGTCGGAGACCTCGGCGAGCTCCTGGGCGTTCTTCTGGCGGTTCTCGACGAAGGCCCGGTCGACCAGGATGCCGTCGACGACGCCGAGTTGGGACGGGCCCGGGGTGCCGAGCGTGAACCCGATGGCCCGGCAGCCCTCCTCGACGTCCGCCTCGCGCACCAGATCCTCGGTCGCCTTGTCGGCCACGTTGTAGACGCAGGCGATCCGATTGCCCTCGTAGACCCGGCCCTTGTCCTTGGCGTACGCCTCCATGGAGCCGTGCCAGTCGAGGTGGTCGGGGGCGAGGTTCAGGACGGCGGCGGAGTGGGCGCGCAGGGAGGGCGCCCAGTGGAGCTGGTAGCTGGACAACTCCACGGCCAGCACGTCGTACTGCTCGTCGCCGAGGACGACGTCCAGGAGCGAGACCCCGATGTTGCCGACGGCGGCGGTGCGCAGCCCCGCCGCCTTCAGGATCGAGGCGAGCATCTGGACGGTCGTGGTCTTGCCGTTGGTGCCCGTGACGGCGAGCCAGGGCGCCGCGTCGGGGCCGCGCAGGCGCCAGGCCAGCTCGACGTCGCCCCAGATCTCCAGGCCCGCCTCGCGGGCGGCGGTGAACAGCGGCTTGTCGGGCTTCCAGCCGGGCGCGGTGACGACGAGGTCGGTGCCCTCGGGCAGGGTGGCGCCGTCACCGAGGCGCACGGTGATGCCGAGCGCCTCCAACTCGGCGGCCTGGGCCCGGGCGCGTTCGTCGTCGCCGTCGTTGACGACCGTGACGGCGGCGCCGAGGCCGTGCAGGACCTTGGCCGCGGGGATGCCGGAGACGCCGAGCCCGGCGACGGTGACGTGCCTGCCCTGCCAGTCGGTCACTTGTCGGCCGCCCATCCCGCGTAGAAGAGGCCCAGTCCGACGATCACGCAGATGCCCTGGATGATCCAGAAGCGGACCACGACCAGGACCTCGGACCAGCCCTTGAGTTCGAAGTGGTGCTGGAGCGGTGCCATGCGGAAGACGCGCTTGCCGGTCAGCTTGAACGAGCCGACCTGGATGACGACCGACATGGTGATGAGGACGAACAGGCCGCCGAGGAGCGCGAGGAGCAGCTCGGTGCGGGAGCAGATCGCGAGACCGGCGAGCGCGCCGCCGAGGGCCAGCGAACCGGTGTCGCCCATGAAGATCTTCGCGGGCGAGGTGTTCCACCACAGGAAGCCGAGGCAGGCGCCCATCAGGGCGGAGGCGACGATCGCGAGGTCGAGAGGGTCACGTACCTCGTAGCAGGCTTCCGGGTTGGTCAGGGTCTGCGTGTTGGCGCAGGACTCCTGGAACTGCCAGACGCCGATGAACGTGTACGCGCCGAAGACGAGCACGGAGGCACCGGTGGCGAGGCCGTCGAGGCCGTCGGTCAGGTTCACGCCGTTCGACATCGCGAGGATCATGAACAGCGCCCAGATCACGAACAGCACCGGGCCGATGGACCAGCCGAAGTCCTGGACGAAGGAGATCTTGGTGGAGGCCGGCGTCTGGTCGCGGACGTCCGGGAACTGCAGCGCGAGGACCGCGAAGCCGATACCGACGATCAGCTGGCCGGCCATCTTGGCCTTGGCCCGCAGACCGAGCGAACGGCGCTTGACGATCTTGATGTAGTCGTCGAGGAAGCCGACCAGGCCCATGCCGCCCATCAGGCCGAGCACCAGCAGACCGGAGAAGGTCGGCGGCTGGCCCGAGATCACCTTGGCCAGGAAGTACGCGACGATCGTCGCCAGGATGAAGGCGATACCACCCATGGTCGGCGTACCGCGCTTGCTGGCGTGCTCGCGCGGGCCGTCGTCACGGATGTACTGGCCGTAGCCCTTGCGGGCCAGCAGCTTGATCAGCAGCGGTGTGCCGACCAGCGTCAGGAAGAGACCGATGACTCCTGCGAACAGGATCTGATTCATCATCGCGCGGCAACCTCACCCTCGTTGCCGCCGTCGAGCAGCGCCTGCGCCACACTCTCGAGCCCGACCGACCGGGACGCCTTCACGAGCACGACGTCCCCCGGGCGCAGCTGACTGCGCAACAGGTCGATCGCCGCCTGTGCGTCGGACACGTGCACCGACTCCTCACCCCACGAACCCTCGTTGTATGCGCCCAGTTGCAGCCAGGAGGCCTCCCTGCCCCCGACCGCGACGAGCTTGCCGACATTGAGCCGGACGGCGAGCCGTCCGACCGCGTCGTGCTCGGCGAGCGATTCGTCCCCGAGCTCGGCCATCTTGCCGAGCACCGCCCAGGTCCGCCGCCCCTTGCCCATGGCTGCGAGCGCGCGCAGAGCGGCCCGCATGGACTCGGGGTTCGCGTTGTAGGCGTCGTTGACGACCGTCACGCCGTCCGGGCGCTCGGTGACCTCCATCCGCCAACGGGAGAGGGAGCCCGCCTCGGAGAGCGCGGTGGCGATCTCTTCCGCGGACATGCCCAGCTCATGGGCGACGGCGGCCGCGGCGAGCGCGTTCGACACGTGGTGCTCACCGTACAGGCGCATGGTCACATCACTTGCACCGGAGGGTGTGTGAAGGCGGAACGCGGGCTGTCCCGCGTCCGTGAGCCGTACGTTCTCTGCGCGTACGTCCGCTTCGCCGGACTCTCCGAAGAGGACCACCTTGGCCTTCGTGCGGGAGGCCATCGCGCGGACGAGGGGGTCGTCGGCGTTGAGGATCGCGGCGCCGCCCTCGCTCGCCGGCGGCAGGGCCTCGACCAGCTCGCCCTTGGCCTGCGCGATCTGCTCACGGCCGCCGAACTCGCCGATGTGGGCGGTGCCGACGTTGAGCACGAGGCCCACCTTGGGCGGGGTCAGGCCGGTGAGGTAGCGGATGTGGCCGATACCGCGGGCGCCCATCTCCAGGACGAGGAAGCGAGTCTCCTCGGTGGCGCTGAGCGCGGTGAGGGGCAGCCCGATCTCGTTGTTGAGGGAGCCGGGCGTGAACACCGTCGGCGCCTTGCGCCGGAGCACCTGGGCGATCAGGTCCTTGGTGCTGGTCTTGCCCGCGGAGCCGGTGAGGGCGACGAGGGTGGTGCCGAGTTCGCGCACCACATGGCGGGCGAGGGCACCGAGGGCCGCCTGGACGTCGGCCACGACGATCGCGGGCACGCCGACGGGACGGGACGCCAGCACCGCTGCCGCGCCCGCCTCGACGACCGCGGCCGCGTAGTCGTGGCCGTCCACGCGCTCGCCGACGAAGGCGACGAAGAGGCTGCCGGGCTCCACCTCACGGGAGTCCCGGACGACGGGTCCGGTGACGAGCGCCGACGGATCCGGTATGTCGTGCGTCTGCCCGCCGACGACTTCTGCGATCTCGGCGAGAGAGAGGGCGATCACAAGTTCATCCCTGGGTCTGCTGGATAGCTTCGCGGAGCACCTGGCGGTCGTCGAAGGGACGTACCACGCCGGCGATGTCCTGGCCCTGCTCGTGGCCCTTGCCCGCGACCAGCACGGTGTCGCCGGGTTCCGCGCGGGCCACGGCCGCGGCGATCGCGGCGGCCCGGTCCTCGAAGAGGAGGACCTCGCCGCGCTCGTGGGAGGGAACGGAGGCCGCGCCCTCGAGCATGGTGGCGAGGATCGCGAGAGGGTCCTCGGAGCGGGGGTTGTCGGAGGTCAGTACGGCGGTGTCGGCGAACCGGGCGATGGCGGCGCCCATCGGCGCGCGTTTGGTGCGGTCCCGGTCGCCGCCGCAGCCGAGCACCACGTGCAGCCTTCCCTCGGTGACCTTGCGCAGGGCCTTGAGGACCGACTCGACGGCGTCCGTCTTGTGGGCGTAGTCGACGACCGCGAGGTAGGGCTGCCCGGCGTCCACGCGCTCCAGGCGGCCCGGTACTCCCGGCACGGCGGCGACGCCGTCGGCGGCGGTCTGCGGGTCGATCCCGGCGACGGCCAGGGCGGCGATCGCGGCGAGGGTGTTGGCGACGTTGAACGGACCGGGCAGCGGCGACCTCGCGGTGATCCGCTCGTCCTTCGGGCCGATCACGGTGAACGTCGAGTCCATCGGGCCGACCTCGACGTCCACGGCGCGCCAGTCGGCGTCGGGGTGACCCTCGGCGGAGAACGTGACGACCGGGACCGTGGCCTCCTTGGTGAGCCGGCGGCCGTACTCGTCGTCGACGTTGACGACGCCGAGCCTGCTGCGCTCCGGGGTGAACAGCCCCGCCTTGGCCTGGAAGTAGTCCTCCATGTCGGAGTGGAACTCCATGTGCTCCGGGCTGAGGTTGTTGAACACCGCCACGTCGAAGACGCAGCCGTCGACCCGGCCGAGGACCAGGGCGTGGCTGGACACCTCCATGACGACCGCGTCCGCGCCGCGTTCGCGCATGACGGCGAAGAGGGCCTGGAGGTCGGTGGCCTCGGGGGTGGTGCGCTCGGACTTGACGCGCTCGTCGCCGATGCGCATCTCGACGGTGCCGATGAGCCCGGTGGAGCGCACCGTGCGCAGGCCGCCCTCGACGAGGTAGGCGGTGGTGGTCTTGCCGGAGGTGCCGGTGATGCCGATCTGGAGCAGGTCGCGGCCGGGCCGGCCGTAGATCGTGGCCGCCAGCTCGCCCATCCGTCCGCGCGGGTCGTCGACGACGAGGACCGGGAGCCCGGTGGCGGCGGCGCGCTCGGCCCCGGTCGGGTCGGTCAGGACGGCGACGGCGCCGAGGCCGGCCGCCTGGTTCACGAAGTCGGCGCCGTGCAGCCGGGCGCCGGGCAGGGCGGCGTACAGATCGCCGGGGCGGACGGCACGGGAGTCATGGGTGATGCCCGTGACCCCGGTGGTGGCCTCCCCGGTCTCCGGCTGCGCGGCACCCAGGTGTCCGGCGAGTTCCGCGAGGGGTGTGGCGGAGACCTGGGCCGGCCTGGGCGGTCCGGGATGTGTCACGGAAACGCCCTTCTGGGTGGTTTGGGACTGATCAGCGTGTGGCACGGCGGTGAGCGTACCGGGCGCACCCCCGCCGGAGCGAAGCGAGGGTTTGTGCGAAGGCGGTGGGGCGGCGTGGTTCCCGGGGTCGGGAGTGATCATGGTCACGAGTGCGTTCCTGGCTGGTTGCGCTGATCAGTGGGTGGATCAGGGAGAGGTCAGGAGGGTCGGGGGTCGCCCGGGCGGCGGGTCACGGCTTGAAGCTGACGGGCAGGTTCGCGGGTCCGGCGCCGGTCGGCGGGACCTGGAGGGTCTTCAGGGCGAACTCCATGACCTCCTTGTAGATGGGCCCGCAGATCTGGCCGCCGAAGTAGTTGCCCTTGGTGGCGTTCTGGATGGCGCAGTACACGGTGATCCGCGGCTTGTCCGCGGGTGCGAAGCCTGCGAACGACGAGGTGTAGCCGCGATATCTGCCGGTGGCCGGATCCACGCGGTTCGCCGTGCCCGTCTTGCCCGCGACCCGGTAGCCGGGGATGCGGGCCTTGGTGCCGGTGCCCTCCTCGTCGTCCACGACGGACTCCAGCATCCTGGCCAGGGTCTTCGCCGTCCTCTCGCTCACGACCCGGGTCTTCTTCGGCTTCGGGGCGGGGGTGAAGCGGCCGTCGGGCCCCTTGGTGCCACGGACGAGGGTGGGCGCCACGCGGACGCCGCCGTTGGCGATCGTCGAGTAGACGGAGGTCGCCTGCATGGCGTTTATCGAGACGCCCTGGCCGAAGGGGATCGTGTACTGCTGCGACGTCGACCAGTCGCCGGGCGCGGCGAGGATGCCCCTGGTCTCGCCGGGGAAGCCGAGCCCCGTGTAGCTGCCGATGCCGAACTTGCGCAGGTAGGAGTAGAGGATCCGGTTGGACTCCCGCTGGTTCCTGCCGAGTTGGCCGGTGGCGAGGATCGTGCCGATGTTGCTGGACTTGGCGAGCACGCCGTTGAGCGTCAGGTACCAGGTCGGGTGGTCGATGTCGTCCTTGAAGAGGCGGTCGCCGCGGTGCAGCCGGTTGGGCACGGTGACATGCGTCTCGGGGGTGGCGACGTTCTCCTCCAGTACGGCGGCCATCGACATGACCTTGGCGGTGGAGCCGGGCTCGTAGGCGTCCTGGAGGGCCGCGTTGCCGAGGGCGTCCGGGTTCGCCTTGGTGAGGTCGTTGGGGTCGAAGCCGGGCGAGTTGGCCATGGCGAGGATCTCGCCGGTGCGGGTGTCCTGCACTATCACGTAGCCGCGGTCCGCCTTGGACTTCTTCACCTGCTCGGTGATGGCGCTCTGCGCGGCCCACTGGATGTCGCGGTCGATGGTCAGCTCGATGTCGGAGCCGGCCACGGCGGGGGTCTCGGCGGAGCCCGCGGTGGGTACGAGACGTCCACCGGACTGGGCGTAGCGGATCTTGCCGTTCTTGCCGGACAGATCGCGGTTCAGCTGCTGCTCGATGCCGCCGCCGCCCTTGCCCTCGGCGTTGACCCAGCCCAGTATCCCGGCGGCGGCATCGAGCAGCA
>NZ_LIQX01000534.1 GCF_001418475.1 Streptomyces ossamyceticus | reverse complement strand
GTGGGTGAAGCCGTGGTGTCGCGGGGTCGGTATTCGTGCGCTCTCGGTGGGTGAAGCCGTGGTGTCGCGGGCTCGGTATTCGTGCGTTCCCGGTGGGTGAAGCCGTGGTGTCGAGGGCTCGGTATCCGTGCGTTCCCGGCGTGCGAAGCCGCGGTGTCGCGGCCAGGAGGTTGGTCCCTCGGCGGTGCGGGCCCAGCGGCGGCCCGGCCGGCTCGGCACTTCGGGCTCCGGCCCAGCCGGGCGGGATCGCAGCCGCGCCGTCAGGGGGCAGCCCTCGGCGGCGGCACGGGCCGGTGCTCGCGACGGCGGGCCCCGGGCTGGCCGGGAGGGAGGCCCGCTTCGGCTGCGGCACGGGCCGGAGGCTGTGAGGGCCCGGCTTCGGGTGGGTCCGGCGGGCGTGCCCGGCACCGGTAGCCTTGCGGCCCGTGACTTCGACACTCATCTGGATCGCGGTCGTCCTCTTCGCGATCGGCCTCTACCTGAGCTGGACGGCAGGGCGCCTCGACCGCCTGCACGCGCGGATCGACGCCGCCCGTGCCGCGCTCGACGCGCAACTGCTGCGCCGTGCCTCGGTCGCCCAGGAGCTGGCCACCTCCGGGGTGCTGGACCCGGCGGCCTCCATCGTGCTCTACGAGGCGGCGCACGCCGCGCGGCAGGCCGAGGAGGAGCAGCGCGAGGTCGCCGAGAGCGAGCTGAGCCAGGCGCTGCGCGCCGTGTTCGGTGAGGCGCAGCAGGTGGAGGCGGTACGGGAGGCGCCCGGGGGAGAGGACGCCGCGAACGAGCTGGCCCAGGCCGTCCGCCGGGTCCCCATGGCCCGCCGCTTCCACAACGACGCCGTGCGCGCGGCCCGCGCCCTGCGCCGCCACCGCAAGGTCCGCTGGTTCCGTCTCGCCGGCCACGCGCCCTTCCCGCTGGCCTTCGAGATGGACGACGAACCCCCGGCCGCCCTGGCCGACCGACCGACGACCTGACGACGCGGCGCGGGTACGGCGACGGGGGCCTGGTCAGGTCAGGGCCGCAACGCTGCTGGTCAGAGGTACAGGGTGTCGCCTGAGCAACCACGAGACCAGGCGTACCCGCGGCAGGTCAGGGCTCGCCCGATCGGCACCGCGCACGCCGTCCAGCCGGCTCCGCGCACCCCGCCCTGGCGGAGCCCACGGCGGAAAACGATCCACCGCCTCCCCATTGGCCCTTGCAGTGGCCTGTGCCCCTCCCGTTTCCTCGGTGATTGCAGAAACCCTCTTCCACCGAGCGAGGTCGAACCCGTGTCCAGCTTGCCCAACTCCGCCGCCCAGACCCCCGAGACCGGTACCGCCCGCGTGAAGCGCGGCATGGCCGAGCAGCTCAAGGGTGGTGTGATCATGGACGTCGTCACCCCGGAGCAGGCGAAGATCGCCGAGGACGCGGGCGCGGTCGCGGTCATGGCCCTGGAGCGGGTCCCGGCCGACATCCGCAAGGACGGCGGCGTCGCCCGTATGTCCGACCCGGACATGATCGAGGGCATCATCGAGGCCGTCTCGATCCCGGTCATGGCCAAGTCCCGCATCGGCCACTTCGTCGAGGCCCAGGTCCTGCAGTCCCTCGGCGTCGACTACATCGACGAGTCCGAGGTCCTCACCCCGGCCGACGAGGTCAACCACTCCGACAAGTGGGCCTTCACCACCCCGTTCGTCTGCGGCGCCACCAACCTCGGCGAGGCCCTGCGCCGTATCGCCGAGGGCGCGGCCATGATCCGCTCCAAGGGCGAGGCCGGCACCGGCAACGTCGTCGAGGCCGTCCGCCACCTGCGCCAGATCAAGAACGAGATCGCCAGGCTGCGCGGCTACGACAACAACGAGCTGTACGCCGCCGCCAAGGAGCTGCGCGCCCCGTACGAGCTGGTCAAGGAGGTCGCCGAGCTGGGCAAGCTCCCGGTCGTCCTCTTCTCCGCCGGTGGTGTCGCCACCCCCGCCGACGCCGCGCTGATGCGCCAGCTGGGCGCCGAGGGCGTCTTCGTCGGGTCCGGCATCTTCAAGTCCGGCGACCCGGCCAAGCGCGCCGCCGCCATCGTGAAGGCCACCACCTTCTACGACGACCCGAAGATCATCGCGGACGCCTCCCGCAACCTTGGCGAGGCCATGGTCGGCATCAACTGTGACACCCTCCCCGAGGCCGAGCGCTACGCGAACCGGGGCTGGTAAGCACCCATGAGCAACACCCCCGTCATAGGCGTCCTGGCCCTCCAGGGTGACGTACGGGAGCACCTCATCGCCCTGGCCGCGGCCGACGCCGTGGCCAGGCCGGTGCGGCGCCCCGAGGAACTCGCCGAGGTGGACGGCCTCGTCATCCCCGGCGGCGAGTCCACCACCATCTCCAAACTGGCCGTCCTCTTCGGCCTCATGGAGCCCCTGCGCGCGCGTGTCCACTCCGGACTGCCCGTGTACGGCACCTGCGCCGGCCTGATCATGCTCGCCGACAAGATCCTCGACCCGCGCTCGGGCCAGGAGACGATCGGCGGCATCGACATGATCGTGCGCCGCAACGCCTTCGGGCGTCAGAACGAGTCCTTCGAGGCGGCGGTCGACGTGACGGGCGTCGAGGGCGATCCCGTGGAGGGCGTCTTCATCCGCGCCCCCTGGGTGGAGTCCGTGGGCGCGCAGACGGAAGTGCTGGCCGAGCACGACGGTCACATCGTCGCCGTACGCCAGGGCAACGCCCTCGCCACGTCGTTCCACCCGGAGCTGACCGGCGACCACCGGCTGCACGCGCTGTTCGTCGACATGGTGCGCGCGAACAAGGTGGCGGAGTCCTTGTAGGATCTCTGGGGTTCGTTGCAGAGATGGGTTACGCGAAGGAGACAGGCAGATGTCCGGCCACTCTAAATGGGCTACGACGAAGCACAAGAAGGCCGTGATCGACGCCAAGCGCGGCAAGCTCTTCGCGAAGCTCATCAAGAACATCGAGGTCGCGGCCCGGATGGGTGGCGTCGACATCGAGGGCAACCCGACTCTCTACGACGCCATCCAGAAGGCGAAGAAGCAGTCGGTCCCGAATAAGAACATCGACTCCGCGGTCAAGCGCGGTGGCGGTCTCGAGGCCGGTGGCGCGGACTACGAGACGATCATGTACGAGGGCTACGGCCCGAACGGTGTCGCGGTGCTCATCGAGTGCCTCACGGACAACCGCAACCGCGCCGCCTCCGACGTCCGCGTCGCCATGACCCGCAACGGCGGTTCGATGGCCGACCCGGGTTCCGTGTCGTACCTCTTCAACCGCAAGGGCGTCGTGATCGTCCCCAAGGGCGAGCTGTCCGAGGACGACGTCCTGGAGGTCGTCCTCGACGCGGGCGCCGAGGAAGTCAACGACCTGGGCGAGTCCTTCGAGGTGCTCAGCGAGGCCACCGACCTGGTCGCGGTCCGCACCTCCCTCCAGGAGGCCGGGATCGACTACGACTCCGCCGAGGCCAACTTCGTCCCGACCATGCAGGTCGAGCTGGACGAGGAGGGCGCCAAGAAGATCTTCAAGCTGATCGACGCCCTCGAGGACAGCGACGACGTCCAGAACGTCTTCGCGAACTTCGATGTCAGCGACGACGTGATGGCCAAGGTCGACGCGTAGCGCTACCGCGAACCGAGCGGATCCGGCGGGCCGGTGGGACACACCCACCGGCCCGCCGCCGTTGTCGGTGGCAGCAGATAGCCTGCACAAACAGGTGATCGAGCGGGAGGGGGCGCGGTGCGCGTACTCGGGGTGGACCCCGGACTCACGCGGTGCGGCGTGGGCGTTGTCGAGGGAGTCGCGGGTCGGCCGCTCACTATGCTCGGCGTCGGAGTCGTCCGGACTCCCGCGGACGCGGAGTTGGGGCACCGCCTCGTCGCGATCGAGCAGGGCATCGAGCAGTGGCTCGACGAACACCGCCCCGAATTCGTCGCCGTGGAGCGGGTGTTCAGCCAGCACAACGTCCGCACGGTCATGGGCACCGCCCAGGCCAGCGCCGTCGCCATGCTGTGTGCGGCCCGCCGCGGCATCCCGGTCGCCCTGCACACCCCCAGCGAGGTCAAGGCCGCCGTCACCGGCAGCGGCCGCGCCGACAAGGCCCAGGTCGGTGCCATGGTCACCCGTCTGCTGCGGCTCGACGCGCCCCCGAAGCCGGCGGACGCGGCCGACGCCCTCGCCCTCGCCATCTGCCACATCTGGCGGGCCCCCGCCCAGAACCGCCTCCAGCAGGCCGTGGCCCTGCACGCATCGAAAGGCCGTACGTCATGATCGCCTTCGTCAGCGGCCCGGTCGCCGCCCTCGCCCCGGACTCCGCGGTCGTCGAGGTCGGTGGTATCGGCATCGCGGTGCAGTGCACACCCAACACGCTCTCCGGGCTCCGCATGGGTCAGCCCACCAAGCTCGCCACCTCCCTCGTCGTCCGTGAGGACTCCCTCACGCTGTACGGCTTCGTGGACGACGACGAGCGCCAGATCTTCGAACTGCTCCAGACCGCGAGCGGCGTCGGACCCCGCCTGGCCCAGGCGATGTTGGCCGTGCACACCCCCGACGCCCTGCGCCGAGCTGTGTCGACCGGCGACGAGAAAGCGCTGATCGCCGTCCCCGGCATCGGCAAGAAGGGTGCCCAGAAGCTGCTGTTGGAGCTGAAGGACCGCCTGGGCGGGCCCGTCGGCGCCCCCGCGATCGGCGCCCCCGTCACTCAGGGCTGGCGCGACCAGTTGCACGCCGCCCTGATCGGCCTCGGGTACGCCACACGCGAGGCCGACGAGGCCGTGTCGGCCGTGACCCCCCAGGCCGAGGCCACCGAAGGCACGCCCCAGGTGGGCCAGTTGCTGAAGGCGGCCCTCCAGACCCTCAACCGAGCCCGCTGACCACACTGTCGAGGCGCTCGACGCCCTCCATCAGTACGGCCCCACTCCACATCTCACCTCTCCCCTCCATCCGACCGCGACCCGCGAGGCACCCGCAATGAACTGGGACGACACGACCGATGACACCGCCCCCGACCGCCTGGTGGGCTCCGTCGCCGACCGTGAGGACCAGGCCGTCGAGGCGGCCCTGCGCCCCAAGGACCTGGACGAGTTCATCGGCCAGGAGAAGGTCCGCGAACAACTCGACCTCGTCCTGCGGGCCGCACGCGCGCGGGGGGCGACGGCCGACCATGTCCTGCTCTCCGGCGCCCCGGGCCTCGGCAAGACCACCCTCTCCATGATCATCGCGGCCGAGATGGGCGCCCCCATCCGCATCACCTCCGGCCCCGCCATCCAGCACGCAGGCGACCTGGCCGCGATCCTCTCCTCACTCCAGGAGGGCGAGGTCCTCTTCCTCGACGAGATCCACCGCATGTCCCGGCCCGCCGAGGAGATGCTGTACATGGCGATGGAGGACTTCCGGGTCGACGTCATCGTCGGCAAGGGCCCCGGTGCCACCGCCATCCCGCTGGAACTCCCCCCGTTCACCCTGGTCGGCGCCACCACCCGCGCGGGACTGCTGCCGCCGCCGCTGCGCGACCGTTTCGGATTTACCGCGCACATGGAGTTCTACGAACCCGCCGAGCTGGAACGGGTCATCCACCGCTCGGCGCACCTCCTCGACGTGGAGATCAATCCGGAGGGCGCCGCCGAGATCGCCGGCCGCTCCCGCGGTACGCCCCGTATCGCCAACCGTCTGCTGCGCCGCGTCCGCGACTACGCGCAGGTCAAGGCCGACGGGATCATCACGCGCGACATCGCCGCCGCGGCCCTCGCCGTCTACGAGGTGGACGCCCGCGGGCTGGACCGCCTCGACCGCGGTGTCCTCGAAGCCCTGCTCAAGCTCTTCGGCGGCGGACCGGTCGGCCTGTCCACCCTCGCCGTCGCCGTGGGGGAGGAGCGCGAGACCGTCGAGGAGGTCGCCGAACCCTTCCTCGTCCGCGAGGGACTGCTCGCCCGGACCCCCCGCGGACGGGTCGCCACCCCCGCCGCCTGGACCCACCTCGGACTCACCCCGCCACGCGGCATGACCGGCGGAAACGGACAACAGGACCTGTTCGGGGCGTGACCGTCTCGTGACGGCGCGGTACTCGCCCGGCAAGGAACCACGGTGACATGCTGTGCGTTGTTCCATCACGGTGGACTCGCTTAGACTCCGCCGATGCCGCCCTTGTCGGCAGCACACATACCCCCAACCATCAGGCCGCTCGCCATCGCGGTCGTGTGAAGGAAGTTCCGACCCGTGAGTCTCGTGACCCTCCTCCCGTTCATCGTGCTCATCGGGGCCATGATCCTGATGACCCGATCGGCCAAGAAGAAGCAGCAGCAGGCCGTCGACATGCGGAACCAGATGCAGCCCGGTTCCGGCGTCCGCACGATCGGGGGCATGTATGCGACGGTCAAGGAGGTCAGTGAGGACACGGTCCTCGTCGACGCCGGGCCGGGCGTCGAGCTGCTGTTCGCGAAGAACGCCATCGGTGCCGTCCTCAGTGACGAGGAGTACAACCGCATCGTCCACGGCATCGAGCACGACCTGAAGTCCGACGTCGTCCCGGACGACGCCTCCTCCCTCACCGAGACCGACGAGCCCTCCGACGACGCTTCCGCCGCTTCCGACGACAAGCCCATCGACCTCGGCAAGAAGGACGTGTCCGACGACGCGACCGACGAGACCGTCGAGGCGAAGGCCGACGAAGCAGAGCCGAAGAAGACAGACGGCGAGTCCGACGCGAAGTAGTCACGTCCCGGGAGCACGGGCGAGAACCGCCCGCGCCCCGGGCACGTGCCGTTCTCGCCCGGATTCCCGACACCAGTCATGGCCGCCCCCGCGCTGACCCCGCGCGCGGCGGCCCGAGAGGGAGTACGAGAAGGTGGCAGCACCGAAGAAGGGCCGGAGCGCCAGCACCCAGAGCAAGCCTGGGCGCGCGCTGGCCCTCATCCTGATCGCCATCGTGGCGCTCACTGGGGGAATGTTTGCCTCCGGACACACCAAGCCGCGTCTCGGCATCGACCTCGCCGGTGGTACGAGCATCACGCTGACGGCGATCAACGAGCCCGGCCAGCCCAACGCGATCAACAAGACCAACATGGACACCGCGGTCGAGATCATGAACCGCCGTGTCAACGGTCTGGGCGTCTCCGAGGCGGAGGTGCAGACCCAGGGCAATGAGAACATCATTGTCAACATCCCCAAGGGCACGGACTCCGAGGAAGCCCGGGACCAGGTCGGCACCACCGCGAAGCTCTACTTCCGCCCCGTCGTGAAGGTCGAGGGCAGCGGCGCCGCGGCCCTCCCGACCACCCCGCCGAGCGGTGACGCCAGCGGCAGCGCCTCGCCGAGCCCCTCGAAGTCCGGCGACAAGAACGCGGACAAGGGCACCGACAAGGCGACGTCTCCCGAGTCCCCCAGCCCGACGGGCTCCGCGACCTCGCAGGGCCGCGCCGTCACCGACGCGCTGAAGGCCGACTCGACGCCGACCCCGAGCGGCTCCGGCTCCCCGAAGGCCTCCGACAAGGCTTCGCCGACCCCCACCCCGAGTGCCGACAAGGCCACCCAGGACCTGGAAGCGGCGTACGCGAAGCTCGACTGCAGCGACCCGAAGCAGCGGGCCACGGCCGGCAAGGGCAAGAACGACCAGCCCATCATCGCCTGCGGTGAGGAAGCCCCGAAGGTCTGGAGCAAGTTCCTGCTCGGCCCGGTCGGCGTCGACGGCACGGAGATCACCAAGGCGCAGGCGATCCTCGACACCCAGAACGCGGGCGGGTGGAAGGTCGTCATGGACTTCGACTCCCAGGGCAGCAAGAAGTTCCTCGACGTCACCACCAAGCTCTCCAGCCAGCCCTCCCCGCAGAACCAGTTCGCGATCGTCCTGGACGACGAGGTGGTCTCGCACCCCGAGGTGAACAGCCCGATCACCGGCGGCAAGGCCGAGATCTCCGGCAGCTTCACCCAGGAGGAGGCGCAGAACCTCTCCAACATGCTGTCGTACGGCGCGCTCCCGCTGACCTTCAAGGAGTCCAGCGTCACCACGGTGGACGCCGCGCTCGGCGGTGAGCAGCTGCACGCCGGTCTGATCGCCGGTGCCATCGGCCTCGCCCTGGTCGTGCTCTACCTGCTCGTGTACTACCGCGGCCTGTCGTTCATCGCGATCGCCTCGCTGCTGGTCTCCGCGGCGCTCACCTACGTGATCATGTCGCTGCTCGGCCCGGCCATCGGCTTCGCGCTGAACCTGCCGGCGGTGTGCGGCGCGATCGTCGCGATCGGTATCACGGCCGACTCGTTCATCGTGTACTTCGAACGCGTCCGGGACGAGATCCGCGAGGGCCGTACGCTCCGTCCGGCCGTCGAGCGCGCCTGGCCGCGTGCCCGACGCACCATCCTGGTCTCCGACTTCGTGTCGTTCCTCGCCGCCGCGGTGCTCTTCGTGGTCACCGTCGGCAAGGTCCAGGGCTTCGCGTTCACGCTCGGCCTGACCACCCTGCTCGACGTCGTCGTGGTGTTCTTCTTCACCAAGCCGCTGCTGACGCTGATGGCCCGCAGGAAGTTCTTCGCAGGCGGCCACCGCTGGTCCGGCCTCGACCCGAAGAGCCTGGGTGTGCAGCCCCCGCTGCGCCGCACGCGCCGTTCCGCCCCCGCCGACCCGAAGGAGGCCTGAGATGTCCAAGCTCGGTGACCTCGGAGCACGACTCCACCGCGGCGAGGTCGGCTACGACTTCGTCGGCAACCGCAAGATCTGGTACGCGGTCTCCATCCTGATCACCATCACGGCCATCCTCGGCCTGGCGGTGCGCGGCATGAACATGGGTATCGAGTTCCAGGGCGGTGCCGTCTTCACCACCCCGAAGACCAGCGTCTCCTCCACGCAGGCGGAAGAGGCCGCGGAGAAGGCGTCCGGCCACGACGCGATCGTGCAGGGCCTCGGCACCGGCGCACTGCGGATCCAGGTCTCCGGTGTGGACACCGGCCAGGCCGACCGCATCAAGCAGGACATCGCCGAGGACCTCAAGCTCAACCCGGACAAGATCAGCGCGGAGCTGGTCGGCCCCAGCTGGGGCGACCAGATCGCCGACAAGGCCTGGCAGGGTCTCGCGATCTTCCTGGTGCTCGTGGTGATCTACCTGGCGATCGCGTTCGAGTGGCGCATGGCCGTCGCCGCGTTCGTCGCCCTGATCCACGACATCACCATCACCGTCGGCATCTACGCCCTGGTCGGCTTCGAGGTGACGCCGGGTACGGTGATCGGTCTGCTGACCATCCTCGGTTACTCGCTCTACGACACGGTCGTCGTCTTCGACAGCCTCAAGGAGCAGACGAAGGACATCACCAAGCAGACCCGCTGGACCTACAGCGACATCGCCAACCGCTCGATCAACAGCACCCTGGTGCGGTCCGTCAACACCACGGTGGTCGCGCTGCTGCCGGTCGCCGGTCTGCTCTTCATCGGTGGCGGTGTCCTCGGCGCGGGCATGCTCAACGACATCTCGCTGTCGCTGTTCGTCGGTCTCGCGGCCGGCGCGTACTCCTCGATCTTCATCGCCACGCCGCTCGTCGCCGACCTCAAGGAGCGCGAGCCGCAGATGAAGGCCCTGAAGAAGCGGGTCCTCGCCAAGCGTGCCCAGGGGGAGCAGACGGTGGAGACCGCCGCCGACGGCCCTCACGGGGACCAGCACGAGGACGCGACCCCCGCCGTGGTCGGGCCGCGCTCCCAGTCCGGGGCCCGCAGCCGGGGCCGGGGCGGTAAGCGGCGATGACCGACATCAAGGAGCTGCTGCTCAGCCGCATCCGTGATGTCGCGGACTACCCCGAGCCGGGCGTGATGTTCAAGGACATCACCCCGCTGCTGGCCGACCCGGCGGCGTTCACCGCGCTGACGGACGCGCTGGCCGAGGTCACCGTGCGGCACGGTGCCACGAAGATCGTCGGCCTGGAGGCCCGCGGCTTCATCCTGGGCGCCCCGGCCGCCGTCCGGGCCGGTGTCGGCTTCATCCCCGTACGCAAGGCGGGCAAGCTCCCCGGAGCGACGCTCAGCCAGGCGTACGACCTGGAGTACGGCTCCGCCGAGATCGAGGTGCACGCCGAGGACCTCGTCGCGGGCGACCGCGTCATGGTCATCGACGACGTCCTGGCCACCGGTGGCACCGCCGAGGCCTCCCTCCAGCTGATCCGCCGCGCGGGTGCCGACGTGGCGGGCGTCACGGTGCTGATGGAGCTGGCGTTCCTGGCCGGACGGCAGCGTCTGGAGTCGGCGCTCGGCGGAGCGCCGCTGGAGGCGCTGATCACCGTCTGAGACGGTTCGCGCGACCGCATGGAACGGGCGCCCCAGGGATTCGTCCCCGGGGCGCCCGTTCCGTTTGTGGACGTTCGCCACCCGTCGCGTACACGCTCTTTGCTCGTTGTGCACATGTTCGCCATGTGGAATCTCAGAACACGGGAAACCCCCGGTGAAAGCTCAGATCTTGCTCAATGCGGTTGGCTTTGCATGATCGCTCCTGCCAAGATCGATCCCGAACTCCCCGGAAGGGGAGAAAACGGGAGGAAAAGTATGACCATCACGCGCAAGTTCGCGTCCGGCGCCGTCGCCGTGGCGTCCGTCGCGGCCCTGTCCGCCGCCGCGGCCCCGGCCGGCGCCGCCCCCAAGGCCGCCGCCGACACCGCGGTCACGACCGTCACCCTCAAGGCGAACCCCTGCACCAGCTGGAAGAACGCCGTCGGTATCCCCGGCAAGTGGAGCAAGTCCTCGTACGGCTGCGCCATCCTGGGCCGGCCGGGTCTGAAGGTCACCTACCGCTGGGCCGCCGAGCGCGGCACGCCCTGCATCAAGGTGAAGGGCTTCGTCAAGGGCGGCCCCAAGGGCTTCAAGACCAAGTGGTACAACGCCGGCTGCGGCAAGTCCGGCTTCATCAAGAACGTCCCCTGGGGCAATGTCGCGGCGGACCGTGAGATCCAGATCAAGGGTGCCTCGCTGCTCAAGTGGCGCTGATGCCTGACGTGCGGTAACTGACCACTACACGCACCCCGAGGCGGGCCCGGAGGAATCCGGCGCCCGCCTCTCGCGTTTCACGGGAGGACGGGTCTCACAGTGGCCTGAAGGCGATCCCGGAGCGCAGGATCGCTACGATGGGTGCTCCGGAGCCTGACCGGGGGACCCGGATCGCGCACGAGGAGCCCTCTTGGCAGACGAGGCCCAGCACCTGACCGCCGCCAAGCCCGAGTCCGCCTCGGGCCCCGCGGCCAAGCCCGCGCAGAACGCGACGCAGGCGAAGAACCCCGCGCAGGGCTCCGTCGAGCACGCCCAGTCCGCGCCCGCCGACAAGGCCGCCGAGCCGTCGCGTCCCAAGCCCGCCCCCTCCGCCGAGTCCGGCAGGACCG